>CAUGNZ010000017.1 GCA_959601045.1 uncultured Collinsella sp.
CGGCGATGACCAGGATAGCGCCGTCCATCTGAGCAGCACCGGTGATCATGTTCTTAACGTAGTCAGCGTGGCCCGGGCAGTCAACGTGAGCGTAGTGACGGGCAGCAGTCTCGTACTCGACGTGGGAGACGGAGATCGTAATGCCGCGCTCGCGCTCCTCGGGAGCCTTGTCGATGTTCTCGAACGCAGTGAAGTCAGCCTTGCAGCCCTCGGTCTCGGAGAGAACCTTGGTGATGGCAGCGGTCAGCGTGGTCTTGCCGTGGTCGACGTGACCAATGGTGCCGATGTTAACATGCGGCTTAGTGCGCTCAAACTTCTCTTTGGCCATAAAGCCCTCCTCTTAACAGGTCGTCCCCGGACGGGACTTTGCCTTTATACCATAGTGGCCTCTCAACATACTATTGAGAAGCCACCGTGTTACCTATGGTAGCGGTGACTGGATTCGAACCAGTGACGCCACGGGTATGAACCGTGTGCTCTAACCAACTGAGCTACACCGCCGGATGGAGCCTGCAACCAGACTTGAACTGGTGACCTCTTCGTTACCAACGAAGTGCTCTACCGACTGAGCTATACAGGCACTTGACGGGTGGGAGCTATAGGATTCGAACCTATGTAGGCAGAGCCAACGGGTTTACAGCCCGTCCCCATTAACCACTCGGGCAAACTCCCAATCGTTCAAGTATCCGCAGGTCCTTTGGTCTTTTGGACCGCCGCCCCCGCGAACGAAGAAGATAATACGATGCCACCTTGGGGGCTGTCAACGAAAACCTCTAGATACACGGTGCCGGGCGTATCTATATGCTTTTGACCTGCGGTTTTGTTGAGTTTAGATATGAAGGACAGTGGATTTGGCTGCGCTGGTGACATTTCCCGAGGGAACACTTTGTCACGGTGGAGTACGTCTACGGCATCGACCTTCGATAACGACCCTCTTGCACTATTACATAGGTTGCGATCGGGTTTTTCCGGCACGAACGAGCGTGGATTTTCTCCCGTTTGAAATCGAGCGTGGATAATCTCCCTCTTTTAGCACGGCTTCGAATCCAAAGTGGCAGATTATCCACGCTCATTCACTAAGCGGGAGAACTAAAGAGCCGCAACTACTCGGGCCAGGCCAAAGTAGACCCATAGAGCGGCTCCCCCTTGGTGCAGGGGTAGCGACTCAAGTAACACGACGATAGCAAGTCGAAGAAATAAGTCATGGCGTATTTCGAATAAACGCCGAGTCGGTCAATTCCGTTTCCTGCATTACCAAGACGATATACACGGTCAAAAGACCTCGATTTGTCATCGTTGCTAAACGCAGTAACTAGAATCTTCCTGCCCGAACGGCACTCAAGATACTCACGCGCCTGTGACACAAATAGCCCGGAGACCGATACGAGAATTATCAATGACTGCGAAGCGTCTCCCATGTTTTTCAATTCCGCGACGTTAGCCCCAGCAACTATGCGAACTATCTTGCCCGCATAAAACATTTCCTGCTGAAATCGTACGAGATTGGCGCTCACATTATTGGTGCACCAGATTTCAACGTTTTTATGGCCATCAATTTCGTCGGCAAGGTGCTTAATAGCAATATCGGACACGCCGCTTTCGACCTCAGCGAACATCTCGATCATGCGAACGTCGAGCTCTGCCCTGTACTCCTCGTAGCCAAATTCCTCCTCTCGATGGCTTAAGTCGCTTGGAAAGACTGATTGAGTAAATGATTCTTTCAAATCGCTAAGAGACTGGTAGCCCAATCGATTGCAGAAACGACGAACAGCGGAACGGGTCACGAATGCATCGCGGGTTATTGCGGCAACATTGATTTCGCTCGAACGCCTAATGTGAGCGATGAGATATCGAGCGATGGCGGCATCGTTTGACCCAAACTCGCTGTTGATGATGGAGCTAATGCGATTGAGCACATCGAAGTCATTGATATTCACGTGATCCCTCTTTCCGCTCTCCTCGATATTATGGTTCATTTATTGAATCAAACAGCTTTGGTCGTTCTCCTATGATTCAAATCAGTTGACGTCATCTTAATCGTAATTCCGTCACACGTATCCACCGTGTTGAATGATGGAAAGGGGATTCATGGGCAACGTGAACAACATGCCGTTTCTCTGGGGTTCCGCCACGGCGTCTTATCAGTGCGAGGGTGCCTGGAACGAAGACGGCAAAGGCCTCGGCGAGTGGGATTTCTTTAACCACACAAGCAATAAGAACATCAACCATGTTGACGGTGATGTATCTTGCGACTTCTACCATCGCTATGAAGAAGATATCCGCATGATGAAAGAAGGCGGACAAAACACCTATCGCTTCTCTCTTTCATGGAGTCGAATCATCCCCACGGGTATCGGCGAAGTGAATGAAGAGGGTATCGATTTTTATAATCGAGTCATTGATTGCTGCCTCGAAAATGGCATAGAGCCCAACGTTACGCTGTTCCATTACGATCTGCCATTCACGCTTGCTTGCAAAGGCGGATGGCTGAACAACGACATGGCAGAGTGGTTCTGCAAATACGCCAAGATTTGCTTTGAGCGCTTTGGAGACCGCGTCAAAATCTGGGCTACCGTTAACGAGCCGCATTTCTACAGCTACTGCGTAAACATGTTGGGCAACTATCCCCCCAATCGATCGCTCGACGTTCAGTCGTACATGCAGTTTCAATACAACCTGATGCGCGCAAGCGCACTCGCAGTCCGAGCATATCGTCAAATGGGCTACGACGGCATCATCGGCGCCGTCCACGATGGCGGCGTTGTCGAACTCGACCCGGCAACCGAGCACCCTGATGACGTATTTCGATACGCAGACTTTTTCGCCAATCGCATGATTCTGGCACCAGCGCTTCAGGGTCAACTGCCGCCAGAAATGGACGAAATCCTTGAAAAACTTGGCGTCTCGCTCTATCGATCCCCAAATGACGTAGAAGAATTCAGAGACGGTAAAGTCGATTTTATTGGACTCAACGTGTATTGCCGAGAGTATGTAACCGACTGGCACGGTGGAGAGCTTGCCGTTTCGGCGAACAATAAGGGCGGTTCGAGCAAAAAAGTCGAAGGAAAATGCATTGCGCCCTTGTTTGAAAGCGCCCGCGACAGCAATGTTCCCCGCAATAAATGGGGCCGCGAAATACTCCCAAGTTGCATGTATTCAACCATCATGGATGTCCACGAGCGCTATGACGCGCCCCGCATCTTTATTACGGAAAACGGACATGGCGCCTATGAGCAACCAGACGCAGACGGAATGATCCACGATGATGACCGCATCGAGCTTCTGGGCCAGTTCATCGAGCACATGATGAGGGCTAAGCGCGACGGCGCGCGCGTTGAGGGCTACTACCTCTGGTCGACGATGGATCTGTATAGCTGGATCAACGGCTACGAAAAACGATACGGACTTGTCCACATCGACTTCGAGAACAATCTGGAGCGCACCCCCAAAAAGAGCTGGTATTGGTACCGAGACCTTATCTCGAAGTATCAGGAGCAGGAAGGTTAGGAGAAAGAGATGAAATATCAGGCAATGTCCGAAACAGTCCTAAAGGCTGCTGGCGGCAAAGAGAACATTACATCGGTAACTCATTGTGCGACGCGCCTTCGCATCGACGCACGAGACACCTCGATCATCGATCTCCAGCTCGCCAAATCGGCCGATCAGGCGCTCGGGGCAGTAGTCAGCGGTGGCCAGCTTCAGGTGATCATCGGCCCCAACGTCACCGAGGCTTACAACGACTTCCTCGACTTCGCGGGAATCGAAGTCGGCGGCGGCGCGGTTGCCGACGATGCCCAAACCGCCAAGGATCTTGCAGAGGGTATCAAAAGCGGCAACACTGCCATGAGCCTGGTTGAGAAATTCGGAAATGTCTCCGCACAGGTATTCATGCCCATCGTCCCGGCGCTCATCGTAGGCGGACTCATTCTTTCGATTAAGAATCTCCTGGTCAATTATTGTGGATTGAGCACCGATAGCGGAACTGCCCAGGTTCTGCTGGCGATCTTCAGTGCCTCATTTAGCTTCCTGCCCGTTTACCTAGGCTACCAGCTCGCCGCCGTCATGAAGATGCAGCCTATCATGGGCGCGCTGCTGGGCGCAATCATGATTAGCTCGTCTATTAGCGGTGCTGAGGGTCTCGACTTTCTTGGCATCCCCATCCCGACGAATGACTACTCGAGCACGGTGGTGCCAATCGTACTGGGCGTTGTGTTCATGTACTTTGTTGATCGCGGTCTTCAGAAAATCATCCCGGACGTTACCAAACTGTTCTTGAAGCCGCTACTCACCATGTTCATCGTCGTGCCTGTTGAGCTGATTATCCTCGGCCCCGCCGGCAGCATGATGGGCTACGCGCTGAGTGATGCCGTCACGTGGCTCATGGATAACGTGGCATTTATCGCTACTCCAATCCTTGCAGCCCTTAACCCCTATTTTGTCATGCTCGGTCTTGATAAGGCCTACATCGCAATCGAAGTTACGAGCTTGGCGCAGCTCGGTTGGGCACCCATTATCTTTGGATTCATCTCGAACCTCTGCATTGGTGGCACGAGCCTCGCCCTGGCAACTGCCATGAAGGGAAACAAAGAGAAGAGGGGTATGGTCACCACGGTTGCCGTCACCGCACTCTGTGGCGTAACCGAGCCCGCGTTCTACGGTTGCCTCATCGAGCGTCCCCGCCTGCTTGTCGGCACGGCAATCGGCGCGCTCTGCGCTGGACTCCCTGCAGGCATCTTTGTTCTGAAAGAGTATGTTGCGGGAGCATGCCCCGGCCTTCTTTCGGCGCTGATTTTTATCGCTCCCGATGGATCCATGGGCAACTTCGTACTGGCGTGCGTTGTCGCCGTCATCGCCATCGTCGTCTCGTTCATCGCTGCACGCGTGATCATCAAGAAGAACCCCAACTATATTGAGTAAATGCCCGCTGTTTGCATTGGGGACATCCTCGGCAGACCATTAGCAAGAACCCAAGAAGTCCCTTAGGAGCTCGATTAATCCATTCGGATTCCTGAGGCACAAACGACCCCGATTCCACAATGAAATCGGGGTCGTTGTTTCTAAAGCCGTCGATAGACAATCGGTGTTTACCTTAGCTCCCTATCCAAGTTAATTATCCACGCTCGTTCTCCGGTCGGGAGATTTTCTTCTCTCTCGTGTCCAGAAATCCACGCTCGAGCAGGACATCCAGGACCGTACCCGCCCTTGTCTCGATCTGTAACAGCAGGAGGCCTATTCCGCTTCTACATGTTACAGATCAAGATATTCCTAAAACACCCTAAGTTTCATCTCAATCTGTAACAGTTAGATGCCAAATATCGGTCTTGGTGTTACAGATTTAGACAAACTGGAGGACGAGACAAACCAAAAACGGGATGGGCGCTAACCCGATGGCGCACCACCTAAATAGAAACGGGCCCTGTCCCACAAGGAACAGAGCCCGAAACTCTCATGGAGCCAGTGACAGGAATCGAACCTGCAACCCACTGATTACAAATCAGTTGCGCTACCGTTGCGCCACACTGGCACACTTGGCGCTTTCGCGCGAAGCCAATTAAGAATAAAGGAATTGCGGACGAGGCGCAACAGGCCGCGCGGCGTTATATAAATATGCAAAATCCAGCAACAACACGTACCAAGCCCGTTCATTTCTGTCAGTTCGCCCTCAATCTTAAAACCCTTCGCCAGAACGAATAGTTTTAATTACAATTGGCTATATAAAACTATTCGTTCTGGCGAAGGGTTTCGCGATGTTGACCACGAAGGAAGCTGCAGAGCTACTCGACATCACCCCGCGCAGGGTGCAAGAGCTCATAAAAAACGGAGCGCTTGAGGCACGCAAGGCTTCTGGTGTATGGCTCATCGACAAAGACAGCGTCAACGCACGACTCCGCTCCGTGACCAAAACGGGGGGACGCCCCCGTCGAGGCCATGGAAAAAGCGAGATTACGTTTACCCTCATGAACCGCACGCACGAAGTCGCCCAGCTGGTCTACAGCACATCGCGAAAAGACTTTACCCACATCGGTGCCGACATCGATTACATCCACGCCCCTATTGGAGTACTTGGCCCCAATAGTCCCGTGTCGCTCGACTCTTTCCGCATTTGGTGGCGAGGCCGCGGTATCCCGCTCGCACGCATTGGACTAGCCTCCCTGCTTGCAGAAGCCGCAGTCGATGTTCCCGATGAACTCATCCAGCGAAATCTCGGCCTCTCCCTATCCGACCAGTATTGGATTAGACCCCAAGATTCCGGTCTCGCGTGGGAGGATATTAACTTCTTCAGTAATGCTTTTGACGACGTCTCTCTGTCCATCGCACCCTTCGCCCCAGAGGGCAAAGCAGCCGCCGCAAAGCCCGATAACACCTCGGACGGCAATCTTCAGAAGTATTGGACATGCGAGGGTGACCGTCGAATCCTCCACAAGGCAGGTGCGCATCTAAACCAGGAACCCTATAACGAGATGGTGGCGACCGCACTTCACCGTCGCATCCTAAACGCTTGCGATTATGTACCCTATTCGCTCGAAGGCGCGGGTACTTCTGCCTTGAGCACATGCAATGTCTTCTTAACTGACGAAGAAGAATATGTCCCTGCGTTCTATGTAAACCAGCATGCAAATGTAGACGAGCGACTAACCGATTACGAACGGTATGTAGCAAACTGCGAGGAGCTTGGAGCGACAGATATAAAAGGCGCCCTTGACCGCATGATTGTATGCGATGACATCATTGCCAACTATGATCGCCATTGGCGTAACTTTGGCCTTGTGCGAAACGTCAACACGCTAGCCTGCAGACCTGCCCCCATCTTCGATTCGGGATCATCGCTCTGGTGCAACGTTTCTCTAGAGGAGCTTAAGGCAGGAGAGCACAGTTTTACCAGCGCGCAGTTTCATTCAAGCCCCGCGAAACAAATGCTGCTTGTTGAGGATATGAGCTGGTTTGACGACGACAAGCTCGAGGGTTTCGTTGACGAGGCAATTGAAATCCTATCCAAAAACGACGCTCTTACAGCGAGACTGCCTTATCTAAAAGAGGCGCTAACATGGCGCCTCGAAAGAATGATCGACATCGCTGAATGGAGTTAGCGAGACAGCATCGCCCGCCAACTCCCCTACCTCCCGCGCAGGGCCTTGAGCTTGGCCAGGGCATCGGGGCTCAGGCGGCTGCCCAGAGTCATCTTGATCTGCGGAGCTTCCTCTGCCTCGTGAACGTCGTTATCAATCTGTTTGATCTCGTCCACCAGCATGCGGCTCGAGATACGCGTGACACCCTTGCCCATGACGACGGCCTGGATTGTGCCGTCACTCGACACCACGGAGCACGCGCGGCCCTCCTCACGCGCCTCGATGCAGAGCTTCTGCACCACGGTATCGGCAGAGACGCCTGTCGGCGAAAACTCGATGCGCACGCCGCGGGCCGGCAGGTTGGGGCGCTCACTGGAGATATTGCCCGCGCCGTCAAACACGATTACGGCCTCGTAGCGGCCCTGGGCAAAGGCGGCGACGTCGTTGATGAGGGCGGTGCGCGCCATATCGTGAACGTCGCTGGAATACGGATCGTCGGAATGGTCGTACACGAGCTTTTCGTAGCGCGGCGTGCAGTGGATCACGTTGTAACCGTCGACCACCAGCAGCTCGGGCTTGTTGGAGTGCACCGTCGAGACCGGGTCGGCGATGGCCTGCGCAAACGCATTGCCGCCCACGCCATAGGTCGCGGCCGAAACAATCGGCTTGGCCGAGCCTTCGCCAAAGCGCTTGGCCTTGGACTTGGCGCGGTTCTTCTTGGACATGCGCTACTCCTCCCCCATGAGCTCGCCGGCGTTGCGGCGCAACCACTCAAAGCACAGCGCGGTAGTCGCCTGGGCAACATTGAGGCTCTCGGTCATGCCGCGTTGGGGAAGCCTGGTCAAAAAGTCGCATTTCTCGAGCACCAGACGCGAGATGCCGTCGCCCTCGGAGCCCATGACGAGCGCCACGCGGCCCTCGAAGGGAGCGTCCCAGCAACTGCCTTCGGCATGCTCGGAAGCGCCGCCCACCCAAAAGCCAGCGGCCTTGAGGTCGTCAAGCGCTCGGGCAATGTTGGGAACCTGCGCGATGGGCAGGTGCATGACGGCACCGGCAGAGGTCTTGTAGCTGCCCACGGTCACGCCGGCGGCGCGCTTGTTGGCAATGATGACGCCCGCCGCGCCCACGACCTCGGCGGAGCGCACGATGGCGCCAAAGTTACCGTCATCGGTCACATGGTCGAGCACCACGACGAGCGCCGGTCCGTCACCCGCGCGATCGAGGATATCGGCAACATCGGCATAGGGGAAGTTGCCCACCTCGAGCGCAATGCCCTGGTGAGCGCCATGGCTCGACAGCGCATCGAGCTGCGCGCGCGGCACATACTTAATGCGGACGCCTGCGGCGTTGAGGTCGTCGACCAGACGCGACAAGGCGGCATCGCGCTCCCCGCCCTCGGCGATGAGCGCGCACTTGGCGGGAAAGCCGGTACGCAGCGCCTCGGCGGCGGCACGGCGACCTTCGATAAACTCGCCCTTGGGCACCTGAACGTTGTCGCGGTTGCGATCTCGCTGCGGACGCGCAGCCTGGGCATGGGAGCGCTCGCGCTGGCCCTTGGAAGCGGCAGCGCGGTCATTACGGCGAATCGGACGCGAGCCAGAAGCGGCCTGCTTGCCGCCACGAGGCGCACGCTTGCGATTGTCAGCCATAAAGCGACCTCCTAAATACAACTATCAAACGAAACAAAATAAACGACCGCCCATGAATATTAATTCGGGCGGTCGGTACGGGTTTTCCAAGTGCCCGAGATTGCCGTGAAAGAGGAGCGACGCGTACTTGAGTACGCGAGCGACGGTTTGAACGGCAAGGTCGGGTGCTTGGGAAACCCGCAGGGATTAGAGAGTCTTGATACGGGTGCCGGCGGCAGTATCCTCAATCGTCAGGCCCAGGTCCTTGAGCTGATCACGGATGGCATCCGCCAGATCCCAGTTCTTGGCGGCACGGGCCTCGGCGCGAGCCTCGAGAATCTTGGCAGCGGCCTCATCCACGTCGTCGCCCGTGTAGGCGACCAGACCGGCGGCAACGCCCAGCAGTCCCAGCGGCAGCTCGACCTTGGGCTCGGGAAGCTCGACGCCAAACGTATCGAGCAGCTCGGCCAGTGTATCGGCGGCAGCCAGGACTGCGGCCTTGTCGGCAGCGTCGCCCGCCTGCTCCAGGTACTGGTTGCACTCGGTCACAAAGCCAAAGACAGCGCCCATGGCACCGGCGGTGTTAAAGTCGTCGTCCATGCACTCCTTAAAGGTGGCGCGGGTCTCGGCGGCCTTGGCGGCAAACGCCTCGGATGCTGCCTCATCGGCATCGGCCGTCGCATGGTTCGCGGCCCAGCGCAGGTTCTCGACCGTGCCGGCGATACGCGTGAGCGAGTTCTCGGCACCCTCCAGGCGCTCCCAAGAAAAGTCGAGCGGTGAGCGATAGCTCGTCTGCAGCATCAGCAAGCGCAGAGCCGCGGCAGAGTGCTGCTCGAGCACCTCGGCCAGCGTAAAGAAGTTACCGAGCGACTTGGACATCTTCTCGCCGTCGACCAGCAGCATGCCCGTGTGCATCCAGGTGTTGGAGAAGCCCTGGTGCCAGGCGCAGGTAGCCTGGGCGCACTCGTTTTCGTGATGCGGGAAGGCAAGGTCGGAGCCACCGCCGTGGATGTCGATCGGGGTGCCCAGGTAGCGGTGCACCATGGCGGCGCACTCGGTGTGCCAGCCGGGACGGCCCTCGCCCCAGGGGCTCGGCCAGCTGGGCTCGCCGGGTTTGGCGGCCTTCCACAGGGCAAAGTCGAGCGGGTCGTTCTTGTCCTCGTTCTCCTCGATGCGCGCGCCAACCATAAGGTCGTCGATGTTGCGGCCCGAGACCTGACCATAGTTGGGATCGCTGCGCACGGCAAAGTACACGTCGCCGTTATCGGCTGCGTAAGCGTGGCCCTGCTCGATAAGCGTCTTGATCATGGCGATCATGGGACCGATCTCTTTGGTGGCGCGGGGACGCACATCGGGATCGAGCACGTTGGCAGCGCGCATAACGCCGATGAACTTGTCGGAGAACTCCGTCGCGACCTCGGCGGCCGTACGGCCCTGCTCGTTGGCGCGCTTGATGATCTTGTCATCGACATCGGTGAGGTTCTGGGCGAACGTGACCTCGTAGCCGCTCGCGATGAGCCAGCGACGAATCACGTCAAAGCTGATGAACGTGCGGGCATTGCCGATGTGGATGTTGTCGTAGACCGTGGGGCCGCACACGTACATGCGGACCTTGCCGGACTCGATGGGCTGGAACTCTTCCTTTTTATGGGTAGCGCTGTTGTAGATACGCATTCGTTACTCCTTAACGGTTTTCTGTAGCAGGCAGACGGCCCAGGCACCGATTCCCTCGCCCTGACCTTCCCAACCGAGCTTTTCGGTCGTAGTGGCGGCGACGCCCACGTTTTCCACGTCAACGCCCAGGGCATGGGCAAGGTTGGCGCGCATGGCATCGCGGTGCGGGGTGATCTTGGGTTGCTGACAGGCAATGGTGCAATCGGCATCGACAAACTCAAAGCCCAGCTCGCGCGCATAGTCCATCACGCGAGCGAGCAGCACCATCGAATCGGCACCCTCGTAGGCGGGATCGGTGTCGGGGAATAGCTTGCCGATGTCTCCTCCGCGGCAGGCGCCCAGAATGGCGTCGGCCAAGGCATGCGCGAGCACATCGGCATCCGAGTGGCCCAGCAGGCCGCGCTCGTAGGGGATGTCGACCCCGCCGATGATACATCGACGCCCCTCCACCAAACGGTGGACGTCGTAGCCGTGGCCAATGCGCAGGTTACTGAACATGGGGAAGGTCCTCTCCCTCGGCCATGCGACCGAGCAGAATCGCGGTTACGGGACGCAGGTCCTCGGGCACCGTCACCTTAAGGTTATCGCGCGGGCTCTGGACGCAGCGAACGCGCCCGCCCATGCGCTCGACCAGCGAAGAATCGTCGGTACCGATAAAGCCCTCGGCGATAGCAGCGGCGTGAGCGCGCTTCATAGCGTCGACGCCAAAGATCTGCGGCGTCTGTGCAGCCCAATAGAGTTCACGCGGCGGCGTCTCCACGATATTATCACCGTCGACGATCTTGAGCGTGTCGATCGCGGGCTGACCGCACACGACACCGTCGAGCGAGCGGTCGCCCACAAGCACGTCGATCGCATGATCGATGGCCTCGGTCGTGATGAGCGGACGGGCGCCGTCGTGGATGGCGACATATTCGAAACCCGCCGGAACCGCATGCACGCCGGCACGGGTGGAATCCTGGCGGGTATCGCCGGCATCGGCAAAACTGATGGGCGTGTCATAGTCAAACGGATCGATGGCCAGGCGGCGCATCTCGGCACGACGCTCGGCGGGGCAAACCACGACGATGTGGCCGACCTTATCGCTCCGATCAAATGCGCGGATGGACCAGCTCATAAGCGGACGACCCGCTACATTGACGAGCTGCTTGCCACCGGGGTTACCAAAGCGCTGGCCGCTGCCACCGGCAACGACCACGGCGCATACGGGCGCCATTATGCGTTCCCCTGTTTGGTGCCCTTCATGCGGTACAGGGAGTCCGCAAGAATGGCAGGGTTGTTAACGCCAAAGTCGCCCAAGCGCTCCGGGTCCTCGCTGATGTCGTCCATGAGCTCCTGCAACGAGCCGTACTCGTCGACGATTTTCTCGGCCACGCCGTCGCGCACGACGGACACGCGCGAAAGCGTACGCAGGCCCAGCGGTGTCATGACGGAGTCCTCGTCCAGGTCGTCGTAACCCAGAACTGCCGCCACATGCTGTGGGTCGGACAGGTCCTTAGGTGTCATACGGCTCAGGTTGGCGCGAATCTTCTCGGCATTAGCCTCGGAAGAATCACTTGCGTAGTCGCGGATCATCAGGTCATACTCGGTATCCATGCTGGAGCCCGCGAGCTGCTCGAGCTGCATCTGCACGAGCTTGCCCTGGTTGCCCAACTTGACGATGCAATCCTTAAGCTCGGTCTTTGCCTGCTGCATGATCTCGAAGCTCGAGAAAATACCGGTAATGTCGGCGAGCGTAACGTAGTCGTCGAGCTCGAGGGCCGTCAGGCGCAGCAGGGAGCGGTCGAGCGACTGACGGGTAGTCTGGAGCGTGGCGACGAGCTGGTTGACCGAGCTCATGATAGTGGTGACGGGCTGGATCTCGTAGCTCTTGCCGTGAACGTACACGTTGACGACGGCACGACGGGCCGAGACCGAGATCACAATGGCATCGGTGAGCACCGACATGCGAGCGGCGGTGCGATGACGCATACCCGTCTCGCTCGTGGCGAGCGAGGGATCGGGATTGAGATGGAAATTGGCGCGCAGAATCTGGGTGAGGTCGCCGTCGATAACGATGGCGCCATCCATCTTGGAGAGCTCGAACAGACGGTTCGAGGTGAACGAAATGTTGAGCGGAAAGCCGTCATTACCGGCAGCGAGCACGTTTTCGGTGTCGCCAACGCAGATAAGGGCGCCCAGGTGACCGGCGATGATCATGTCGAGGGCAGTGCGGATCGGCTGACCAGGTGCCGTCAGGCGGATGGCCTGTTCCATACGCTTTTGCAGCTCGTTCTTATCCAAGGCATCGCTCCCATCGTATACGCTCCATAAACGCTAAATAGTTTCTCACGGTTTGTCCCTGCGGCGCTTGCGAAATCCGATGCTTACAGAATGAGCGAACACCGCTAAGATAGCTAATTTGGGACGGGCTCTTTTGACTACCCAATCAACCATGTGCCAAGGTTAGTCTTTTTGTTGCTCCCCCAAGAGGTACACGCGGGCCTGCCCGCAGAGAGGGAGCCAGACTATGGGACTCGTAGAGCTCGTGTTGCTCGCCATTGGCCTTTCGATGGACGCCTTTGCCGTTTCCATCTGCAAGGGCCTTGGCATGAAGAAGATCAACCTTAAGGTCGCCGTGGTGCTCGGCCTGTTCTTTGGCGGCTTCCAGGCCGGCATGCCCGTGATCGGATGGGCGCTTGGCAGCCAGTTTATGGGTATCATCGGCCCCATCGACCACTGGATTGCCTTTATCCTTTTGGCCTTTATCGGCGGCAAAATGCTGTGGGAAGCCTTTACCGAGGACGAGGATGAAGGCGACGGCAAGGATGCCGAAAAGATTGACCTGGGCGAGTACATGATCCTCGCCATCGCCACCTCAATCGACGCCCTAGCCGTTGGCATCTCATTTGCCGCGCTCTCGGTCGACATCGTTCCCGCCGTATCGCTTATCGGCGTCACAACGTTTATCTTCTCCGTCGCCGGCGTAGCGATCGGCCACACCTTTGGCGCGCGCTACGAAAAACCCGCCACCATCGTGGGCGGCGTCGTGCTCATCCTCATCGGGCTTAAGATCTTGCTTGAGCATCTGGGGATTTTGGCGCTGTAACGAATAACGGCCGCCCGGCATTACGTCAGGCGGCCGTTTTCATAGCCAGCCGTTTTAGAGCGGCTTAGTCAAGGCGACCTTTACGCAGCAAGGCGCTTGAGAACGTCGATGAGCAGCTCGTAGAAGCGCTCGGCAGAAGCGAGCTCCATGCTCTCGTCCGGGGTGTGGACATCGGAGAGCGTCGGGCCCACGGCGATGGCGTCCAGGCCGTGCAGGGCCTCGGCAAACAGGCCGCACTCAAGGCCGGCGTGAATGGACTCGATGCGCAGCTCGGAGCCAAAGAGCTCGCGATAGCTCTCGACAAAGACGTCGCGGACTGGCGAATGCTCGGCATAGCTCCAGCCGGGATACTCGAACTCGAACTTGGCGTCGAAGCCCAGGACATCGGCCAGCGTCTGCAGGCGGTCCTTGAACTCGTTCTGCAGCGAGGTGATCGAGGAGCGCGGAGACAGCATGATCTTGACCTCGTCGTCAGAAGTGGCAACCACACCGATATTGGAGGAAACCTCGACGGAGCCGTCGGTGGCGACGTTGCGGCGAATCACGCCGTTAGGAGCAAGACGCAGGGCGCGGATGAGGGCAAGCGCGGACTTCTGATCCATGGCCTCGACCTCGGCGTCGTCGGCAATCTCGACGGTGCAGGTAAAGCCGGGGTCGAAGACCTCGAGCTCGGCAGTGACGTCGGCGATGATGCCCTTGGCGACCTGAGCCGCGGCTTCGGCCGCAGCATGATCGGCATAGACCAGAACGGCCTTGCACTCACGGTTGATGGCGTTGTCCTTGGTGCCGCCGTTGAAGCTGACGATGGCGGGCTCGCCGGCAACCATCAGACGATCGATGATGCGGGCCATGATGAGGTTGCCGTTGCCGCGCTCCAGGTTGATATCGCTGCCGGAGTGACCGCCCAGCAGGCCGGAGATGTCGAGCGTGAGGGCGCTACCGGTCTTGTGCTCGCGCGCGATCGGGCAGGTGTAGGTAACGACGACGCCGCCGGCGCAGCTGACGGTAGCAACGCCCTCTTCCTCGGAGTCAAGGTTAATCATGGTGCGGGCGCTAATCTGGGACTTGTCGAGTGTCTCGGCGCCGACCAGGCCAGTCTCCTCGTCGGTGGTGAATACGCACTCGAGGGCCGGATGGACAATCGAATCATCGTTGAGCACGGTAAGCATAAGCGCGACGGCGATACCGTTGTCGGCGCCCAGAGTGGTGCCGTTAGCGGTGAGGACGCCGTCCTTGACGACCAGGTCGATACCATCGGTCGTAAAGTCGTGCTCAACGGAGCCCAACTTGTCGCACACCATATCGATGTGGCCCTGCAGCATCACGGTCGAGGCATTCTCGGCACCGGCAGATGCGGGCTTGCGAATGATGACGTTGTAGACCTCGTCCTGATACACATCGAGGCCGCGCTCCTTGGCAAACGCAACCAGGAAATCGCTGATGCCCTTCTCGTTGCCAGACCCACGGGGGATCGCGCTGACCTCCTCAAAGAAATGGAACAGCTGGGCGGGCTCGTAGCCGGTAATCTTGTAGTCCATGGTGCCTCCTTGGCGCAACTGGTTAGACAATAAGACATGCGCCTTGTATATTCCCAGACTTTGTTTGCATAAACCAGTCGAATACGCCGAGCGCTCTCGCATCATCGGCTAACGGCGAACCGCATAGCGTAACGGCCACAACTTCGCAGCTCTACAAATCGAGGCGCCCTTGCCAGAACGCCTCGATTACACGTATCAAATTGTCGCCACAACCTACAGCGCGCCGGAACCGGCTTGCATCATTCCGCCGGGGCCCGAGGTCACGCCGCCGCTGACGGGCGCAGCGCTGCCAGTGTGCGGCGCCGCCGGAGCGGTATCGCCACCGAGCGTGCCCGCCGGACGCGGTGCCGGGATCTCGCCCGTGCCGTGGCTAAAGACAAACTTGCCATCGGCCACGTCGCACAGGACGGTATCGCCCTCGCCCCACTCGCCGGCCAGCAGCTCCTCGGACAGCGGATCCTCGATGAGCTTTTGGATGGCACGACGCAGAGGACGCGCGCCATTGGTGAGGTCAGTGCCCTCGGCCACGATTTTGTCGTAGGCCGCATCGGTGAGCTTGATGTTCATGCCGTTGGCAATCAGGCGCTGACGTAGGTCGTCCACCAGCAGGTGCGCGATCTTGGTCAGGTTCTCACCCGAAAGCTTCTGGAACACCACGATGTCATCAATACGGTTGAGCAGCTCGGGGCGGAACAGGCGCTTGAGCTCGCCCATCGCACGGCCGCGGATCTCACTCGACGTAAGGCCCTGCTCGCCGGTGGTGCCGAAGCCAACGCTCGCATCCTGCGCAATCTCGCGGGCGCCCACGTTGGACGTCATGATGATCACGGTATTACGGAAGTCGACCGTCTTGCCCTGGCTATCGGTCAGGCGGCCCTCCTCCAGCACCTGCAGCAGAATGTTGAAGATATCGGGGTGCGCCTTCTCGATCTCGTCGAACAGCACGACCGAGTACGGGTGACGACGAACGGCCTTGGTGAGCTGACCGCCCTCGTCATGGCCAACGTAGCCCGGGGGGCTACCGATAAGCTTGGAGACCTCGAACTCGCTGCCGAACTCCGACATGTCGAAGCTGATGAGCGCGTCCTTGCTGCCAAAGAGGTACTCGGCGAGCGTCTTGGCGAGCTCGGTCTTGCCCGTGCCGGTGGGGCCCAGGAAGATAAAGCTGCCGCCGGGGCGACGCGGGTCCTTGAGCGGCGAGCGACTGCGGCGCACTGCCTTGGCCACGGCCTCGACGGCCTCGTCCTGGCCGATAA
The DNA here is from genome assembly GCA_959601045.1 of uncultured Collinsella sp. Taxonomy (GTDB): domain Bacteria; phylum Actinomycetota; class Coriobacteriia; order Coriobacteriales; family Coriobacteriaceae; genus Collinsella. The sequence goes on from CAUGNZ010000017.1 coordinate 16,252, forward strand.
TGCGGGTCTTGAGCACGCTTTCGGCCTGTAGCAGGCGACGGCTCTCGCTCTCGGTAAGCGAGGACACCGGCACGCCCGAGGTCACGGACACGATATCGGCGATCTGGCTCACGTCAATAGTGAGCGGGCTCGCGTCGAGCTCGGCCGTCCAGGCAGCCTTGGCCTCGGCAAGCTCAATCTCGGCAGCCTTTTGCTGCTCAGTGATCTCGGCAGCCTTGTTCATGTCGTCGCTCTCGGTGGCCTCCTGTGCGGCAGCCTTGAGCTCCTCGACGCGATGCTCGGCCTCGCGCACCGGCTCGGGCGCGCGATTGGCGGCAATGCGGGCGCGGGCACCGGCCTCGTCGATGAGGTCGATGGCCTTATCGGGCAGGAAGCGGTCCTGAATGTAGCGGTTGGAGAGGTTCGCGGCGGCCTCGATAGCACCCTGTGTGTAACGCACATGGTGGTGCTCCTCGTAGCGCGGCTTGAGCGCGGTCAGGATCTTGACCGTGTCCTCGACGCTCGGCTCCTCGACATCGATGGTCTGGAAGCGACGCTCAAAGGCCGGATCCTTGGTGAGGTACTTGCGGAACTCCTCTGCCGTCGTGGCACCGATGATCTGGAAGGCGCCGCGCGCGAGCACGGGCTTGAGCATGGAGCTTGCATCGATGGAACCCTCGGCAGAACCGGCACCGATGATGGTGTGCATCTCGTCGATAAACAGGATGACGTCGTCGGCCTCGGTTGCCTCCTGTATCACGTTCTTGAGGCGCTCCTCAAACTCGCCGCGATACTTGGCGCCCGCGACAAGACCCGGCAGGTCGAGCGTCCAAATATTCTGGTTCATGAGGTTCTCAGGCACGTTGCCGGCAGCGATCTGCTGCGCCAGGCCCTCGACGATGGCCGTCTTGCCCACACCGGGGTCACCCAAGATAAGCGGGTTGTTCTTGGTGCGGCGCGAAAGGATCTCCATCATGCGCTGGACTTCCTTTTCGCGACCGATCACGGGGTCGAGCTCGCCATCGCGTGCTTTCTGCGTAAGGTTGGTGGCGAACTGCTTGAGTGTATCGGTGCCGCCCCCCTTTTGCTGCGAGGCGTCCGAACCGCTAAAGAACGGCAGGCCCGCACCGGGACGCCCGGCACCGGCGCCGGCGAGCGGACGCTTCTTGTCCTGATCCTTGGCGGTAAGCTTCTCGATGGCTTTTTTTATGGAAGCGGACGACACACCCAGGCGCATGAGGATGTCCATGGCCATGCCGTTGCCCTCTTCGACGATACCGATGAGCAGGTGCTCGGTCGACACATAGGTCTGGTTGTTCTCGCGTGCCACGCGGAAAGAGCGCTCCATCACGCTGATGACGAGCGGCGTGAAGGCGAGCTTAGCGGCCTCGGTCTCCTCGCTGGGCTCGGGAACGGTAGTCTGGACCTCTTTGAGTGTGTCCATGATGTCGTCGTAGGCGATATCGAGCGAGCGCAGCGCCTCGGCGGCAATGCCCTCGTCCTCCTTGGCGAGCGCGAGCAGCAGATGCTCGGTACCCACCTTATTTGAATGAAGATCGAGCGCCTCTTGCTTGGCCATGGACATGACCTTGCGCGCGCGATCGGTAAAACGGTCTAACATGCTAGTTCCTCTTAGACGAGCTAGTTTTTCAAACGCAAAGCGCCACCCGTGGCGGCGCTTTGGTCTCTTTACCCATATGGAGTATATGTTAACCGTTGGAGCCTTTTCCGCATGCAGCTATACGACAACGTCTACAAAAAAGGAATCGCCGGGTGCGGCGGACGCTCTAGGTTAGAGGCTGTTGCCTAGCAGGCAGGCTCGGCGTCCATGCTCTCGGCAACGTCATTGAAGGCATCAGCAGTGGGAGCACCCGGCATGTGCACGAGCTCCATGTGTGGCTCGGCAAAGACCGTACCCATGGGGAAGGCGCGGCGGAAGACAAAGCGAGCAACCGGACCAGCCACCAGCAGGTTCCAGGGCAGGGCCATGATAAAGTTGCGCGGAATGTTGACGAGCCACATCATCGGCAGGGCCTGCAAATTGGCAAGCGGGCCGCCGGGCAAATGGAACAGGCCTTCGCACGCGCCGTAGAGCGACATGATGATGACCATGGGAACGACCATGCAGGAGCTGACGGCAAGCGTCATGGCAAGCGGTGAGCTCTTACCCGGCGTGACCAGGAATTTAAAAGCGAAACCCTTGGCAAGGGGGCTGGCAACAAACCAGTCGCAGCACATAGCAAAAACGTAGGCAACGGGGAAGCCGAGCCACGCGGCGGCAACAACCTCGCCGTTGATGGCCCCATGCTGCAGGGCAACGTTGTAGATGCTCATCCAGAGCACCATGCAAAAGCACATGATAAAGGTGAACAGCAGGCTCTCTCGTTTGTTGATAGGCATAAAGGGCATGGTCCTTTCTGTGTTACGCCGCGGCACCACGCAACAAAAACGAGCGGGCAAGATGGAGCTGTTGGGACTTCATCTCGCCCGCCCGTGATACGTGCGTCTGCGACTACTTATGTGATGGAACTACCCTAACACGAACGGCACGCGCTTCGTAAGCGTTGAGTTTATGAAGATGCAGGGCACCAATAATCCCCGACCCCATAAGTTGCGGTGGAATACGGACTGTTTTGACCCTTTAAACAGCAATTCAGTCCCTATTTCACCGCATCTCATTTGGTGCAAAGCAACCTGTTCCCCTTGCACCAATTAGCTGGTATGGCGCCAGCGAGGGTCGGTGAGTGTACGTGCCACACCCAGACCAACGGGCAAAAACGCCACGATGAGCACTGCACGCACAAACCAGCCGAGCATATTGACCGTGTCGAAGGTGCACATGTAATACATCGAGCGATACAGATACAAGCCCGGCACCATAATGACAATCGACGGCACCGTGAGGGCGATGCGTGGGTAAGTGAGCTTGATTTCGGCTAAGCTCGCGAGCAGTCCCGATACCAGCGCGCCGATAAACGCTGCCGCCTCGGGAGGCATACCCACGCTCAGGCCCAGGAAGGGAAACAGCGTCGGCGCATCGACGAGCGTAAGGCGCAAGGTATTGGACACGGCGCCGATAAGCCCTGCCGCCGCTGCCATCTTTACCGGACTGTTGAACATAACCGAGAAGCCAAATACGCCGATAAAGCTCATCAGCATGCGCAAGAGCGTAAGAGCCAGCGGCGAAAGACCAAGCGGGGCAAAGTCATCCGGCGCCAGTCCCACACACTCGGCAACCATCCAACCTACGAGGGTCGCCATCACAATAATCGATACAGCATACGAAAGACGCTCGATACCGCTTCGCATGTCGAGCTTAGCGATGTCGAGGCCTGCCGTAATGAGGGGAAAGCCGGGAATCACAAAGAGCATGGCGCCGATATAGCCTTCTTGGTGCGACATTGCCCCCGGTATGACCTGGCCAAGGCCAAGCAATGCCAGCAGATACGAGACGCAAGCGAGTGCAACGCCGATCGTCAGCGCGCTAAACTGGCCAAGGCCCTGCTTGAGAATATGGGAGCGCGCAAAGTTGCCGACACCAGCGCCCACAAATGCACAGGCCATCTCGATAGGGCCGCCGCCGAGCAAAAAGACGAAGGCACCGCAAGCACAGGCTGCCGCAAGGCCCTGTTGCCAGGGAGCGTAATCGGGCTTTGAGCTCTCAACGGTCTTGAGCATCTCGTGGTACTCGTGCACGGTAAACCGGCGTCCGTAAATCTCGATTTCCTTTAGGAAGCTCTCCATCATCCAAATGCGATGAGTATTGACCCCCGTTGTGGGTAGGCTGACAACCTCGTTAAAGCAGTGGCCATCTTCGATGCAGGTGCACTCAAACGATAGGAGACTCAGGTCGACGTGAATCGTGACGCCGAGTACGGCAGCAACACGATTCATGGTATCGCGCACGCGCCAGGCACCTGTTCCGCTTGCCAGCATGAGCATGCCGGTGCGGCAGATAATGGATGACTTATCGGTGAGCGGCGCATCGACGGCAAGTTCATCGCCTGCCGTCACGATCTGGTGCCAGTCAGTTTTCATATGGAGTGCGCCGGCACGAGCGCCGTGGTGCATAGGGACTCTCGAAAGCAGCGAGTCCAGGCGCGAAGACTGTGGGGGCTCTGCTGATTCGACCTCGTCCTCGTCGGGCTCTTCACCAACAAGGTCGAAGGCATCGAGCGACGCCGGCTCGCGACGATCGATCAGCTCCTCGTCCTCATCATCAAAGTAGTTGAACTGATCGAGCATGTCCTCTTCGATTGCACGCTCGCTCGCGTCGTCCATATAGACGCTCCCTTCCTGCCGACTAACTCCCATCCTAGGCAGCGACGGCTAAAGGAAACATAAAAGAGACGACTGCCGCGCCAGCCATGTGCACAAACGTCGATTCATCGATGGACCACTCTCGTGTATTTGGTGCAAAGTAATGATCCCTTTTCCTCCGTCCCCAAGGGATCAAAGCGCCGGCAGAAAAGGAACGTCCCTAAGTGCCAACTAGGGCAACGCCGCAGGTAGAGGACGGACAGCGAAAGCCCGCCAGAGCGAGCAAGGTGCCTTGAAACGAGGCGGCATTGACCTTTTGGTCATGCCGCCGAAGTTGAAAGGCAGATTGCCGCTCTGGCGGGCTTGCAGCGTCGAGCGGTTACGGCGTTTGGTAAAACGCCGTAACCCCCTAGTACATCTTTGCGCCGGCGGGGATGGAAGCGTCGAGCTGGATCAGGTTGAGGCGCTCCTCGCCCTCCTCCTCGTGGATGGCGCTGATCAGCATACCGCAGCTGGGAATACCCATCATCTTGCGCGGGGGCAGATTGGTGATGGCGAGCAAGGTCTTGCCGACCAGGTCCTCGGGCTCATAGTAGCCATGGATGCCGGAGAGGATGGTGCGGTCGGTGCCGGTGCCGTCGTCGAGCGTAAAGTTCAGCAGCTTCTTGGACTTCTTGACGGCCTCGCATGCCTTGACCTTCACAGCGCGGAAATCGCTCTTGGAGAAGGTATCAAAGTCGACGAACTCCTCGAACAGCGGCTCAACGGCGATCTTGGAGTAATCGAGCGTGGGCTTGAGCGGCTTGACGAACGGGCTTGTGGCGTTGCCGGCCTCGGCAGCCTTGGCAGCGGCGGCACCGGACTGGAAACCCTTCTCGGGCTTCATGTGCGGGAACAGCAGGACGTCGCGAATGGAAGCCTGGTTGGTGAGCAGCATGACCACGCGGTCGATGCCGATGCCGATGCCGCCCGCGGGAGGCATACCGTACTCGAGGGCGCGCACGTAGTCCTCGTCGTACTCCATAGCCTCGTCGTCGCCGCCGGCCTTCTCGGCCATCTGGGCAGCAAAGCGCTCGGCCTGGTCGACCGGGTCATTGAGCTCGGAGAATGCGTTGGCGTACTCGTGGCCGGCGATGACCAGCTCAAAGCGGTGCGTCAGGCGCGGATCGTCCTCAAAACGCTTGGCAAGCGGGCTGACCTCGATGGGGTAATCGCATACGAAGGTCGGGTTGACGATGGTGTCCTCGCCCAGCCCATCGTAAATCTCGGCGATGATCTTGCCAGCAGTCCACTCGGGCTTAATCTCCAGGCCCTTCTCGCGTGCGGCGGCGGCAAGCTCCTCGACCGGCGTGTCGATGGTGACCTGCTTGCCGAGCACGTCCGAGACGATGTCGGTCATGGGACGGCTTGCCCACTCACCGGACAGATCGATGGTCTGGCCCTGATACTCGATGACCTCGGGATTGCCGATAGCCTTGTTGGCAGCCTTGATGACGCCCTGGGCGAGTGCCTTCATGCCCTCGAGGTCGGAGAAGGCACGATAGGCCTCCATCGTGGTGAACTCGGGGTTGTGGGTGAGGTCCATACCCTCGTTGCGGAAGATGCGGCCGATCTCGAAGACGCGCTCAAAGCCACCGACGATGCAGCGCTTGAGGTGCAGCTCGGTAGCAATGCGCAGGTAGCACTCCTGATCGAGCGCGTTGAAGTGCGTAATGAACGGCTTGGCCGTAGCGCCGCCCTGAATGGTCTGCAGGATGGGGGTCTCGACCTCCATGTAGCCGTCAGATTCCATGAAGCGGCGGAAGGTGGAGAGAATCTGCGAGCGCTTGCGGAAGGTCTCGCGAACATCGTCGTTGGCAATCAGGTCGACATAGCGTTGACGATAACGGGTCTCCTTATCGGAAAGACCGTGGAACTTCTCGGGCAACGGACGAACGGCCTTGGAGAGCAGGGTCGCGCTCTTGGGGGCGACGGAGAGCTGGCCGCGCTTGGTGCGCACGACCACGCCGGTCACGCCCAGGATGTCACCAAGGTCGAGAGCCTTGAGCGTATTCCAAGCTGCCTCGTCCATGTCGTTGATGCGGCAGAATAGCTGAATCTCGGCGGTAGCGTCGCGCACGACGATAAACATGATCTTGCCCTGGCCACGCTTGGCGACCACGCGGCCGCCGATCTTCACGACGTCCTCAGTATCCTCGCCATCGGCAAGATCGGCATATTTGGCCTCAATGTCGACGACATAGTCCTCGATCTCGGAGTGCTCGGGATAGGGGTTCTGGCCCGCCTCGAACAGGGCGGCGCGCTTTGCCAGACGCGTGGCGCGCTCGTCGTTGAGCGTCGAGGCCTGATCGGCGACGTTCTGGTTCTCTGCCATAAGTTAGCTCCTCAAACTAAAACGCTCCCCAGGATTCGGTCCCAGGGAGCGAAAACATACCTTTACGCGGGACCGTGGTCTAGCGTGCGATCTTGGCGATGGTGTAGACGCGGGTCTTGCCAGAAGGCGTAACGACCTCAACGGAGTCGCCCTCGCCGTGACCGATGATGGCGTGACCGACCGGAGACTCGTTAGAGATCTTGTGCTCGAGCGAGTTGGTCTCGGTGGTACCGACGAGCGTGACTTCCATGACCTCACCGTTGGGATCGATCAGAGAAACGGTGGAACCGATGGAGACGGTCAGATCGCCCGTGGTGGCAGCAACCTGAGCGTTGGCGAGGATGGCCTGAATCTCGGCAATGCGAGCAGCATTCTGGGCCTGCTTGTCCTTGGCGGCATCGTACTCGGAGTTCTCCGAAAGGTCACCGAACGCGCGGGCTTCCTTGATGTCCTCGACGATCTCCTTGGCGTAATCGCCCTCACGCCAAGCGAGCTCCTCGACGAGCTTCTGGCGGCCCTCAGCGGTCAGTACGATCTGGCTTGCGTCCATACGGATATCTCCCCAACTATGATGTAACGATCAACTGTCAACAAAACGAAAAAGACCGGCTAGCCTGCGGGCAAGCCGGTCAGGTGCTCACCCCAAAGGGATGGGACTACTCTGCGTCCGCGTCGCTGTCCTCTGCCTGCTTCTTCTTGGCAGCAGCGAGCTTGGCCTCGAGCTCAGCGATCTCCTTGTCCTCCTCGGACTGCTCGACCACGACCTCCTCGGCCTGCTTGGTCTCGGCCTTATCGTCGCCCTCCATACCCTCGCGGATATTCTTGACGGTAGAGCCGAGGGACTTGCCGAGCTTCGGCAGGTTCTTGGGCCCGAAGATAATCAGGACAACGACGAGAATAATGATGAGCTCAGGAGCCCTCAGTCCAAACATGTAGACCTCCACAATACAGCGAGACAAGCTCGAATGAGTATACCGCGGGTATCGCGGTATCACAACAATAGCTAAAAAAAGGGACCGCAAGAAGCGGTCCCTCCTCATGCTCTGGTCGGGTTGACTGGATTTGAACCAGCGACCCCTGCGTCCCGAACGCAGTGCTCTACCAAACTGAGCCACAACCCGTTAGCTCGACTATAGTAACAAAGATTTCCGTCGTGTGCTAGAGAAATTTTTACTTCTTTGGCACTTCGATGCGAACCGTGTTGGGAATGAGCTCCGTCGCGCAGGACCACCAGCCGTTTTGCAGGGCAGCGTCGGCAAGCCTTTCGGCCGTGGCGGCGGTGTCGCAAATGGCAAATGAGCAGGCACCCGATCCGCACACATCTACAGCAACGGTGCCGTCCTGTTTACGCAGCCAATCGAGAACCATTTGAATCTGCGGCTCCATCTGTGCGGAAATGACACCTAGGTTGTTATGGATGAGCGCATATGCCGTCTCGGCATCACCAGCATGCAAGGCAGAAGCTATCGCGCCGGGCTTGTCTGCAGGCACCGGAGCCTCGTCAAAACGTCGATAGGCTTCAATTGTTGAAACGCTTGCCTCGCGCGGCTTGACCAACACGACGGGCGTTGCGGGCAGCGCGGGATACTCAGTTGCCAGCACGTCTCCCCCACCTACGTAGAACGCAAGGCTCGCGTGCAAAAAGAACGGGACGTCAGCACCAATACCCCGCGCAATGTCGTCGAGCGCGGGGTCGGTGCGATCAATTCCCCAGAGCTCCGCCAAGGCGACAATGACCGCGGCCGCGTCCGTCGAGGGGCCGCCCAAGCCGGCGCACAATGGAATGCGCTTCTCAATCGTCACGCAGATGTTTGCCTCGCAACCATAATGCTCGGCCATAGCAACCGCAGCCCGATACGCCGTATTCTTTTGCATGGGAAAATCTGATGCCGGAACCGTCTGGACGGTCAGCGCCTGCGCCGGCGCGACCGTCACGGAATCGGAAAGACCGACGGCTGCCATCAGGGAATCGACCCTGTGGTAGCCGCGGTCATCGCGCTCGGTATGAACCCCCAGGTAGAGGTTAATCTTTGCCGGCGCGGAAAGAGTCAGGGACCGATCGGTCACCGTTAGTGCTCCTCGAGCTGATTGCCGAGCGGGGTAAAAATGTGCTCACCGCTCTCGGGGTCGAACAGCTCGACCTGCCCGGTGAGGACATCGATATACTGGTAGGACTGACGCGACTTGCGGCCGCGACGTTCGTCAACCTCGACGATAAAGACGGCGGGGTGGACGCTCTTGATGGTGCCCATGCGCTCGACGACGCGGGTGCGGCCCATGTTGGCCTTCACCTTGACGCGATCGCCCACCATATCGGTCAGCTTCTCGTGGATGTCGTCGACGTGATTGACTTCCATCTCTTCCATGAACAGGGCCTCCAGAAGGTGCAATTCAAAAAGGGGATAATACCCCTAAGATAGACAAAACTCTAATACTATAGCACCCTGTTGCGACCACGCGCAAGTAGCTAATTTGGCTACTTACAGATTGTCGGTATCGAGGACGATGGTGAATGGGCCGTCGTTGACGAGGTCGACTTTCATATCGGCGCCAAAGATGCCATGCGCCACGTGTTCGACATCTTGACGAACGAGCGTCAGGAAGTACTCGTAGAGCTCGTTGGCGACATCGGGGGCGCCGGCATCCGTAAACGATGGGCGGCGGCCGTGACGGCAATCGGCGAACAGCGTGAACTGCGACACTACGAGAACCTCGCCGTCGACATCGGCAAGTGCCAGGTTGGTCTTGCCGTTCTCGTCCTCGTTAATGCGCAAGCCGCGGAGCTTGCCCCACAGCTTATCGGCCTCGGCGCGCGTGTCGCCGTGGCCCACGCCCAGCAGCACCAGATAGCCGCGCCCAATTTTGCCCACGCACTCGCCGTCGACCGTCACGCCGGCGTTGAGTACGCGCTGCACCACCGCACGCACGGCCTACTCCTCGCCCGTCAGTTTGGCGGACAGATGCTCGAGCGCGTGGAAACGATGGCTGATGGCGTTCTTCTCGTCCGCCGTCAGCTCGGCCATGGTCTTGCCCGGCGTGTCGACCGGCAGGAACAGCGGGTCATAGCCAAAGCCGTGATCGCCGCGGCCCTCGTGTGCGATAACGCCCTCGCAGGCGCCCTCGCCATAGGTGACCAGACCATCCGTGTCGATAAGCGCAACGACGCTCATAAAGCGCGCGGTGCGGTCCTCGTCCGCCACGCCTTCCAGGTTAACGAGAAGCTTGGCGTTGTTGGCGGCATCGTCTCCGTGCACGCCCGCATAGCGCGCGCTATACACGCCCGGCTCGCCGTCAAGCGCGTCGACGACCAAGCCAGAATCGTCGGCGATGGCCATGAGCCCCGTCTCTTCGACGGCAGCCTGCGCCTTGATGATGGCGTTCTCCAAAAACGTCGTGCCGTTTTCCTCGGGGTCCTCAAAATCGCCCAGCTGGCCGAGCGCCACAAAGCGAACCTCGGGCATGACCTTGCCTAAAATGGCCTCGATCTCGGTGAGCTTATGGGCGTTGCCCGTTGCCACGACAATGGTCGCCGCCGGGTCGAGGGTGTCGATGTCGATCTTCTCAAGTGCCATGAGTGGTCTCCTTGTCTCTATAGCAATGCCGCGCCGAGGGCGACGAGGGCCTCCGCCTCTCCCCTCTCAATCAACGGCAGTCTTATACTTCGACGTTTTCCCAGATAAAACCTGCCAAAATAAACCTGTCCCTTTTTGGCAGGTTAGGCGATGGCTTGGCGCTGAAGCTCGATGAGCTCGGCGATGCCTTTGTCGCCCAAGTCGAGCAGGGCGTTGAGGCGCTTACGGTCAAAGGGCGCCTGCTCGCCAGTGCCCTGGAGCTCGATCATCTCACCGGTGTCGGTGGCAACGAGGTTCATGTCGACTTCGGCATGGCTGTCCTCGGAATAATCGAGGTCAAGCAGCGTATTGCCGTCGACAACGCCCATGGAGATTGCAGCCACCTGGCCGGTAAGCGGGATGCGCTCGATCTTGCCCGCCTCGACCCACATGGCGAGGGCGTCGTGCAGCGCCACCCAGGCGCCGGTGATGCTCGCTGTACGCGTGCCGCCATCGGCCTGAATCACATCGCAGTCGACGGTGACGGTGTACTCGCCGAGAGCCTTCATGTTGACGACGGTACGCAGGCTGCGGCCAATGAGGCGCTCGATCTCCATGGAGCGACCCTTGCGGTTGGCGTGCTCGCGCTTGCAGCGCTTGCCGGTCGACGCCGGCAGCATGGCGTATTCCGCGGTCACCCAGCCGGCCTTAGCTCCCTTTCGCCAGCCCGGCACGCCCTCCTCGATTGTGGCGGCGCACAACACGCGCGTGTCACCGAACTCGGCAAAACACGAGCCGTGGGCGTGCTTCATGACGCCACGGGTGAGCTTAACGGGGCGCAACTCGTTGGCGGCGCGACCGTTGGCGCGGTTGACCTGCATGTACTCCATAGAAAAATCCTTTCGGCAAAAGGTGTGGCGAAGGCTCTGACGGCGGCCTTACATCTATTTCAGCTCATCGATATCGATATGCTCAATGCTCTTGAGCGGCTGACCAAAGATAAAGCTGCCCGCCACCGCAAACTCGGCAATGTTATCGGCCGTCGTGGCAAAACGATGCTGCGGCTCGGCGGCGACGCCCGCCAGCTGCTCGCGGCGCGTGAGGATATCGGTCAGCTCGCGCGTGGTCTCCTCGGCGGAACTCACGACGCGTACCCCAGGCCCCAGCGCATGGCGGATAGGTCCCACCAACAGCGGAAAATGCGTACAGCCGAGCACCACGGTATCGATACCGTGGTCGCGCAGTGGCTCAACCGTGGCACCCACCAGCGCACGCACGGCAGGCGTATCGAAGATGTCCTCGTTCTCAAGCCACTGCTCTTGCAGATGCGCACCCGAGGCGAGCTCGTGTTCGACAACCTCGACAAAGCTCGAGGCGGGGCAGCCGTATACGTCGACGCCGGCATCTAGGTCCTGAATGGCGCGCGTGTAAGCGCCCGAGCGAATGGTGAGGTTGGTGGCGAGCACGCCCACGCGACGCGTGCGGGTGCTGTTGATTGCCGCACGGGCACCCGGCGCGATCACGCCGATCACGGGAACGTCGAGCACCTGCTGGGCCAGACGCAAGGCCGCAGCTGTCGCCGTGTTGCAGGCGATGACCATAATCTTGACGTCGTGCTTCGACAGCCAACGGCCCGCCTGCAACGCAAACGAGCGCACCTCATCCTCGGTGCGCGTGCCGTAGGGGCAGCGTTTGGTGTCGCCGAAGTAGTAGACGGACTCGTGCGGCAGCACCGTCGCGATGGCGCGCGCAACCGTCAGACCGCCCAAACCAGAATCGAACACGCCAATCGGGCGCGTGTCGCCTGTCGGATTCTCGATATCGGACATTACCTCACCAGTCTCTCTCGAAAAGACATGTCCAAGTGCGGCGACGCCGCGCTACGAACGCGCCGCGACCAGCAGCTCTGCCGTCGCCGCCCAACCGTCGACAATTTTGCCGCGCGTAACGAAAGCGTTCTCGCAAGCAGCCAGGAACTCGGGCGCGCCGGCGCTCGTCAGGCCATTCTCGACCAGGCAGAACGTGCCCACGTGATCGGCCATGTAGAAGTCGGACTCGGAATCGCCGAGCGCGAGCGTCTCCTCGCGCTCGATCCCCAGGTGCTCGCAGAAGCGCGCGATGGCAACGCCCTTGTTGAGGCCGGCGGGATTGATGTTAAACGCGCGACCGTCCTCGACGCGATCGAGCTCGAGCGTCGTCGGCTTGGACAGATGCGTCAGGTGACCGTTACAGGCCCACACCAGGCCGCAGCCGGCCTCGTCCAGGATGGCCTGGACCTCATTGTCGGGCACATCGCCGCGCATGCCGACGGTGACCTCGCGGTACTTGTAGCCGGTCGACATGTCGTTGTGATACTCGATCTTGTGCGGCCAGCGGGCAAGAATCTTCTCGCACACGCCGGTCTGCTCGATCACCTGGTGCGGAGTAAGGCCGCAGGCGGGGTCGTAAGGCATGTCGCCAGTCAGATACTCCCAATCGTTGGCTTTGAGGTCGTACATGACCAGGCCGCCCATCTCACCAATGTAGGAGTTGAGGCCGAGCACGCGCGCGTCCTCGTGGATCATGGTACGGTTGCGGCCCGAGGTGGGAACCACCTGAATGCCAGCGCGAGCGAGCGCCACGACGGCCTCGACGAGTTTGGTCGAGGGGTTGCCGTCGTTGTCGCGCAGCACGCACGAGCCGGGCGCGAGCATCGTGGCATCCAGGTCGGTAAAGACGTACTTGACCTTGGCCAAGCGCTCGCGCATCTCGCCCGAAAGCTCGGCAACGGTCGGCAAGGTGTTGTGGGACATGGTTACTCCGTTTACGTAGAAGGGTTTGGACTTGGACGGCATGTTTTGATTGAGGGAACACGCTTATGGCGACAGCGCACTCAGGGCGCCGCCGCCATCATGGTTCATTAGTCAAACTGGGTAACATCGATCAGGCGATTGGCCAGCGAAAGGTCGCTCTCGATGGGCACGAACTCGTCGCCCACGTGCATGAGCTCCTCGTCACCCTTTGCCAGCAGCAAGACAATGGTGGGGGCATCGGGGTTGACGTACTCCTCGCGCGCCGCCTTGAACGCCGCATGCACAGCGGCTTCACGGTCGAGGATGATCTCGTTCGGCGTATCGTCGGGAACATGCTCGGCAAGCTCGCGACAGACCTTCATCGGGTCCTCGTGAGCCGGGTCCTCGTTGGCAAAAATCATCAGGTCGGAATATGGTGCGGCCTCGCGCGGAAGCTGCTCGCGGCGCTCCTGCGCCTTGCCGCCGGCAGCACCAAACACTGCAATGACTGGACTAGTGGGAAACGCGCGCTTGACCGACGAGAAAAGCGAACGGAACGAAAGCTGGTTGTGAGCGTAGTCAACAACACAAATCACGCGGCCATCCTTCGACTCCACGACCTCCATGCGGCCCGGCACACGAAGCTTGGAGAGGCCCTTCTTGATAGCCTCGATACCGATGCCGATCTCGTGCGCAGCGGCGATAGCGACCAGCGCGTTTTCCACGTTAAAGTTGCCCGCGATGCCCAGCAGGACCTTCTCCCCCGCCTCGGACTCGTCGGCACACAGGCCATGCAGGTTAAACTCAATGTTAAAGCCGACCACGCGGACATCGCTTGCCCACAGGCTTGCCTCGGGATGCTCGACGCCAACGGTCACCAAGCGCTCGGCCGTCGACGCTGCCTCCAACACACGGTCAACCTCTTCGGTGCCCAGGTTCACCACGGCGGTCTTTGCCTGGTCAAAGATCCTGAGTTTGCTCTCAAAATAATCCTCAAACGTGGGGTGTTCGATCGGCGAGATGTGGTCACGCCCGATGTTGAGGAAGCACGCCACGTCAAACGGCAGATTCTCGACGCGTTGGTACTTGAGCGCCTGGCTCGAGACCTCCATGACCATGGACTGGCGACCGGACTCACGGCAGTTGGCGATATGGCGCCAGACCTCGGGGGCCTCTGGCGTGGTATTGGTGCTCTCGTAGCACTCGATACCATCGTCGGTACTCACCGAGCCGATCATGCCGCAGGACTCGCCCGCCGCTTTGATAATCGACTGGAGCATAAAAGCGGCCGTAGTCTTTCCCTTGGTACCGGTGATGCCCACGATCTTGACGTCGTGGTCGGGACGGTCGTAGACCTCCGGCGGCAACAGGGCCATGGCCGTGCGAACGCTATCAACAACCAGCATCGCAGCACCGCTCTCCTGCGCCAGCGGCTCCAGAGACTCGACCAGCGACTCTTCGCACACAAATGCGACGGCGCCCGCATCGAGCGCCATGCTCAAAAACGCGGGCTTAAAGGCAGCGCCTTTGCAAAAGAACACGTCACCTGCCGAGACCGCGCGCGAATCAAACGAGCAGCCGGTCACGGCACGCTCGTCAACCTGCTCTGATGCGCGCAGCTCACCGCACACATCGAGAAGCTTGGCAAGCGTATCGACCGTGGTCACGGTCGCGGAATCCGAATGGTGCATCTTTCACCTTTCTCAGCCATTTGGCAGGGACGGTTTTTATAGTAACTGAAACGCACCCACGCAAAAACGGCTCCCGGAGGAGCCGTTACGCGCAGGCGTTCGTAAGCCGAGGCTAGGCAGCCTGAACAGCGGGCTGGTCCTCGTCGATAAAGAAGCGCTTGTACCACACCAGGAACACGAGCGGCGTATAGATCTTGCGCTGGAAATCGCCCTTGCCCGCAAAGTGCAGATCGAGCAGGTGCATGAGCTCGTCGGTATCGAAGAACTCGCTTGCCCACGGCGCGGTGAAGTACTCCTTGACATAGTCGTACCACTTTTGCTCGCGCAGCCAGTAGACAATCGGCACCGGGAAGCCCACCTTGGGACGGGTGGCCCACTCATCGGGCAGCGACTTGTTGGCAGCGTGGCGGAGTACTTGTTTGTTGCCGTTCTCGTTGATGCGGTAGCGGTCGGGAATGTGCTCGGCGAACTCCATGACTTTGCGGTCCAGGAAGGGCACGCGCAGCTCCAGCGAGTGCGCCATGCACATCTTGTCGGCCTTGAGCAGAATGTCGCCCGGAAGCCACATGTTCATGTCCAGGTACTGCTTCTTGACCAGCTCGGGCTGACCCTTCACGCGCGCATAGATGGGAGCGGCAAGCTCGAAGGCGCCATCGCCGGTGTTGTACTCGGGCTTGAGCACGCCGTCGACCTCGCGCTCCGGCCATACCAGAGCCTGTCCCAGGAACGACTTCTCGGGGATCTCGGCACCCTTGACCAGGAAGTTATGTCCCTTGAAGTACGGCATATGCAACGCCAGGTTACCGAGCGCGCGACGGATGGGCAGTGGCACCATCTTTTTGTACTTGCGCACCGGAACCGTGTCCTCGTAGTAGGCGTAGCCGCCAAAGAGCTCGTCGGCGCCTTCGCCCGAAAGCACGACGGTAACATCCTTGCGCGCCATCTCGGCCAAGAACCACAGCGGCACAGACGACAGGTTGGACTGCGGCTCGTCCATGTGATACTGAATGTCCTCGAGTGCGCCAAAGAACTCGTCGGCGGTGATCATCTTGCGAACGTTTTCGACGCCGAGCTTATCGGAAAGCTCCTTGGCGTAGTTAGTCTCGTTGAAATTCTTGTAATCGAAGCCCACCGAGAAGGTCTTGTCGGGCATGAGGCAAGCGGCGATGTAGCTGGAGTCGACGCCGCCGGAGAGGAACGACGCGACCTTGACGTCAGCGATGCGATGGGCCTCGACGCTCTCGTGCACGACCTCATCCAGCTCGTCGACGTACTCCTCGAACGGCTTCTCGACGGCAGAGTAATCGCAATCCCAGTAGCGCTCGATGTTCATCTTGCCGGTCGGGATATCGACGGTAAAGTAATGCGCCGGCGGCAGCTTGTAGACACCCTCGAAGAAGGTCTCCTCGGTTGCCGAATACTGCAGCGTCATGTACGGACGCAGGGCCTTTTTGTTGACCGCCTTGTGGAAGTGCGGGTAGTCCAGGAAGCTCTTGATCTCGGAACCGAAGAGCACGCCCGGAGCGCCGTCGCCCGCATCGGCCATGGGATAGTAGTAGAGCGGCTTGATGCCAAAGATATCGCGGGCGCCAAAAAGCTTATTCTTCTTCTTGTCCCAGATGACGAAGGCGTACATACCGCGCAAGCGATCGAGTACTGCCTCGCCCCACTCCTCGTAGCCGTGCAGGAGGCTCTCGGTGTCGGCGCCGCAGTGGAACTTGTAGCCCTTGGCCTCGAGCTCGGAACGGAGTTCTTGGAAGTTGTAGATCTCGCCGTTGAAGACAATGACGACGCTACCGTCCTCATTGGCCATGGGCTGAGCGCCGGCCTCGGTCAGGTCGAGGATCGACAAGCGGCGGAAGCCGAGGGCAACGCGGCCGTCGATAAACTGGCCGCCCATGTCGGGACCACGATGGACGATGCGGTCCATCATCTTGGTGAGCACCTCGGATTGGTTATCCGTCCCACCGACAAAACCGACAAAACCGCACATATACTATCCCCTCTGCTGTTGCTGGGTATCAAATCGAATCAGTAGCTTTTGAGTATACCCGAGGGCGTAAAGAGGGGCGGAATGTTCAGGCAATCTCAACTGAATCAGCTCCGCGCCGACACGCGACGGTTACCTTTAATGGATATGAGATGAATGAGGCGATTGTTTTGCTATACTCTCTCCGCACGGGCGATTGGCGCAACGGTTAGCGCAGGTGCTTTACACGCACAAGGCTGGGGGTTCGAATCCCTCATCGCCCACCATTGAATTGGAAACGGTCCTCGCAAGGGGACCGTTTTTGTTTGGGCCCAGCGCATGGGATTCGAACCCGACAGGGTGCGAAGCTGAGGAAACGCGAAGCGTTTTCCAGCGCAGCACGCGAGGGCCGCAGGCCCGAAGCGAAAGCGGGCGGCGTCAGCCGCACGCGACATCCCTCATCGCCCACCACTGATTTGATAGGCTCCCAGCTATGGGGGCCTTTCTTTTTTGGGCCCATCGCAGGGGGATTCGAACCCGCAAGGGTGCGGAGCTGAGGAAACGCGAAACGTTTTCCAGCGTAGCACGCGAAGAGCGGAGCGACGAAGCGGGGCGCGGGCGGCGCCAGCCGCACGCGGACATCCCTCATCGCCCACCACTGAATTGTCAGGCCTCCAGCGATGGAGGCCTTTCTTTTTTTCAGGCCCAGCGCATGGGATTCGAACCCACCAGCACGTCTGTCACAAAGGCCGTGGCCAGAAAATGGCAAAAATGAGTACTGCTACCTTGCTTACAACATATCAGAAGATAATATTTGCTTAAGTTACGCAACATATGTCCATTATAAGGACTAACAATTGGATCAAAATCGTACATTCATCGCCATTTCGACTAGCTATCTGGCCTTATTAGTCCAAAATTGCTGCTACCAAATCGGTAACAGTACTCATATTTGATGTTTTTTGACCAGCAGGTCTCCCCGCCTTAGCAAATCTAAGGCAAAACGGGCTCCAGACCGCTGAATCATGCCACATAGGGCACGTCCGCAGTCCGGAACCCGGTCAAAGTTAAGTTATTTCGCTGTGTTAGGCCAAAACGTCCGACAGGATCTCGATCAGACTGTCCACGTCGGATTCCTCGCAGACGAGCGGCGGCAGGAAACGCAGCGTATGGGCACCCGTAGCGTTAATCACGGCACCAGCCCCCAATGCACGGGCCACAACGTCGTGTGCATCACCCGCAGTATCGTCCAGATCGCAGCCGAGCATCAAGCCGCGGCCACGCACCTCGGTCACGTTCGGCAGCTTGGCGAGCTTTGCCTCCATATAGGCGCCTACCTTGGCAGCGTGGTCGGCATAATCGCCGCGCACGAGTGCGGAGAGCGTCGCGGCACACGCCGCGATGGCCAAGCAGCTACCGCCAAAGGTCGAGCCGTGGTCGCCCGGCTTAAACACGTCGGCAATCTCCTTCTTTGCCACGACGGCACCCATGGGCACGCCATCAGCAATGCCCTTGGCAAGGCTCATGATGTCGGGTTCCACGCCATAGGTTTGGAATGCAAACGGCTTGCCGGAGCGGAAGATGCCGCACTGGACCTCGTCGGCGATAAGCACGGCGCCCACTTCGTGTGCCAGGTCGCGCGCTGCCGCCATAAACTCCTCGGTCATGGGGTGCACACCGCTCTCGCCCTGAATCGGCTCGAGCATCACGGCACAAATTTCGCCCCCCAGCTGTTTAAAGATCGCACGCAGTTCATCGATATCGTTGGGCGTGCAGGCCACAAAGCCACCCGGCAGCGGGCGGAAGCTGTCCTGCAGCCAATCCTGCATGGTGGCGGCAATGGTCTCGAGCGTACGGCCGTGGAAGCCGCCGCGCATGCACACGATAGTGTTGCCGCCGTTACCGGCACGTTTGGCATACAGGCGCGCGAGCTTCATCGAGCCCTCGTTGGCCTCAGCGCCGGAGTTGGCAAAGAAGGTCTCCCAAACCTGCTCATCCGCAGCCGGGGCACCAAGAGCAGCTGCCGTGGTCTCATCGCCGGCGGCAATGGCATCGGCAAGCACGCGCGCACCATCTACGTCGTCGTTAGCAAGCTTGGACAGCAGCGCCGCGACCTGTCCGCGCTGCTCAATGTAGAAGTAATTGGAGACATGCATGAGCTTTTTGGTCTGTGCCTCGAGCGCCGAGAGCACGGCCGGGTCACCATGACCTAGGCTGCACACGCCGATGCCGGCAAGAAAGTCGAGGTACTCACGACCATCGTCGCCGGTGAGCTTCATGCCGTGACCCTCGACAAACTCGACCGGAGAGCGGCCAAAGGTATGCATAACGTAATGGGATTCAAGCGATTGCTGAGCTGCAAGTGACATGGGATGCCTTTCGTTGGGCGCCAGACGGCGCAGGCCTATGGGTGCAGGAATGGGGCGGCTGCGAGTCAGTTAGACCGTCTGAAGCTTCTCGACCTCGTCGAGGTTCTCGGTCAGACGCGCAGCAAACGTCGAAAGCGGATGCGGATGCGTATCGAACTCGTAAGCCGTCTCGGTGGAATGGATCACGGTACCGACGCCGGCATCGGTCAGCAGCTCCAGCAGCAGCGAATGCGGCGTGGTGCCGTTGATGATGTGAGCGCGAAATACGCCGCCGGCAAGCGCATCGACGGCCGCACGCAGCTTGGGAATCATGCCCTTATCGACCTCGCCGCCGTAGAGCATTTCGTTAACCTCGTCGAGCGTTAGGTTGGAGATGAGTGAGTCTTTATCGCTAAAGTCCTTGTACAGGCCGTCGACGTCGGTCAAAAAGATCGCCTTATGCGCATGCAGCGCCGCCGCAACGGCACCGGCGGCGGTATCGGCGTTGATGTTGAAGAAACCGCCGTCCTCCCCCGCCGCGACGGTAGCGATGACGGGGATGTACTCGCTATCGAGCAGGCGCTCGATATAGTCGGTGTTAACGTGCGTGACCTTGCCTACGCGGCCGAGTTCGGGGTCGAGCGGCTCGGCGATGAGCGTGCCGGCATCGCTGCCCGACACGCCCACGGCCAGGTTGCCGTGGTGGTTGATGGCAGCAACCAGCTCCTGGTTAACCTTGCCGCCCAGCACCTCGCGCACGATATCCATCGTCGCCGGCGTGGTCACGCGCTGGCCGTTCTTAAACTCGACGGGAATATCGTAATGGCTCAGCGCCTCGTTAATAGCCTTGCCGCCGCCGTGCACGATGACGGGGCGCATACCGATGATCTTGAGCAAAACGATGTCGCTCATCACGTCGCGGCGCAGCTGCTCATCAACCATGGCGGCTCCGCCATATTTGATAACAACCGTCTTGCCGGTCAGGTTCTTAATCCACGGCAGCGCTTCGAACAGCAGCTGCGCGGTTGCTTCGTTGGATTCGCTCGAACGACAATCGCGTGCGAATTTCATAATCTGCCTCGTCTTTCATATCGTTATCGCGCCGTGCTCCGCTGTCCGCAATCGCGGCAAGATGCGCAGCGTGCCCGGAATCTAGGAACGGTAGTCGCCGTTGATGGAGATGTACTCATGCGTGAGGTCGCAGGTCCACACGGTCGTTGCCGCGTCGCCTGCGCCCAGGTCGGCCGAGATCACGATCTCGGGCGCCTCGAAACGTCGTAGAGCCTCGTCCTCGTCAAAGGGAACAGTCAGACCGTCGCGACAGACAGGCATGCCCATCATGTCGATGGAAACGTCTTCCTGATTAAACTTCACGCCGCACTTGCCAAGCGCCATAGCAACGCGGCCCCAGTTGCAGTCGTGGCCGGCGATGCAGGTCTTAACGAGCGGCGAGTTGGCAACGGCACGGGCGGCGATATCGGCCTCCTCGTCGTTCACGGCGCCGGTAACGTTGACTGTAACAAGCTTGGATGCGCCCTCACCATCGGCGGCAATATTGCGCGCCAGGCTCTCGCACACCTCGTGCACGGCAAATGCCAACTCGTCAAAAGCATCGGAGCCCTCGACGATAGGCTCGGCATCTGCGGCAGCGGCACCGGAGGCAAGCATGATGCAGGTGTCGTTGGTCGAGGTGTCGGAATCGACCGTTACCTTGTTAAAGGTCTGCTTGACGGTCGAGAGCAGCAGGGCATGAAGTGCCGCCGGCTCGACGGGGGCATCGGTGGTGATAGCTGCGATCATGGTGGCCATGTTGGGCATGATCATACCCGAGCCCTTGCACATTCCGCCTACCGTATAGACATTGCTCGCATGACCCGCAGCCTCACTGACGTAGGACACGGCGTACTCCTTGGAGTGCGTGTCGGTCGTCATGATGGCGCGAGCGGCATCGGCGCCACCGTGGGCGGAGAGCGCCTCGTAGGCAGCAGGAATGGCGGTCTCAAACGTGTCGATCGGCAGAATCTGGCCAATCACACCCGTGGAGGCAATCAGAATCTGCTGGGGCTCGCAGCCGATGACCTGCGAGGCGATGTTGCAGGTCTCGCGCGCGCAGGCAAGACCGGTCTCACCCGTGGCGGCGTTGGCATTGCCAGAGTTGACCGAAACGCCGGCGATGATACCGTAGCCCTTGTCGGCACCGCCCAGGTGGGCACGGCTCACCTGCACGGGCGCCGCGCAAAAGCGATTGGTGGTAAACACGCCGGCACCGGGACAGGGTTTATCGGGCACGACGAGCGCGTAATCCAGGCGCTCGGGATTCTTGCGGAACCCAGCGTGGATGCCTGCAGCTTTAAAACCAGCCGCAGCCGTAACGCCACCCTCGACGGCGCGAATCTTGATATCAAACAGCTCGGTATTCATCGTCTTTATGACTCCTTATGTCAAACAAAAAAGGGCATCGGTTGGTGCGCCATGCCAGCCACAATCATGAGACCAGCTTAAGAGTGGCGCCCCACTCGATGCCCGACTACCAAATCGTTAACAATCGAATGTGCTACACCGGGCACGCCACTGTGGGCAAGCCTCGTCGCTCGTCAAAACCAAAGACGATGTTGGCGCACTGGACCGCCTGACCGGCAGCACCCTTGCACAGATTGTCGATCGCTCCCGTCGCCACCAGCACGCCCGCGCGCTTGTTGAGTGCAAGGCCGATCTGGGCAGCATTGGTGCCGACGACCGAGGCCGTCTTGGGCTGCTCGCCGGCATCGAGCACGCGCACAAAGGTGCGACCGGCGTAGAACTGTCTGTAATGGTCGACGACATCCTCAAGGGTCAAGGTATCGATAGCCTGCGGCGTAAGCGGCATCGTCACCGTAGAGAGCAGACCGCGCTTGAGCGGTGCCAGGTGCGGGGTGAAAACGATGTGGTCGGCTAGGCCAAGAATCTGCTCGATCTCGGGCGTATGGCGATGTTTTCCTGCGCCATAGGCCTCCAGGTTCTCGTCTGCACTGCAAAAACGCGTACGGGCGTTGCAGGACTTACCGGCACCCGTTACACCGCTGATAGCGTCAACGATCACGGGTCCGCTCTGGGCAACCCAGCCGGCGCGCACGGCAGGCGCGGCGGCAAGGCTCGTTGCGGTGGGATAGCAACCGGCGCAGGCGACCAGTACGGGCTTGCCGTCGGCGTGGTCGGATGCAGCGGTCTCCAAATCCTGGCAGAATAGCTCGGGCAGACCAAAGGCGCGGCTCTTGAGTAGCTCGGGGCTCGTGTGCTCGGCGGCATACCAGGCCTCAAAGGTGGCCGGATCGCTCAGGCGATAGTCGGCCGAGAGGTCAATGCAGGAGACTCCCGCGGCAAGCAAGGCGGGCACCTGTGCCATGGCGGCCGTGTGCGGCACGGCCAAAAAGACCGCGTCGCAGTTCTTGAGCTCGGGGGCATCATGCGTCGTAAAGGCAAGATCGCTTACGCCGGTGAAGCTCGGGTACACCGCAGACAGCGGCTGGCCGGCATCGGCGTTGGACGTAATGGCAACAAGTTCAAACTCGGGATGACCGAGGACGAGGCGAATGAGCTCGGCTCCGGCATATCCAGCCGCGCCGACGATTCCAACCTTCAAAGACATATCAGACTCCTTGTCTGCGATTTATGCACCGATGCGCATTTCGCAGCGGTCGTTATGAAGTGGGTTGAAACTTTAGCACCAAAAGATGCATGATTACGTAAATGGCTTGCATATTCATGCATTGAAACATTCCCGACACATTCGCTTGAAGGAATTGACAAATGGAGCGGGCCCCGTATTGCCCGGCGCTCCTAACGGCGCCGGGCAATACGGGGCCCGCCCATGCGAAAACCAAGTTGTTAGGATGAGCCAGCTGGCTAGAGCTCGACCGGCACCCATTCGTCGTGATGGCAGATAAAAGCCTCGGGATCCTCGACGCTAAAGAAGACGAGCGTGGGGTCGTTAGGCCCCTCATAGTGCTCGCCCAGGTGCTCTAGATGCTTCCACCCGGCTTCGCGCATTTCGCCTAAAGCCCGGTCATCCAAGCCGGCACGCCCGCGCAAGATAAGCCAGCCATGGCCCGGCCACCAACTCGTGGCCTCAAAGCGCTGGTTTTGCAGCAGCTCTTGCCACACATCTTTGGTGCGCGCTGTTACAAACCACAGCTTGCCATCCTGGATCTGCGCAAACGAAAACGGACGCACATGAGGCTGTCCGTCAACGCTCGTCGCCAAATACCATGCCGGCACCGACGTCAGATACTCCAACACCGTATTCAATCCGTCCACGGTTCCTCCTGCCGCTAGCTCATTTGACTGGTTGGTAAACGTTAGAGCTCCAGGCGCTCCTCGCTGCCGTCGATATCACAGAAGCGCGCGGCAATGTTGCGGACCGAAAAGAAAGCAAGGCGGCCGTCGTTGGCACTCTCGTGTTCCTCGCCGATGCCCACCATGTGCTTAAAACCCGCTTGACGCACCTTGTCGCTCGCAACCGCGTCGTCCTCAAGTGCGGCCTCGCCGGTCAACACGATCCAACATTCCCCCGGCTTCCAGCCCGAGAGCTCAAACTTGGGATTCGCACTCAGCTCCGCCCACACATCCTTGTCGCGCGACGTGCAAAACCACAGCTTACCGTCATCGACCATGGCAAACGAAAACGGCCTCACGCGAGGCTGATGCCCGTCGGTCACATCGGTCGTGGCCAGATACCACGCCGGAATGCGCCTGAGATACGAACAGGCGCGCTCAAGCTGAGCCGTGCGGTCCTTGTCGGTCATAGGGGCCCCTTTCTTGCGCTCGAATCGCGCCTAAACAAGTTGAAGGTTGACGACGATGACACACGCAAGCAGCAGCATCGTCACAACCGCAGCCAGCGCATCCCCGCGGCGAAATGCAAGTGCATGCAGACGCGTGCGGCCCTGCTCGCCGTGATAGCAGCGTGCATCCATGGCGGCAGACAACGTCTCGGCATGACGGAACACGCCCGTGAACAGTGGAATCGCCACACTGCCGAGCATACGCACGCCGCCGAGCGGGCCACCCGTTACGCGTGCGCCGCGGCTTGCCTGCGCGTCCGCCGTCTGCTTCATCTCGGTGGCAAACTGCGGCATAAAGCGCAACGCGATGCCCATGATCATGCCGAGCTCATGCGCAGGGAGCCCCACGCGCGCAAACGGTGCGAGCAGGCGCTCAAAGCCCGCGGTGAGGTCGAGCGTAGGCGTGGTGAGCGTAATGGCGCTCATGCCGGCCATCATCAAGGTCAGGCGGCACGCCATAAAGACGGCGGAATGCAGCGAGCCCTCGCTTATCTGCAAAAAGCCGAGCTGCCACAGGATGCGCCCACTCTGATCGGTAAACAAGTTGAGCACCGCGACCACGACGACGATTGCCAGCAGCGGCGCCATCGACGACAGAACGCGACGAGCCGGCACCCGGGACACGGCATAGATCAGCACGACGAAAATTGCGACAGGAGCCAGTCCGCGGAAGCCGCCGACGGTCAGCGTCGTGATCAGAAACACAAAGCCCAAGAGCAACTTAGTTCGCGGGTCCAGGCGGTGGATCGCACTATCGCCGGGATAGTAGCTGCCAAACGAAAACGCCTCCATTAGCAGCCCTCCTCTCGCGCGACCGTCTTGGATTTAGCAATGTCCGCGACGTTAGAAGGACCGTCTGAGCGACCGATCAGCAAATCTGCCAACTCGTCGGCCAACGACTCAACCGTATAGAGCCCACCGCGACGCAGCGGCACGCCCGCCTCCGTAAGCGCCAGCGCCATACGCTGGGCGGCGGGAACGCCCAAGCCGATCGACTTGAGCTCATCGGCACGCGCAAACACCTGCGCGGGGGTTCCCTCGGCAAACACCGCGCCTTCGTTCATTACGACGATACGGTCGCAGCAATTGGCCAGGTCATCCATGCTGTGCGAAACCATGACAACGGTCAGGCCATCGCGGTGAAGTCGATCGATAAGCTCAAGGAAATCCCTGCGCGCAGCCGGATCGAGCCCCGCCATGGGTTCATCGAGCACCAGGACTTCGGGCTCCATGGCGAGCACGCCGGCGAATGCCACACGCCGTTGCTGACCGCCCGAAAGCTCAAAGGGACTCTTGTCGCCGACCGTGGAAAGATCGAGGCCCACGCGCGTAAGCGATGATGCGACACGGCGTGCGACCTCGTCTTGTGGCAGGCCAAGGTTGTGCGGACCAAACGCCACGTCCTGCGCCACGGTTTCGGCAAATAGCTGGCGCTCGGGATACTGAAACACCACGCCAACCTTGGCCTTAACCGTAGCGGCGTCTTTCTTGTTTGACAGATCGAGCCCCAGCGCGCGAACGGATCCCTCCTGGGGGCGAATCAAACCGTTGAGATGCTGGACCAGCGTCGACTTACCCGAACCGGTATGACCTGCCAAGCCCAGGAACTCGCCGCGACGCACCGCCAGCGATACATCGCGCAGCGCCCACGGGCTGCTGGGGTCGTTTCCCCAGAGGGCCTGTTTGTTCGATTTGCCCGCAGTGGCCGAGCGCTTATGCCAGCGGCGGCGCTCGCGGGCGCTCAGCGAGTAACTATGCGAGAGGTGCGAAATCTCGATGACGGGCTCCGACGCGGCTGTCCCGTCGGTTGCAGAGGAGGCGTTGTCGAGCACACGAGAATCGGATGCAGAAGGCCGCCCTGCGGTGTCTTCCCCACTCCGGTCGGCATATGCCTGCGCAATCTCGGCGACCATATCCACCTCGCGCACCTGCGCATGAACGGGCACGCCCTTCGCACGAAGCGCCGTGCCCAAGCAGCACGACGCCGGCATATCCAAGTTGAGCTGCGCAAGTTCGTCCGCCCGTGTCAAGATTTCCTCGGGCGTACCGAGCATGGCAACGCGCCCCGCCCGAAATACCGCGACACGATCGGCCTCGGCGGCCTCTTCCATAAAGTGCGTAATCATCACGATGGTCATGCCGCGATCGTGCAACGCGTGGCAAGCCTTCATGAGGCCCTTGCGTCCACGCGGATCGAGCATTGAAGAAGCCTCGTCCAATATGAGCACGCGCGGTTCCATGGCGAGCACACCGGCAAGCGCCACACGCTGCTTTTGACCGCCCGAAAGCGCATGGGTCTCGTGGCGCTCAAAGCCCACCAGGCCCACGCCCTTCAGCGCCTCGCGTACCCGCTGCGCAATTTGTGCCGATGGCACGCCAAGGTTTTCGGGACCAAACGCAACGTCATCTTCGACAAGCGTTGCCACCAGCTGGTCATCTGGATTTTGGAATACCATGCCCGCGGTCGAACGAATGTCGTAGACCAGCTCGGGGTCGGACGCATCCATGCCGTTGATGCGTACCGTGCCCGCATCGGGCTGCAACAGTGCATTCAGATGCTTGGCAAACGTCGACTTGCCCGATCCATTGCCACCGAGGATGCAGAAAAACTCCCCGTCCTCGATGTTCAGATCGACGCCGTCGAGTGCCGGTACGGCACCGTCATAGCTAAAGGAAACGCCCCGACACTCAATCATGCGCGGCCTTTGACCTGGTCCTTTTTAGGCGTGATGAGGTTGGAGACCGCCTTGTACACTGCAAGCGTCAATACCGAGTTAAGGACAGTCTTGATAAGGTTGAACGGCAGCACGGCGGGAATCATGAGCGGGGCGATCACATCGACCGAGCCATACCAGAACCAAACACCAATGGTAAGGTTTGCGACCATAGACAACGCCGTAGCGGCAATGACGCCGAGCGCTAGGCCAATCACGGCACCCTTATAGGTATGCATCTTCTGGTAGACGATAGCCGCGGGCAGAATGTAGCCCAGCGTGGCAACCAGGTTCATAAGCGCGCCGACCCAGTCACCCGTGGTGAGCGCATGGATAACGATCGCCATGGCGGCAACAGCAGTGCCGGCGCCAGGGCTATACGCAAAACCGCACACCATCGCCGGCACCAGCGACGGATCATACGTCAAAAACGGCGCCGAGGGAAGGATGGGCAGCTGAACGTACATAAACAGGGCGCCCAAGGCGCACATCAACGCCATGGTAACGAGCTGTTTGGTGCTCCACCTATTCGTGTTCTCAAAATGGATATGCTGCGACTGTTCAGACATAAGATCACCTGCCTCTTTCATCCGGACTCTAACCGTTGGTACTGGGATCTCACCAGTTCAGCCGGCATGCGAACCAACACACGCACGGGTCGCGGACTCATCGGCTCGGTCGCAGGCACCTCGCCTGCGCCACGGCGTCCCTTTGACACCGCCCGACTTACCGCCAGTGGGGAATTCCACCCCGCCCTGAAACAGCAAGGAAAAGTGTAGCACGAGGGAAGACAGGTGCAAGTATGCCGAGGATAATTTATGACGGGGATCAGTTACCGCAACAACCACGTTCCCCACCCATCCCAAAGTAACGCGCCTTTCGCGCAAAGCGCGAAACAGCGACCGGGACACGTACCCCTATCAACCACGTCCTCCGCCCACGCCGACCCCAAGGCCGTAAACGCAGGGGATCCGGGGGCGTGACGGGGTTTCTCTCCGGAACATTCCGCACTGATATCTTCTGAATTGATGACGCCAATCGCGCACCCATATAC
>CAUGNZ010000018.1 GCA_959601045.1 uncultured Collinsella sp.
GAGCAGGACGAGAAGATTCCGCTGCGTCACGGCTGCGTGGGCCAGGAGACCTGCGGCTGCGGCGGCCTTGCCTACGGCATGCGCACCATCTTCCCCATGGTCGAGCTGATCGATGACGTTGAGAAGTACGCTAAGAAGGACTACTGGATTCTCAACTACTCCAACCCTGCTGCCATCGTGTCCGAGGGCTGCCGCGTGCTGCGTCCCAACGCTCGCATCATCAACATCTGCGACATGCCGATCGCGATCATCGACGTGGTTTGCGCCGCACTCGATATCGACAAGAAGGATGTCGAGTACGATTACTTTGGCCTCAACCACTTTGGTTGGTTCACCTCGATCCGCCACAAGGGCGAGGAGGTGCTCCCGCAGCTGCGCGAGTACATCAAGGAGCATGAGATTCTGCTGCCCGACTCCTACCTCAAGGGCATGGGCTCGCTCATGGCAAAGAAGCCCGAGGAGGCCACTGACGAGCACCCCGAGCAGAACCGCCACACCAAGGGCAGCTGGTACTACGTCTGGAAGGGCGAGTACGAGATCATGGAGTGCTTCCCGGAGTACCTGCCCAACACGTATCTGAACTACTACCTGCAGCAGAAGGAGTTCGTCGAGCATTCCAACCCCGAGCGCACCCGTGCTAACGAGGTTGAGGAGACGCGTGAGAAGAACCTCTTCGACGGCATCGACCACTACGAGAAGACGGGCGAGATCGACGAGAGCACGTTCTATGCGGGCAGCCACGGCGACTGGATTGCCGATTTGGCTATCGCTCTGAAGAACGACACCAAGCAGCGCTTCCTGGTCATTTGCGAGAACAAGGGCGCTATCCCCAACATGCCCTACGACGCTATGGTCGAGCTGCCTGCCTACATTGGCAAGAATGGCCCCGAGGTCATCAGCCGCGACAACATTCCTCTGTTCCAGCAGGGCCTCATGATGCAGCAGCTGAACTCCGAGAAGCTCGTGGTCGAGGCTACGATCGAGGGTTCGTACGAGAAGGCGCTTAAGGCCTTTACGCTCAACAAGACCGTGCCGTCGATGAAGGTCGCCAAGGAGGTTCTCGACGACATGATCGAGGCCAACAAGGGTTACTGGCCCGAGCTTAAGTAAAAGCAACAGGGTCGCTGGCCGCATGCCTGAAGCAATGCCCCGCCCACGTGATTGCGTGGGCGGGGCATTGTCGTTTGGTAACGCGTTTTATCAAATATGGCATTTATCTGCGATAATGTTCATTTTCACCGCTGATGGTGACATTTCATACCGCCTGCCGAACTGCGTGGAGACCTAACAACTTTTTAGGTCAGTGTTGTGCGTGTAGCAATTTCGCCCGGCCTCGCCTCCGGGCTGCCATGTGAGAGGGGATCTTATGGCTCGACTGCACGTAATGGAACGCAGCCACGCTCAGGCCGTCATGGACGACCTGCACGATGCACTCGGACGTCGTCTGGCGGTGAGTTCACTCGCCCCGTGCCCCGTCGAGTTTACGGCGGCGCTCGTCAACCTGTGCTCCACCCAGAGCTGCGGCAAGTGCACGCCCTGCCGCGTGGGCCTGAGCGCGCTGAGCGACCTGCTCGCCGATGTGCTCGAGGGCCGCGCCGACGAGTCCACGCTCAACTTGATTGAGCGCACGGCCCGCACCATCTACCTTTCGAGCGACTGCGCCATCGGCTACGAAGCTGGCGCCATGGCACTCACGGCCATTCGCGGCTTCCGCGACGATTTTGAGCACCACATCCGCGAGCACTCCTGCGGCTTTGACCGCGAGGCTCGCGTCCCGTGTGTCTCGGGCTGCCCGGCGCACGTCGACATTCCTGGTTACATCTCGCTCGTCGAGGCAGGCCGTTATGCCGACGCCGTCAAGGTCATCCGCAAGAACAACCCACTGCCGCTCGTCTGCGGCTTGGTGTGCGAGCATCCCTGCGAGATGCACTGCCGCCGTGGCATGGTCGATGATCCCATGAACATTCTCGCCCTCAAGCGTTTTGCCGTTGAGCACAGTGACCTCAACGACCACAAGCCGCATGTAGTGGACAACACCGGCAAGCGCATCGCCGTGATCGGCGGCGGCCCGGCCGGCCTTTCCTGTGCCTACTACCTGGCCGTGATGGGCCACAAGGTGACCATTTTTGAGCAGCGCCACCACTTGGGCGGCATGCTGCGCTACGGCATCCCCAGCTATCGTCTGCCGCGCGAGCGCCTGCAGGCCGAGATCGATTGGATCTTGAGCGCCGGCATCGACGTTGAGCTCGATCACTCCGTCAACGGCGAGGAGCTTGTCCGCCTGCGCGACGAGTTCGATGCCGTCTATCTGGCCATCGGTGCCCATAGCGACAAGAAGCTCGGCCTTCCGGGCGAAGAGGCGCCCGGCGTGGAGTCGGCCGTCAAGATGCTGCGTGCCATTGGAGACGACGAACTGCCCGACCTGAGCGGCCAGCGCGTGTGCGTCATCGGCGGCGGCAACGTGGCCATGGACGTGGCGCGCTCTGCCGTGCGCTGCGGCGCCGAAAAGGTAAGCATCGTCTACCGCCGTCGCATCTGCGATATGACGGCTCAGGACGCCGAAATCGCCGGCGCCCAGGCCGAGGGTTGCGAGGTTCTGGAGCTTACGGCCCCGCTCGCTATCGAGACGGGCGAAGATGGTCGCGTGAGCGGCCTGCGCGTGCAACCGCAGATTATCGGCGAGCCCCGCCGCGGTCGTCCGGCTCCGCGTGCCGCCGCTACGCCCGAGCGCGTCATCCCCTGCGAGCGCGTGTTTGTCGCCATTGGCCAGGACATCGATTCCAAGCCGTTTGAGGACATGGGCATCGCCTGCAAGTGGGGTTGCGTGGTCACCGACTCGGACGGTGCCGTGCCCAACTTCGATGGCCTCTTTAGCGGCGGCGACTGCCAGACCGGCCCCGCCACCGTCATCCGTGCCATCAACGCCGGCCGCGTGGCTTCGGCAAACATCGACCGCTATCTGGGCTTCGACCACAAGATCAAGCTCGACGTGGAGCTGCCGACCGTTCAGTTTAAGGGCAAGCACGAGTGCGGCCGCTGCGAGCTGGGTGAGCGCGAGGCCGGCGAGCGTATTCACGATTGGAATCTGGTCGAGCAGGGCCTTACCGAGGAGGAGGCGCGCCAGGAGGCAAGCCGCTGCCTGCGTTGCGACCACTTTGGTTTTGGCGCGTTCCGCGGAGGGAGGAACCTGGAATGGTAGAGCTCAACAACCCCACTGTCAGCGATAACACCGAAAGCGGAGCACTCAATATGGTCAAGCTCACTATCGATAATTGCGAGGTCGTGGTGCCCGAGCACACCACGATCCTGGACGCGGCCAAGTCCGTCGGCATCCAGATTCCCACCCTGTGCTACCTGCGCGATCTGAACGAGATCGGCGGCTGCCGCGTGTGCGTGGTCGAGGTTGAGGGCTGCGACCAGCTGGTTGCCGCCTGCAACAACTACGTGCTCGATGGCATGGTGGTCCACACCAACAGCCCCAAGGCCCGCGAGGCGCGCCGCACCAACGTGCAGCTGCTGCTTTCGCAGCACGATTCACGCTGCACGAGCTGTGTGCGCAGCGGTAACTGCAACCTGCAGACCATTGCCAACGACCTGGGCATTTTCTATCTGCCGTATCAAAGGCATTTGGCGGGCGAGGGCTGGGATTTCGATTTCCCCATCATCCGCGAAAACGACAAGTGCATTAAATGCATGCGCTGCATCAAGGTGTGCGAGAGCGTACAGGGCCTAGGGATTTGGGACCTGACCAACCGCGCCACGCATACCGCCGTGGGCACCCGCGGGCGCGTGCCGATCGGCAAGACCGATTGCGTCGCGTGCGGCCAGTGCATCACGCATTGCCCGACGGGCGCGCTGCGCGAGCGCGACGACACCGAGACCGTGTTTGACGCGCTCGCTAATCCCGACAAGATCGTGCTGGTGCAGATCGCGCCGGCCGTGCGTAGTGCTTGGGGCGAGGAGCTCGGCATTCCGCGCGAGGAGGCAACCGTCGAGCGTCTGGCTTGCGCGCTGCGCCGCGTAGGCTTTGAGTATGTGTTCGATACCGATTTCTCGGCCGACCTCACCATTATGGAGGAGGGCTCCGAGCTGCTCGAGCGCCTGGGCGCCGCCGCTAAGGGTGAGGGCGACAGCCGCGGCTGGCCCATGTTTACGAGCTGCTGCCCGGGCTGGGTGCGCTTTGTGAAGGCACGTTACCCCGAGTTTGTCGACAGCCTGTCCACGTCAAAGTCGCCGCAGCAGATGTTCGGCGCTATCGCCAAGACCTACTACGCCAAGGTGCTGGGCGTGGAGCCCGAGCGTCTGTTCGTGGTGTCCGTTATGCCATGCACGGCCAAGAAGGCCGAGTGTGCGCTGCCGAGCATGATGGGCGAGGGCGGCGCGCCCGATGTGGACGTTGCGCTGACGGTGCGCGAGATGGTGCGCATGATCCGCGCGAGCCACGTGAGCGTGGACACGCTGGTTGAGGAGCCGCTCGATACGCCGCTGGGCTTTGGCACGGGCGCGGGTGTGATCTTTGGCGCCACGGGCGGCGTGATGGAGGCCGCCGTGCGCTCGGCCTATTACCTGGTGACGGGCAAGAACCCCGACGCCGACTTCTTTACCGACGTGCGCGGCCTGGACGGCTGGAAGGAAGCCGTGGCCGATATCGATGGCACCAAGGTGCGCGTCGCCGTGGCGCACGGGCTGGGCAACGCCGCCCGTCTGCTCGACGCGATTCGCGACGGTCGCGTGAGCTATGACTTCGTTGAGGTCATGGCGTGCCCGGGCGGCTGCGTCGGTGGCGGCGGTCAGCCCATCCACGACGGCTGCGAGCTGGCAGCTGAGCGCGGCCAGGTGCTGTGGGGCCTGGATGCGAAGGCGGACATTCGCTTCTCGCACGAGAACCCCGATGTCCAGGCATGCTACCGCGAGTTTTTGGGCGAGCCGCTCTCGCCGCTGGCCGAGGAGCTGCTGCATACCGACCATCACGCATGGACGATGCCTAACGAAGGGACGTGCTAACGATGCGCGCGTTTACTGTTGAGATGACGCGCCGGGGGTTTGCCTCGGCGCTTGCCGCCGGCGCGCTGTCGCTTGCACTGGTTGGATGTGGCGGCGGGGCCGCGGAGGCTGGGTCTGCTGCGGGCTCGGCTGCCACGGACGGCGCCGGTGCTGCTGCAGGGCCGGTCGAGGTGCGCGTCGCCTCGCTCAAGGGGCCGACCTCGATTGGCCTGGTGCAGTTTATGGACCAGGCGGCGAGTGGCGAGACGGATAACGAGTTCGATTTTGCGATCAGCGCCGCGGCCGACGAGATCGTGCCCAAGGTCATTCAGGGCGATGTCGATATCGCCCTGGTGCCCGCCAACGCGGCGAGCGTTCTCTACAACAAGACCGAGGGCGCGGTGCAGGTCATCGACATCAACACGCTCGGCGTGCTAAGCGTGGTGACGGGCGACGCGAGTGTGACCTCGTTTGGCGATCTGGCGGGCCATGCCGTCTATATGACGGGCAAGGGCACCACGCCGGAGTACGTCATGAACTACCTGCTGGAGCGCGCGGGCCTGACCGGCCAGGTGGCGCTCGAGTTTAAGAGCGAGCCCACCGAGGTGCTGTCGGCCCTGCTTGCCGATCCGTCTGCCGTGGGTGTGCTGCCCGAGCCGTTTAAGACGGCGGCCGTCGCCAAGAGCGAGGGCAAGCTGTCGGCACCGGTGAGCCTGACCGATGCGTGGGACGAGCTGGCAGGAGACACGGGCTCGCGCTTGCTGACGGGTGTGACCGTGGTGCGCCGCGCGTTTGCCGAGGAACATCCCGAGGTCGTGGCGGAATTCCTGAGCTGCCACGCGGCGAGCGTTGAGGCCGTGAACGCGTCGCCGGTGGACTGGGCCCAGGCCGTGGTCGATGCGGGCATCGTGGATAACGCCGCGATTGCCGAAAAGGCGATTCCCGGGTGCATGCTCGTGTGCCAGACGGGGAAGGATATGAAGGCGGCGCTCGGTGGGT
This sequence comes from uncultured Collinsella sp., assembly GCA_959601045.1. GTDB lineage: Bacteria > Actinomycetota > Coriobacteriia > Coriobacteriales > Coriobacteriaceae > Collinsella. Next base: position 5,983 of record CAUGNZ010000018.1, read on the forward strand.
ATCTGCAGGTGTTGGCCGATGCGGACGCGAGTGCCGTGGGCGGCAAGCTCCCGGCTGACGATTTCTACTACATGGAGTAGCCCGTGCGTGTGTTTGCTCGACAAATGACAGAGCGCATGAAGGCGGTGGCGGCAGCAGGTGCCGTTGCCGCCTTTTGGCTTGCCGTGTGGGTGCTGGTGGCGGGTCTTGTGGCACAGCCGCTGATTTTGCCGGGGCCGGGCGCTGTCGTGGTATCGCTGTTGCGCCTGGCGTGCGATGGCGGTACCTGGGCGATTTTGGTGGGCTCGGGCGCGCGGATACTGGGCGGGCTGGCGCTTGCCGCGGTGTGCGGCGGCGTGCTGGCGGGAGCCTCGGTGCGGTCGCGGACGTTTGCCCGCCTGGTGGCACCGGCGCTGTCGTTTGTAAAGGCGACGCCGGTCGCCTGCGTGGTGGTCCTGTTGCTTATCTGGCTGGGATCGGCGCGCGTGAGCATCGCGGCGGTTTTTTTGATGGCGCTGCCGGGCGTATATTTCTCACTGGTCGAGGGCTTGGCGCAGGTTGATAAGCCGCTGGAGCAGATGCTCCGCCTGCATGGCGTGCGGGGCTGGCGACTGTTTTGCGCCCACACCTGGCGTGAGGTGCTGCCGTTTGTGCTTTCGTGCGCGAAGGCGGTCATCGGCATGAGCTGGAAGGCCGGTGTAGCGGCGGAGCTCATCGGCATGGCGACGGGCACCGTGGGTGAGCGCATCTATCAGGCAAAGCTTTTGATTGAGACGGCAGATCTGCTGGCGTGGACCGTGTTGGTCGTGGCGGCATCGTGGGCATGTGAGCGCGTGCTAGTGTGGCTGCTGCGGGTTTCGGGGCCCGTGGCGTGGCGCGCGGCCGTGCGGGCGCATGGGCATGGATTGCGTGGGCGTGCGGGGGCTGCGAGCGATGGCACTTCAGCGGAGCTTGCGCTTGCCGTGGGCGATCGCGCGCCCTGGGCGCCGGCGCTGGATGGTCTGGTGCTCAACTTGCCCGCGGGTGGGCGTATCTGTGTGATGGGCGCCTCGGGCGTGGGCAAGTCGACGTTGCTTGCGCTGGCGGCGGGGGAGTGCACGCCGTGTTCCATGGTGTTTCAGGATGCGCGCTTGGTCGAGTCCGCCGCGGCGCTGGATAACGTGCTAGTGTGCGCCGATGCACGCGTGGACGCCTCGAGTGCTACGGCCCTGTTGCGCCTGCTGGTGCCGGGGGTCGATGTACATGCTCGCGTGGCCGAGCTTTCGGGCGGGCAGCGCCGTCGCGTCGAGATCGCTCGAGCCCTGCTGTGCCCGGGCGGCGCGGTGATTCTTGACGAGCCCTTTACCGGTTTAGATACCGCTGCGCGCGACGCATGCGCCGAGGTCGTGCTCGACTTGCTCGACGGCCGTATGCTGCTGCTTGCATCGCACGATGTCGCCGATGCTCAGGCCCTCGATATCTCGGACATCATCACGCTCTAAATACCTACTCAGCAACAAAATGATTCGTTTTCCTCCGCCCCCATGGGGTCGGGTGTGCTATTCTATCTGTGGGGTAATACTTAGGAATACCAAGTAATACCAACGCAGCAGAAATAAACTCCGGATGCGGGCCAATCGGGTTGCCTTCACAGCCCGTCGCCCAGCCGCGTGGCCCGCATCTATCCGCACCACCGTCGTTTCAAAAAGGAAGCGCCATGGCAGAACACATGACCCCGGTTGTCGCGAAGGTCTTGCCCGAGGAAAAGGCGGCCTTCGCGGCGGCAACCCAGCTCGTGGGCACCACGCCGTCCAACGCCATCCGCATGTTTATCGCCGCGTTCAATCGCTGCGGCACCTTCCCGTTCGACATTTCGCCCAACGGGGCTTTTGGCGCTGCGCCCGATTCTCATCAACAATGACTGTCCCCAAGTGCCGGGTTTTGAGGATGTTGGCATGCTCAATGCGCTGGTTTGGGCGCTTGCCTGTTTTGGTGTCGTCGCTGCCGATATTGCCCTGAGCATTGTTTTGTTCTCCGCGCTGGACATCGTGTCGGCACTGACGGGTTTCCCGATCGACAATCTCGATATTCAATGGTTTCAGGCCGCCGCTCAGACGGCGTCGTTTTTGATGGCGCTGCTGTGGTGGCGCTATCTGTGGCCCCGCTCCTTCATGGCGCGCCGGCAAGGTGAACGCCCGCTCGGCGGGGGAGCAAATGCTGCATGGAAGCGCATCGCATGCGTTGTCGTGATCGGCCTATCCATGCAGGTGGTCATTAGCTACCTATGCGACGGCGTGCTGTCGCTGCTGCCCGAGGTTGCGGCGGACTATAGCGAGCTCGTCGAGGAAACAGGCTTGGGCGATACCAACCTTCTTGCCGTCCTGACCACGGTGCTCGGCGCTCCGTTTTGCGAGGAGTTGCTGGTGCGCGGCATTGTTTTTGAGTTTTCGCTACGAGCGTTTAATCCGCAGTGCCGCCCGCTTTGGAAGCGCAGGCGTCGTGCGAGCGCGCAGGACGGCGCCATGGTGCCCTGGGCGGCACCAAGCACGTGGGGTATCGCCGCGGCGATTGTGCTGCAGGCGGCAATCTTCGGTTTTATGCACATGAACTGGGTGCAGGGCTGCTATGCGGGTGCCGCCGGCCTCATCTTTGGCTGGGTGCTCGTGACCACCGGAAAGCTCCGCTACACGATCCTGCTGCACTTTGCCTTTAACGCCGGGTCGTACCTGATGGGTCTGTTGTGGTTTGTGAACACACCGCTCGACGTGGTAATCACGGTCGCTATCGCCGGCGTCATCCTCGTTGAGGCTATGCGCTCACTGCGCCACGCGTGTGGGATGGGCGCAGCGAGCGCGCCGCTGCCCTAGTTGCGACGCCCGCCTCCGTTGGCGCCCTGACGCCCCTGGGCCGCGCGATTACGCCCGGCAGTGTTCTGTGCACGCGACATGCCGCCGTGCCCCTTGCTGCCTTTGGGTCCCTTGCCGCCAGCACCACCGTGCGGTTTGCCGCCCTTCTTGCCGGTGCCGTGTCCGCCGCTGGCCGATGTCTCGCCTGGGCGCGGCGGCACGGGGCGAATCAGGCAATGCTTGGTGTAGCCGATCAGGTCACGACGCCCGGCTTTTTCCAGCGCCTCGCGCACCAGCTTGTAGTTCTCGGGTTTGCGATACTGGATGAGCGCGCGCTGCATGGCCTTCTCGTGCGGGTCGCGAGCTACATAGATCGGCTCCATGGTGCGTGGGTCCACGCCGGTGTAGTACATGCACGTCGACATGGTGGACGGTGTGGGGTAGAAGTCCTGCACCTGCTCGGGCATGTAGCCCATGTCGCGCACGGCCTCGGCAAGGTCTACGGCTTCCTTCATCGTCGAGCCGGGGTGGCTCGAGATTAGGTATGGCACCACGTACTGCTTGAGTCCGTATTCGCGGTTCAGGCGTTCAAATTTACGGCAGAACGCGTCGTAGACGGCGCGGCTCGGCTTGCCCATCACAGAGAGCACCGCGTCGCTCACATGCTCGGGCGCTACGCGCAGCTGGCCCGAGACATGGTGTTCCAGCAGCTCGCGCAAAAACTCGTCCGAGGCATCTGCCATGGTGTAGTCAAAACGGATGCCGCTGCGGACGAAGACCTTTTTGACGCCCGGCAGCTGGCGCAGGTCGCGCAGCAGCTGCGTGTAGCCGCTCTCGTCGACCACCATGTTTTTGCATACGCTCGGCCACAGGCAGCGCTTGTTCTTGCACACGCCGTGCTTGAGCTGCTTGTCACAGGCCGGGCGGCTAAAGTTAGCCGTCGGTCCGCCCACGTCGTTGATGTAGCCCTTAAACTCGGGATCACGCGTGAGCAGCTCGGCCTCGCGCATGATCGAATCGTGGCTGCGCATCTGCAACACGCGGCCCTGGTGGAAGGTGAGGGCGCAAAACGAGCACTCGCCAAAACAACCGCGGTTGGAGCTAATGGAAAACTTGATCTCGGCAAAGGCCGGCACGCCGCCCGCCGCGTCGTAGTCGGGATGCCAATCGCGTGCGTAGGGGAGCTCGGCCACCTCGTCCATCTCGTCTGTGGTGAGTGTTGCCGACGGCGGGTTCTGCACCACATAGACGCTGTTGGGGTAGGGCTCTACCAGACGATGCCCGGTGATGGGGTCCATGTTCTGCTGCTGCACGTTAAAGCTGCGCGCGTAGTTGAGCTTGTCGGCGGCAAGGTCGTCCCAGCTGGGCAGCAGGTCGTAGTCGTAGACCTCGTCGAGCGAACCCGTGCGGTAGACGGTGCCGTTGATATAGGTGATCTGGTCGACGGGCAGTCCCGCGTCGAGCGCGTCGGCGATCTCGACGATCGCATGCTCGCCCATGCCGTAGATGAGGATGTCGGCGCCCGAGTCGAGCAGTACCGAGCGCTTGAGCTTGTCCTGCCAGTAGTCGTAGTGGGCCAGGCGGCGCAGGCTTGCCTCGATGCCGCCGATGATGATGGGAGCGTCCTTGAACGTCTGGCGGATGAGGTTGCCATAGACCGTGACGGCTCGGTTGGGACGGCGCCCCTCCTCGCCGCCGGGGGTGTAGGCGTCGGAGTGGCGGCGGTGCTTGGTCACCGAATAGTGGTTGACCATGGAGTCCATGTTGCCGGCACTGACGAGAAAGCCCAGGCGAGGCTCGCCGAGCACCGTGATGCTGGCGGGGTCGGTCCAGTCGGGCTGGCAGATGATACCCACCTTGTAGCCGTGCGCGTCAAGGACGCGGCTGATGATAGCCATGCCAAAGCTCGGATGGTCCACGTAGGCGTCACCGCAGATGTAGACAAAGTCGCACTGGTCCCAGCCGCGCGCATCCATGTCGGCGCGACTGACGGGGAGGAACTTATCGCGGCCCGGACGCCAGGGGCGGGCGGGCGTCGCTTGGGAATGCTTGGTGCGGGCGACCGTGGCCTGCGCCTTACCGCCGCGCTTTTGCTGCTGGCCCTGTTTGCCCTGCTGACTGCGCTGGTTGTTCTGAGCGTGCTGAGGCTTTTTTGCCACGATCCCTCCCGGTGTTTGTATGCTGCACGTAATTGTAACCAGTCTTTTTGGGACGGGGCTAAAAAGACTGGTGGAGTACATGGGCTGGCGGATCGGCGTATCGATGCGGGTGCCGTTTGTTTCCAGACTGTGTATCTGCGCGTTGGGGAGCCCGTCTCGCGCGCATGCCATGTTGTCAATGGGTTACAGTATGAACGGCGGCTATGTTTCCGCCAACGCACGAGAGAGTCGTCAACAAGGAGGATGCACGACGATGCAGCGTGCCAAACAGATATCGGAGTCTATTGAGCTGGGCATCATCTTGGCGCTCGCCGGTGGCTTTATGGACGTGTATTCGTACATTGGGCGCGATCATGTTTTCGCTAACGCGCAGACGGGCAACATACTGCTGGTGGGCGTGAGCATCTCGGAGGGCAATTGGGCACTTGCGGGGCGTTACTTCTTCCCTGTGGTTTCGTTTGCTGTGGGCATTATGCTTGCCGACCTGGTTCACGAGCGGTTTGGCAGTGTGATTCACTGGCGCCAGGTGACGGTGTTTTTTGAAGCCGTTATCTTGCTGGGCGTGAGCTTTATCCCGGGCGGCGGTTACAACCTGCTCGCCAACTGCCTTACTTCGTTTGCCTGCGGTATGCAGGTCGAGAGTTTCCGCAAGATTCATGGACACGGCATCGCCACGACCATGTGTATCGGCAACCTCCGTAATGCCTTGCAAAACGTGGACGACTACATCATTACCCACAAGCGCGGCTTTTTGGAAAACGGCCTGCTGTACTTTGGCGTGATCTTTACCTTTGTGTTTGGCGCCGTGTTGGGCAACTGGTGTATTGAGCGCATGGGCCTGCACGCCATCGTCGTGGCGAGCGTGCTGCTGTTTGTCGCGTTTGCCATCATGTTTATCGACCGCGAGCGCGACTTGCGTTTTCGCTGGAAGGTTGCGGCCGAGGCTTGGAAAGAGGGCTGCCGAAAGTAACCGAATGCGGCAAAGGGACAGCCCCTTTGCCGCATTATTTTTCATCTCTATGTAGTACAGCTTCAGGAGCCAGAAAAAACTATCTAGCTCCTGAATGTTGTTACGAACTGCTTTTTGCAATTTATTCGAGATGCTCTTCAATCCGAGCCCTCAGAAGGGCAATGGCTGTGGGTATTCCAATTGCGGCGGCTAATTCGGCTTTATCCAAAACCTGTATGTTAAAGCACGATTGTTTATCACATTGAAGGACGTTAACTGAAGATAGCTTCACTTCCCGTTGACTGAATATATCGTAATCTCCAAATAGGAAGTTACCTTTTATTGTGTAATTCGGTATGTTCGTTACGCACTTCATCTCAAGTCTGTTTAGGCCATAATCGAACACCGCAACTTCCTTGTGTTCGATGATGAGCGCAACCCTGGGCATGTTACTAAAACCACCGTCGACGACAGTAAAGAGCTTTTCATTTGCATCGTCATAAACGGTGTATTTAAGACTCAATAGCTGTCCTAGTGGACCCGTGAACCCATGTCTTTTGATGTTGAGGTTGTCTCCCGCTGGGTTGACGAGAGCCAGAGCATGCGGATAAGGGTTACCTTCAATTGAGATTCGATATTCGTTTGTAGCCGTCTTGCTCGATTTAGGACCAGTAGCCATCACGCGTCATCGCCTCGATCGAATTGGAACCGTCTTCTGCTTCGTGCGGAGAATTACGCTGTATGTTGCAGTACATGCAGCTGCAATAACCGCATGGGCAATTTCTAACAAAATGAATGACACTATTTGCTGCATGCATATTAATTACTATAAAGTATCCTTTTATAAACGTATTGTCAAACATATATTGCTAAAACAGAAACAATTTATAGACTGAGTTGGTCGTATTCTTTGGGCAATTGCTCCTATAATCTAGCCTTCGCTGCAGTCGGGAGGGAAGGACTGGGGCTCCGTTATTATGTTGAAACGCTTTAACACTTTTGATGTTCTCGCGTGTTTTTTGTTACAAAAGCGTTAGGATGGGACTCATAGCGCGGGGCGTAATGGGTGCCCCGCACACGATAGGAGGCTATCAATGGCTAATCGTTTCGTTCTCAATACCATCTCTTATCATGGTTCCGGCGCCATCAAGGAGATCCCCGGCGAGCTCCAGCGTCGCGGCTACAAGAAGATCTTCGTCTGCTCTGATCCCGACCTGGTCAAGTTTGGCGTTACCGCCAAGGTGACCGACGAGCTCGACGCCGCCGGCATCGCTTGGAGCCTCTACTCCGAGATTAAGCCCAACCCCACCATCCAGAACGTCAAGGACGGCGTCGAGGCCTTCAAGGCCGCCGAGGCTGACGCTATCGTGACCATCGGTGGCGGCTCCTCCATGGACACCGCCAAGGCTATCGGTATCATCATCAACAACCCCGAGTTCGCCGATGTCCGCAGCCTCGAGGGCGTTGCTCCCACTAAGAACCACGCCGTGTTTACCATCGCTGTGCCGACGACCGCCGGTACCGCTGCCGAGGTGACCATCAACTACGTCATCACCGACCCCGAGAAGGTCCGCAAGTTCGTGTGCGTCGACACCAACGACGCCCCCGAGGTCGCCGTCGTCGACCCTGACATGATGGCCTCCATGCCCGCCGGCCTTACCGCTTCCACTGGCATGGACGCTCTGACCCACGCCATCGAGGGCTACACCACCAAGGGCGCCTGGGAGCTCTCCGACATGTTCCACTTTGAGGCTATCAAGCTGATCAGCGAGAACCTGCGCGACTCCGTCGCCGAGGCCAAGTCCGGCCAGCCCGGCTCCGGCCGTGAGGGCATGGCTCTTGGTCAGTATGTCGCCGGCATGGGCTTCTCCAACGTTGGCCTGGGCATCGACCACGCCATGGCTCACACCCTGTCCGCTCACTACGACACCCCGCACGGCGTCGCTTGCGCCATGCTGCTGCCGATTGCCATGGAGTTCAACAAGCCGGTTTGCGCCGAGCGTCTGGCCAAGGTTGCCGTTGCCATGGGCGTTGACACCACGGGTATGAGCACCGACGAGGCTGCCGACGCCGCTATCGCCGCCGTCAAGCAGCTCTCTGCCGATGTGAACATCCCGCACGTCTGCGAGGCCATGAAGGCCGACGAGATCGAGGTCTTGGCCAAGGACGCCATGGCCGACGCCTGCTTCCCGGGCAACCCGCGCGAGGCGACGCTCGACGACGTTATCGAGCTCTTCAAGAAGATCTGCCCGGCTGCCTAACTTGGTTCGGCGGGCCCCCGCCCGTTAGCCCCACAATCGTCCTCGGACATGTCGGAAGCCCCCGCTGCGCACTTCGCGCGGCGGGGGCTTCCTCCGTCCTGCGGAAAGATTGTGGGGCTAACGGGCGGGGGCCCGCTGGCCCGTTATCGTGGCGGGCGCCGTTCTGGGGAGCTCGATGGGTCATCTCGCTAGGTAAAAAGATGGTTCGCGGTGGTATTGTTGCTGTGAGTTTAATTCGATATGAAAGGGTGACTTTGGTGTCCCAGATGGATTCTACGCTCTCCTATATTACTGACCAGTTGAAGGCGCTTACCTCGATTGCTTCGCCTACGGGCTATACCCGTGCGGCGACTGATTGTCTGATGGAAACGTTGCGCGAGATGGGGTTTGGGCCCGAGCGTTCCAATAAGGGCAACGTGTTGGTTGAGCTTGGCGGCGAGGGCGAACCGCTCGTACTGGCGAGCCATGTCGATACCCTGGGCGCCATGGTGCGCTCCATCAAGGACAATGGTCGCCTGCGTCCCACGACGCTCGGCGGGCATCAGTGGTCTACGGCCGATGGCGAGAACTGCACCGTTTACACGCGCGATGGCAATGTCTACACGGGTGTGGTTCTCAACACCGAGCCTTCGGCGCATGTGGCCGATGAACCGGTCAAGACCATCGAGAAGAACATGGAAATCTTGCTCGACGAGAACGTCGACAGCAAGGACGATGTGCTCGAGCTGGGTATTCAGACGGGCGATATCATCGCTATGGATCCGCGCACCACGGTGACGGAGAGCGGCTACATCAAGAGTCGTTTCCTTGACGACAAGCTGTCCGCGTCGATTCTGCTGGGTTTGGCCCGCGCCGTTGCTGGCGGCGAGGTGACGCTTTCGCGCAAGGTATCGCTGCTCTTTACCGTGTACGAGGAGGTCGGTCACGGCGGCGCTTTCGTGCCGGCCGATACGCGCGAGATGATCAGCGTTGACATGGGCTGCGTGGGCGACGACCTGGGCTGCACCGAGCGCATGGTGTCGATTTGCGCCAAGGATTCGGGTGGCCCCTACAACTACGATCTGGTAACCACGCTGTCCAATATCGCGCGCGAGCTGGACCTCGATTACGCCATCGATGTGTACCCGCACTACGGCTCCGACGTCGAGGCCACGCTCTCTGCCGGCTACGACATTCGCCATGGTCTGATCGGCCCCGGCGTGTATGCGAGCCACAACTACGAGCGCAGCCACATCGACGGTGTGCGTAACACCTTTGAGCTGGTCCGCGCCTACGTGCAGCGCTAAGGAAGCAGTTTGCGACTCGGCTGACCAATCGCTAAGGCCCGATTTCTCGGGCCTTTTTTCGCTTTAGGTCGTTTAGTATTATGATGTTAGTAATCTATTAACTAAACACGTAAATTACTTAACGAGGTGATGCGGTGTATGGATACGTCTGAGTACTTATCTATGGGTGATGCCGCCCGCCTGTTGGGCGTTACGAAAGCCCGCATATCGCAACTTGCCGCATCGGGGACGCTTGTGTGCGATATTGTGGGCGGCCGGAAGATGGTCGAGTACAATTCTGCGACCGCCTACCAAAAGGTCCGCAAGCGAGGACGCCGTCCTGCGGCCGATGTGGGACGCAAGTTTACGCTGATGTCGGCCGACCATGAGGTCGCGCATGTCTCATTTGATCCGACGCGTGAGTTTCCCTTCGAAATCGCCGAGGTCCTCGATGCGCAACGAATGCCGTTTGGCACATGCTCGAGCTCTTCTCCTACGGTGAATAAACGGGAGCTCAACGTGTGGTGGAGCCATCGGTCGGTGCCTGACGTTCGCCCTGGACTCGTCTCGCGCTATCGTGAACTGGGAATTGCCAGTGGCATCGAGGTTCCGGTTCGGTGCCTGGGCTTATCGCTTTCGGATTGTTATTGGCTGCGGCCGGCCGATTGCGCCGAACTCAAATGGCAAAGCATCAATTACTTCGAGAATGATTTTGAGCGATCGGCGCCCGAAGAGCGTTCGGGTTGGCTGGAAGGCATCGGTCTAAATAATCCGGATAACACGTCCGAGGGCGAGCTCCCTAAATCGTGGATGATCCGAAACGGCATTCGCGTTTTGGCTAAAGGGTGCGGGATGGACGACCAACGGCCCTTTAACGAGGCAGTTGCAACGGCTCTGCATCGTCGTTTGCTTTCCAAGGGGGAGTTTGTTCCTTACACGGTTGAGCGCATGTTCGATGGCCCTGTGTGTCTGTGCGACGACTTTCTTGACGGCCGCGAGGAATATGTTCCGGCTGTTTACGTTAAGGGCGCATTTGGTAGCCAGCGGGGAAACTCGACATACGATCGATACTGTTGCTACCTCGGCAAGCATGGTGTCGATGAGGCCGCTGTGAGAAGGTCTATGTCGCAGATGATTGTCTGCGATGCCCTTTTGGCCAACAGCGACCGCCATTGGCGAAACTTCGGCATCATCCGCAATGTCGATACCCTGGAGATAAGGCCTGCACCGCTGTTCGATAGCGGTAACTGTCTGTGGTATAACGTGCCAACTGTCTTGCTCGCGGCTGGCGAGTTTGGGTTTGCTGCTAAGCCGTTTGGGCCCGACCCTTCCGTCCAGCTGGCGCTTGCGGACTCGCTCGATTGGTTCGATTCATCGCGGCTCAACGGATTTGTTGATGAGGCGATCGAGATTCTTTCGCAGAGCAAATGGGCCACGGCGGAGGGTCGATTCGAGGCCATTCGCCGCGGCCTTGAGCGTCGCGTAATCGAGGTTGGTGCCGCTGTTGAGGTACTTCGACACGTGCAGCGATAAACCCGCGGCTACTTAAGCGCGCCGGTCACGGTGCCGCCGCCCAGGACGATGTCGCCGCGGTATATAACGACAGCCTGGCCGGGGGCGATGGCGCGCTGTGGCTCGTCAAAGGTCAGCAACATTTGCCCGTCTTCGCCGCGCGTAAGGGTCGCTGCCTGGTCTTTCTGTCGGTAGCGGTACTTGGCGCCCACGCGAATGCCGCCGGCATCGAGCTCGGCCTCCATGCGCTCTGCCGGCGCGCTCCAGATCCACTCATTGGCAGTTAGCGCCGCGGCGGTTAGGTCCTCGGCTTCGCCCAGATGCACGGTGTTGTTGGTGGCGTCGACGCTCGTCACATACACGGGATGCGCCATCGCGACGCCCAGGCCCTTGCGCTGGCCGATGGTATAGCGCAGCGCGCCGTTGTGGCGTCCGACCACGCTGCCGTCGCGCCACACAATGTCGCCCGGTGCGGCGGGATGTCCGCAGCGGCGCTCGATATAGCCCGCGTAGTCACCGTCTGGAATAAAGCAGATGTCCTCGCTTTCTGCCTTCTTGGCGTTGGTAAAGCCCTGCTCGGTGGCTAAGCGGCGCACGTCGCGTTCTTTGTCCAGGCCCGCCAGCGGAAAGATCGTGCGTGACAGCCGCTCCTGCGTGAGCGAATACAAAAAGTAACTCTGGTCCTTTTTGGGGTCCTCGCCGCGATGCAGCTGCCAGGTGCCGTCGGGCGCCTGGTTCGTTTTGGCATAGTGGCCTGTGGCGATGTAGTCGCAGCCCATATCCAGCGCCGCATCCAGCAACGCGCCAAACTTAATGTGACGGTTGCAGATGATGCACGGGTTGGGCGTCAGCCCCTCCTGATAGGCGGTCACGAAGCGCTCGATCACGTTACGGTCGAAGGTTTGCTGCAGGTCGAGCACGTGATGGGGTATCCCCAGGCGCTCGGCGACGGCCTTTGCATCGGCGATATCGCGGTCGACCTTACTCATGCCTGTTGCGGGGTCGGGCGCGGGGCAGGTGAGGCGCATGGTGGCACCGACACATTCGTAACCCTGGCTTTTGAGCAGGTACGCGGTCACGCTGGAATCGACGCCGCCGCTCATGGCGACGAGCACGCGCTTGTTGTGCATGGGGAGGTTCTCCTTGGTGGCATGTGGCCAAAAAAGAAAAGCGGCGCGGGAGGCTGGTTCCGCGCCGCAGACATTGTAGCAAGTTCGGACGACTCGTGGGGCGCCCTGATGGGATGGGCTCAGACTGCCGGGAGAGAGGAGACCGGTTCATCCTGGGCTCAACCTATGGGCAACAGACCTTAGTCCTGGAAGAGTGCCGTGGATAGGTAGCGCTCGCCGGTGTCGGCGAGCAGCGCCAAGATGGTCTTGCCCTCGTTCTCGGGGCGCTTGGCCAGCTGCAGTGCGGCCCACACGGCGGCGCCGGACGAAATGCCCACGAGCACGCCTTCCTTGTGGCCCACGGCGCGGCCGGTGGCAAAGGCGTCGTCGTTCTCGACGGGGATGATCTCGTCGTAGACCTGGGTGTCGAGGACGTCGGGCACAAAGCCGGCGCCGATGCCCTGGATCTTGTGCGGGCCGGCCTGGCCCTTGGAGAGCACCGGGGAGGTGGCGGGCTCGACGGCGACGACCTGAATCTCGGGGTTTTGCTCCTTGAGGAACTCGCCCACGCCGGTCACGGTGCCACCGGTGCCAACGCCGGCGACGAAGATGTCGACCTTGCCGTCGGTGTCATCCCAGATCTCGGGGCCGGTCGTGGCCTTGTGGATGGCGGGGTTGGCGGGGTTCACGAACTGGCCGGCGATAATGCTGTTGGGCGTCTCCTTCTGCAGCTCTTCGGCCTTGGCGATGGCGCCCTTCATGCCCTTGGAGCCGTCGGTGAGCACGAGCTGTGCGCCATATGCCTGCATAAGCTTGCGGCGCTCGACGGACATGGTCTCGGGCATGGTGATGATCACCTTGTAGCCGCGGGCGGCCGCCACCGAGGCGATGCCGACGCCGGTGTTGCCGCTCGTGGGCTCGATGATGGTGTAGTCGCCGCCGCGCACGAGCTTGCCGGCCTTCTCGGCCTCGTCAATCATGTTCTTGGCGACGCGGTCTTTAACTGATCCGGCGGGGTTGAAGTATTCGAGTTTGACGAGCACACGAGCCTTGAGGTCCTCGTCGGCCTCAAAGTGGGTGAGCTCCAGGAGCGGGGTGTGGCCGATAAGCTGATCGATGGACGTGTAAACCTTGCTCATGGTGAACCTCCAAAGTGTTCAAGTTGCTGGTTGCCGTGTGGCTTCACGGCGCGTGTGGCAGCTAAACCCATAAACCTTATAGGTTGTTCGTTTAGCTGTTGGGAAGCATACTAGACACTAAAGCCTAGTAATGCAATAGGAAATAGAAGATTATTGCGAGTCGATTAACCATCTTGACCGGAACGGGTATTTTCAAAACTATTTTTCGGCTAAAATTTCTACGGACTAAATGACCGAAAGGCAGCACTATACATGTTGGTTTCTACTAAGGGCAGATATGCCCTGCGCGTTATGGTCGATCTGGCCGAGCACCAGGCGGCCGGTCGCATCCCGCTCAAAGAGATCGCGGCGCGACAGGGGATTTCCGAGAAATATCTCGAGAACATCTTGGCTACGCTCGTGCGCGCCAACATGCTTTCGGGCATGCGCGGCAAGGGCGGTGGCTACGTGCTCACGCGCCCGCCCGAGCAGTACACGGTGGGCGAGATCCTGCGCCTGACCGAGGGCAGTCTGGCGCCGGTCGCCTGCCTGGATGGCGACTGCAAGGGCTGCTCGCGTTCGGATGAGTGCCCCACGCTCGACGTGTGGAAGAACCTGGACAAGCTCATCAACGACTACCTCGACGGTGTGACGCTCGATCAACTTGTCGCTCCCAACCATGGCTATGACTACGTCATCTAACCCAAACCTGCCATGTGGGGACGGGGCGGAAATGGTAGATTCTCTCGTCCTTTGAGACCTGACAAATAAGAAGGCCGCCCATTTTTGCGATGGGCGGCCTTCGTTTTGGGCTGTTGAGACGGGCGCGGCCGGAATGGCCTTTTAGTCCTCGGCGATGCTGTCGAGAATGCTGCGCATGATGGACACCAGGATGCTGCCCATAAAGGCCGAGCCAAAGCTTGCGATGGAGATGCCCGCGCCCAGCAGATTGACCGACAGGTAGCTGGCCAGCTCGAGCATAAAGCTGTTGACCACAAGCTGAAAAATACCAAGCGTGATAATAGTGAGTGGCAGCGAGATGACCGTCAGGAACGGCTTAACGAGCGAGTCGACGATGTTGAGGAACAGTCCCACGAAGGCAAAGCAGACCCAGGCGTCGGCCATGCCGAAGGGCTGAATGCCGGGGACGAGAAACGTTGCGATCGCGATGGCGATTGAGGTCAAAAGCCAGTTGAGCATAAAGCGCATGGTGTGAATCCTTTCTTGCGCATGGCGTGGTGAGGGAGCGTGAGAGGCACATGCCTTTGCAACTCGGACAGATGCTCGGGCACGGCTCTGTTTGGGCGCCCATTGTCTCAGATATTCGTGGAGCTTGCGTGCGCATTCGGTTTCAAAACGGCGTTCGTCCTAGAAAACGCGCCGCTGGCAGAGAGTTTTGTCGCTTTAGTTTGGTGGTGTGCTAAACTGCTACGGGCAAAAGCCACAGGCGTTGCCCTATTGCATAGAACGGGCGAACGATGCCCGATGTCAGTATCAACTTCGATGCCTTATGGCGGGTTTGGCGGTGATCGATGAATATCGAGAACATGTTTGACAAGCCTGATGTCAAGCAGCTGGTCCACGCATTTAGTCTTTTGGATGACGAGAAGGATATCCAAGCGTTTTTGACCGATATCTGCACGCCGCGCGAGATCTGCGATCTTTCGCAACGTCTGCAGGTTGCGCGCTATCTGGATGAGGGCGAGCCTTATGTTGAGGTTCAGGCCCGCACCGGCGCTTCGTCCACTACGGTGAGCCGCGTTTCAAAGGCGCTGAACGGCGAGTACGGCGGCTATCGCAAGATCCTCATCAAGCTGGAGGATGGCGAGTAGGCCAGCGACAACAAACGAATTGTGCAGAACCGTCCCTTCGGGGGCGGTTTTTATATGCCCGCAATCGGCTGGTGCGTTGGGGTCAGGTTGCTTTGCACCAAAACATGGAGCTGAGGTAGCAATCTGTCCGCGTGGGCGGGTAGGATGGAAGCATTGAATATTGCGAACGGTTTGAGTGGAGGACCATGCCTGTTCGAATCTATACCACCAACGCCGGCGCGGATTTGAGCGATGCCGAGGCGGCGCTGCTTGCCGACCTTATTGCCCGCCACGGGCGTGCCGTGCTGCTGGCGCCAACGTTTGCCGAGCTCGACCTGTGCCGTCATGATGCGGCGGAAGCCGGCGTTTCGCTGGGTATTGACTACAAGACGCCTACATCGTGGCTTCGCTCGCTTTGGGAGCTTTTGGGCGACGGGCGCGGTTTCGTCGACAACCTGCAGCGCCAGATGCTGTTTTCGGACATGGTAGCGCGTCTCGACGACGCCGACCTGCAGCCGCTTTCGCGCAGCCAGGGCACGGTGCGTATGCTCGCGCGTATGGCTCGCGATGTGCTGCCGGGTGTGGCAGGGACAGGTGCCGAGCGTTGCTGCGACAACGTTTGCAAGCCCAAGCCCAGAAGCGACGCCGAGGCTCGCGTGTTTGAACTTTTGTGCGCCTATGCGCGCGGTTTGGACCGTCGAGATATGGTCGAGCCCTGCGAGGCGGCTGACATTATGGCCGGCGCTTTGGCCGACAACCTGCCGGGGTGCGCCCGCGCCGTTTGCGTGCGCAGCGTCACGTCATTTACGTATAGCCTGCTCGAGCTGCTGTCCGCCGTGGCAAACAACGGGGGAGAGGTTGTCGTGCTGCTTGCTCGCGAGCAAGCGGCGATGCGCGAGGAGCTTGCCGCGGCATTTGATGTCCGCGGTGTGCTGTTTGAGATCGCGCCGCTGGACGAGGATGCCGGCGCTCCCGCGATTGCTCCAAAGTCCGTCGTACGTCCTGCCTTTGTGGAAGTCGCCGGGCCCCATGCCCGTGCCCGTGTCTATGCGGACGTCATCGATAAGATGGTGAAAGCGCGCAAGGAGTCCAAGGTCAACGATGCCGCCTCCGCACCCGTCGATCCCGTGCGCGTACTCGTGGTGTCCGCCCGGGCACCCCAGCTGTTCGGCGAGCTTGCCGCTCGTTTGGCGGCGCGCCACGTTGCTGCCGAGACGGCCGAGTTCACGGCGTTTTCCCAATCCATTGCGGGCAGGCAGTTCACGGCGCTCGCCAACCTGATCGAGCGTATGAAGGCCGCCGACGAAGGGGCAGCTTCTAAGACTGAGTGGTGGCCCGCTCCGGAGCTTACCGACTGGATTTACAGCCCGCTTTCGGGTGCCGACGCCGCCAGCGCGCGCACGTTCGACAAGAATATGCGACTGTCGCGCAGCAAGACCACTGCGGGCGTCAAGAGCCTGCTGCAGAGCGTGCAGGGCCAGGTGAGGGGCGCGCGTAAAGCGGCGAGCGACGAGAACTGGTTTAAGAGCGTGCCGTGCGTGATCTCGGACGTGTTCCAGGCGCTGTGGCGCGACAAACCCGTGACGGCGCTCAAGGCCATGCTTGCCGTTGCCGAGGCACTGCCCGATCGCGCACTTGGCGGTCTCGACGGTCAGGCCCGTCGCCAGGCGGAGGTGGCCCTGCTGCGCCACGTCATCGACATCCTTATGAATGGCGCCCGTGCGCTCGACGTGTCGCAGGCCGCGACCGTGCCCGTGCTCGATGACATTCGAACCAAGGTGGACAAGCGTAGCGCCGCCTACGATTACGAGACCTACGAGGTTGACCGTGCGCCACGCGCCCAGGTTCGCTTTGCTTCGCTTGCCGATGCGGCGGCTCTGCGCCCCGGCAGCTACGATGCCGTGCTGTTTGCCGATGTCGATCTGGACAGCTATCCGCTCTCACACGAAGAGGGGCCGCTGACCACGCTGACGGCGAGCCTCGGTCGCAAGGACGTGACGCTTGAGCCTGCGGCCTTGCTGCGCGCACGCTTTGGCCGCGCGATACAAGCGTCGCGTGGTTCGGTTACGCTCGCCCGTGTGACCCACGATCGTCAGGCGCGCGAGTGCTATCCGGCGGCCGTGTGGACCGAGTTGCGGGCGCATGCCGAGGCCGCTAACGATGCTAAGGCCGCTAACGATGCTAAGGCCGCTGACGCCGACAAGGCCGCTGACGACGCTAAGGCCGTTGGCGCCGACAAGGCGAAGTGTGTGGGTGAGGGCGATATCGTAAGGGACTTCGATCCCGCGGCAGGCGAAGGTCTTAGGCGCGAGCGCGTGACCTGTGAAGCTCCTCAGCATCTGAGCGATGAAGCCATTCCGTATCTGGTTCTGCGTCGTCGCGATGGCGAGGGCGAGGATGCGCCGCTGGTGCCGCGCCTGACGTCTGCCTCGCAGATCGAGGCCTATTCGACCTGCCCGCTATGCTGGTTCGTCTCGTACCGCGTGAAGCCCCAGTCGATCGACGCTGGCTTTGGCAATATGGAGAAGGGCAACTTTGTCCACGACGTGCTGGAACACTTGCATGCCCGTCTGCCCCAGGAGGGCATGGAGCGCGTGACACCCATGAATCTGCCACGCGCGAAGGAGCTGCTGCGCGAGGTCTTTGACGAGACCTTGGCCGAGCATGCGGGCAAGCGCGGTACCGAGGGCCCGCTCGTGCCGCTCTCCCCGGTGGAGGAGCGCCAGGTGGCCGAGATCTTGCCGCAGCTGGAGGGCGTGCTTGCCTACGAGTCCGAGGCACTTGCCCCCTTTGCTCCGCGCTACCTGGAGTTCGCCTTCAACGAGCTCAAGGTCGAGTATGCCGGTTGGCCGCTTGGCGGGCGCATCGACCGCGTGGACGTGGACGCCGAGAATCGTGCCGTGGTGATCGACTACAAGCATCGCACGGGCGTTGAGGAGTTTAAGCTCGCCGACCCTACGGTGCGCGACGAGGAATCGGGCACGGCGCCCATCGACGATCCGCGCTGGTTGCCGCCACATACCCAAACGCTCATCTACGCCCAGGCCATGCGCCGGGCGCTGGATTTGGACACCCGCGCGGCGCTCTACTTTTCGACCAAGGGCGGCAAGCCGGCGTTGCGCGGTGCCGCGAGCGCCGAGCTGCTCGAGGAAGAGCGCGGCGACGGTCGCATCCCGGGCCTTAAGAAAGGTTTCCCCGGCGAGGGTGGCAGCATGGACTTCGACGCCCTGCTCGATCGCGTGGAGGCCGGCATCGCCGAGCGCCTGCGCGAGCTCGAAGCAGGCAACGTTGCCGCCGTCGACCCGACGTCGGCTCAGGCCGCGCATGCGCGCTGCTCGTATAACCACGAAGGAACGTTTGTAAGGAGGGACGTGTAGGCCATGGATCTTTCGACTTTGATGCCGCAACAGCTGCAGATCGTCAAAACGCTCGACCGTCCGCTGTTTGTCTCGGCGGGCGCCGGTTCGGGCAAGACCTTTACCCTCACGCGCCGCATCGTCTACGCGCTCTCGCCCGAATCCGGTCCGTTCGTTGAGCATCTGGACCAGGTGCTCGCCATTACCTTTACCAAAGATGCCGCTGCCGAGATCCGTGACCGCGTGCGCCGTGCGCTTATCGACGAGGGCATGGACGAGGAAGCGCTGACCGTCGACGACGCGTGGATCTCGACCATTCACGGCATGTGCTCGCGTATCCTGCGCGCGCACGCGCTGGAGCTGGGCATCGACCCCGAGTTTACGGTGCTCACCGATACCGACGAGCTTATGGATCAGGCAGTTGAGCATGTGCTGGCCCGCGCGACGGCGCCCGATGCCGCCCCCGAGCTCGCGGCATCGCTCAAGGCCCTCTACGCCTGGTATCCCATGGCGGGCGAGGGCGGCCCCTTTGGCGCCGGCACCACCATTAAAGGCCTGGTGCGCGACCTGTTGGAGCTATCGAGTCAGCTGCCGGGCGGCATGGACGATGTGCGCGTGGCGCGCGGCCAGGCCGATACCTCGGCACTCGCCGATGCCTATCGCGCGGCGCTGGGCGCAAGCAAGGCCGCGACCGAGAAGGCGCAGATGGCGCTCGATGCCATCGACGCGTTCGAGACGAGCGGCAAGACCATGGCCGATGCGGCGCGACTCATGATGTCGTGCACCATGCCGCGCGCGAGCAAAGCGTTCCCCAAGGAGCAGGTCGAGCTGCTCAAGGCCGAGGCCGCCGATGCGTTTATCAATATCGTGCTCGCTTGCGGTGGTCCCGCGCTCGATGCGCTGGTGGGCTTGGCCCGCTCTGTAGAGGCTGAGTACCGCGCGCTCAAGGCTGCCCAGTCCGCCCTCGACAACAACGACCTGCTGCGCATGGCCTACGAGGCCCTGCGCGATTACCCGGCTATTCGAGCTGCCTATGAGGGCCGCTTTAAGATGGTCATGATTGACGAGTTCCAGGATACCGACCAGATGCAGGTCGATTTGATTCGTTACCTGACCGGTGCGGGGGAGCGTGCGCTGTGCACCGTGGGCGATGCGCAGCAGTCGATCTATCGTTTCCGTGGTGCCGAGGTCGAGGTCTTCCGCCGCCAGGAGCGCAAGGTGGGATCGACGACGGCGTCCGAGGCGACTGCCGTGGCCGACGCCCCTGCTGGCGAGCTCGTTAAACTTGTGCGCAACTTCCGCAGCCATGACGAGGTACTGCGTTACGTGGCACGCGTCTTCGACGGCGATGACGGTGGCCTGATGCAGGGCTTTTTGGACCTTGAGGCAAGTAACGGCCGCAAGGATACGCTGGTGGCAGACGCCTCGCGCCGCCAGGCCCTCTTTGTTGCCGGCGGCAGTACGCAGGAGCGCACGCAGGCCAAGGCCCGCGCGATCGCGGAGCGGTTCCGCGCGCTTGCCGATGCCGGCCAGCCCCAGGGTGGCATGGTGCTGCTGCTGGGCCGCATGACCAACGCCGACGTCTACGCCCAGGCTTTCCGCGACCAGGGGCTCGACTGCGTGATCGCAGGCGGCTCAGTCTTTGCCCAAGCTGCCGAGGTGCAGACGGTGCGCGCCCTAGTCTGCGCGCTCGCCAACCCGGCCGATACGGCGCAGGGCCTTATGCCGCTGCTCGCCTCGCCGATGTTTGCGCTCGGCGCCCAGGAGTTCCTGGCGCTGGCGACCAAGCTGGACGACCAGACGGGGGAGACCTCGCGCCGGAATATCGACGCGGGCATCATGAGCGATTCCGATGTGCCGGGCCTGCAAGACCTGCCGCTCGTGACGCGCGCCCGCGAGGTGCTGCGGTATGCGCTTCGTCGCGTGGGCCGCGATTCGTTCGCCGCCATCGCGCGCGACGTGGTCAACGCTTCGGGCTGGTTCGTGCGTCTGGCGCAGCGTGGTCCCGAGGGCAAGGCCATCGCCGCCAACGTGCTCAAGGCGCTCGACGCCGTGGCCGAGGCGGAGGCCGAGTTCGGCAACTCGCCGCGCTCCATCGCGCTCGCCTTCGACCGCTTCCTGGCGGGCAAGGAGGCGCCGGGCGCGCTCAACGAGGAGGGTGACGGCGCGGTACGCATCATGACCGTGCATGCATCCAAGGGTCTGGAGTATCCGGTCGTCGCGGTGTCCGAGTGTTTTGGCGTGCGCAAATCGTCCGGTGCGGCACAGATGGGCCGCGTCGACGGTGGGGCGCAAGTCGTGGCGCTGCCGGCTCGTTTTGATGGCGTTAAGCTTGCCGATGGAACCTTCGTGAAGGGCGATGACGTCAAAAAGCAGTTTGAACACGCGTTTAAGGGCAAGGGCACGTCACTGTGGTTGCCGCCAGAGCTCATGGAGGATGTCTGCGCGACGGGTTCTCCCGCCGAGGCATTTGCTCGCCTGCGCAACGACGACCTGCAGCTTTCGCTCGAGGAGCGGGCTCGTTTGCTCTATGTCGCCATGACGCGAGCGCGTGAGCTGGTGATCTTGGCGATGGATGCCGGCGTGAGCCGCGGCAAGCTGTGCGCGCCGACCTTCGACGTCGAGACCGATCTGACCTACGACGTGCTGCGCCGTATTCTGCCGACGGACGGCCTGGACATGCCACAGCTCGATGCCGACCGCCTGGTGTTCGACAACTCCCAGCCGGGCGACTACGAGCTCATCTCGCTCGCGGACTTTACGTTTGGCGAGCAGGCGTTTGAGGCCAACGCTTCACTGGATGCCGAGGGTAGGCTCGTTCGCGGTGATGCGGAGGCGGAGGGTGCCGATGCTGCCGCCGATCGCCCGGTCGAGCCCGGCCCCGCCGACCCGTCGCCCGATTCGTTTGAACTCGTATATCCCCAGGCGGCGGGCGTGCGCATGGGCACGTGTCCGTTCCCGGCGCGTGATTCGTACAGCTATTCGTCGATTGCCGCGGCGCTGCATGCCGAGGCCGAAGACCGTGCCGCCGTGACGCGGGTGCCCATGGACGAGGCTGGCGACGATGCGGAGTCGGATGGTTCCGAGATGACGGATGCGGACGTGGCTGCTGTCGAGCCCGCCGGCAATCCCATGGCGCTGGGCTCGGCCTTCCATGCCGCCTGCCAGTGGCTGATCGAGATGGGTGCCGATGCGCTGCCCGCTGAGCGTGCCGATGCGCTGGCGCGCCTGTGGTGCCTGACGCCGGATCAGCGCGAACGCTTCGACGTTGCCCTGGACCGCTGGCTCAAGTCGGCTGTTCGTGCCGACCTGCTCGCGTGGTCGTGCGTTCGCGCCGAGGTGCCGTTCTTTTCGCTGGGCTGCGAAGACGAGGACATCGCTCGCTACGGTGCATATGCCGAGGGCGCCATCGATGCGCTAGCGACCGACCCGGCGGATTCGTCGCGCGCGCTGGTCATCGACTACAAGACGGGCGGCACACCGGACGAGACGCCGGAACAGCTGCAGGAGAAGCACGCCCTGCAGGCGCGCGTCTACGCCGATGTTCTGCACAAGGCGGGCTTTGAGGCCGTGACCGTCAAGTTCGTCCGCGTGGAGCAAGTCGACCTCGCCAACCCGTGCGAGCCTCAGGTGGTCACCTACAGCCTCTAGCCCTCAATAACTTGCGGTGGAATACGGACTGTTTTGGCCAAAAAAGCCGCCAAACAGTCCGCATTTCACCGCAACTGCGTGAGTAGCCGTGTGGGTTTGGCTAGGTTCGGGCGCTGTCCGTGCCGTGGGGTAAAATCGTTCAGTCAGAACACGAACCCGCATCGGAGCTCATCACATGGCATTCGTCCATCTGCACAACCACACTGTCTTCTCCATGCTCGACGGCGCAACACGTATCCAGGATATGGTCAACCGTGCCGTTGAGCTGGGCATGCCCGCCGTCGCCATTACCGACCACGGCTACATGTATGGCGTGCCCGATCTGGCGCTGGCCTGCGACGCCGTTAACCACAACACGCCCGAGTACAAAACCTGGAGCCACGACAAGGCCTTCTTGGAAAAGGACCGCCGCGACGAGCTGGTGGAGCCCGATCCCGAGGCAAACCCGCGCGAGCATGCCCAGTATGTGAAGGACATGGCCATGTGGGACGAGAAGGGCAACATCGACGAGCTCAAGCCGCCTCTGGTCATCAAACCCATCTTTGGCTGCGAGGTCTACTTTACGCCGGACGAGACGCTCGCCCGCGACCATAAGCCCGAGCTTTACCATATGATCCTTTTGGCTAAGGACCAGGAGGGCTACGTCAACCTGATGCAGACGGTCTCCGAGGCCGCCGTGCAGGGCTTTTACTACAAGCCGCGCGTGACGCTCGACAATCTGCGCCGCCACGCCAAGGGCATGATCTGCACGAGCGCCTGCATCGCGGGCATCATCCCCAAGTACATCGACCGCGGTGACATGGAAGGCGCCATCAAGTGGGCCGAGACCTTCCGCGATACCTTTGACCCCGGCGACTTTTACATCGAGATCCAGGAACACGGCATCACCACCGACAACGGCCTGACCGATGAGCAGATGGACCGCACGCTCATCGACATCGCCAAACAGGTGGGCGTCAAGGTCATCGCCACCAACGACTTCCACTACCTGCGCCGCGAGGACGCGCCCGTGCAGGACGTCATCATGTGCATCGGTATGAACGCCAAGGTCGACGACCCTAACCGCATGCGCATGACTGGCTCGGAGTTTTACATGAAGACCGAGGAGGAGATGCGGGCGATGTTCCCGTATTGCCCCGAGGCCTGCGACAACACGCTCGAGATCGCCGACAAGTGCTACGTTGAGCTGGACTGGGACTCCATCATCCTGCCGCGCTTCCCGCTGCTCGATCCCGGCGAGACGCACGAGAGCCAGTTCCGCCGCGAGTGCGAGAAGGGCCTGCGCCAGCACTACGGCGACGACTGGGCCACGCGCGAGATTGGTGGCGTCAACATCAAAGAGCGCTTTGAGTACGAATACAAAGTCATCTGCGACAAGGGCTTTGCCGCCTACTTCTTGATCGTTGCCGAGTACGTGCAATGGGCCAAGGACAACGGCATCGGCGTCGGCCCCGGCCGTGGCTCGGCCGCCGGCGCTATCGTCGCCTACGCCATGAACATCACCGCGTTCGACCCGCTCGAGAACGGTCTGATGTTCGAGAGGTTCCTGTCCCCGCAGCGTACCGAGATGCCCGATATCGATATGGACTTCGACGATGAGCGGCGCCTCGAGGTCGTGGAGCACGTTCGCCAGCTCTACGGCCCCGAGAAGGTCACCCACGTCATCACCTACTCGACCATTAAGGCCAAGCAGGCCATCAACGACGCTGCGCGCGTCCTGGACTACCCGGTCTACATGGGCCAGCGTCTGTCCAAGATGGTCTCGAGCGACCCCAAGGTCAAGCTCAAGCAGGTGCTCGAAAAGCAACCCGGCAAAGAGGATCTGTTTAACCCCGATTTTGCCGAGGCCTATAAAAAGGACGACGACGCCCGCCGCATCATCGACACGGCGCTCTCGATCGAGGGCCTTACCCGTGGCGAGGGTGTGCACGCGTGCGCCGTTCTGATCTGCCGCGACCCCGTCAACGAGCACGTGCCCACCAAGCTCGACACCAAGGGCGGCGTCGAGATTACCCAGTACGAAGGTCATACCGTTGCCGACATGGGCCTGCTCAAGATGGACTTCTTGGGCCTGCGCACGCTGACGGTTATCTCCAAGGCCAAGGCAAACATCAAAAAGAACTTCGGCATCGACATCAAAGAGGAAGAGATCCCCTTTGACGACCCCGAGATCTTTAAGCTCATGGGTTCCGGCCACACCGCCGGCGTCTTCCAGGTCGAGTCCGCCGGCATGACGGCCACGATCAAGAACATGAAGCCCACCGAGTACAAGCACGTCGTGGCATTGATCGCCCTGTACCGCCCGGGCCCGCTGGGCGCCGGCATGGTTTCGTCCTACATCAACCGTATGAACGGCAAGGAGCCGGCCGTCTCCTACGACGACCGCCTGGACGACATTCTGGGCGAAACCTACGGCACCATGGTCTACCAGGAGCAGGTTATGCTCATCTCCGTCGAGATGTGCGGCTTTTCCAAGGGCGAATCGGACTCGCGTATCCGTAAGCCCGTGGCTAAGAAAAAGATCAAGCTGCTCACGTCGACGGTGCTGCACTGGGAGGATGGCTCGGACGAGACCACCTACGATCACTGGATGAACGGCGCTATCAAGAACAACTACACGCGCGAGGTCGCCCAGAAGATTTGGGACGATGTTCTCGAGTTCGCGTCCTACGCCTTCAACAAGTCGCACTCCGCCGGCTACGCCATCCTGGTTATGCAGACGGCGTGGCTCAAGGCGCACTATCCGCACGAGTACATGGCGGCCGTTCTGACGTCTTATACGGGCAAGACCGACAAGATCGTTCACTACGTCTCGGCGTGCCGTCACGACGGCATCCCCGTGCTTTCGCCAGATGTCAACGAGTCCGGTACCGAGTTCACGGCTACCAAGGAGGGCGTGCGCTTTGGTCTGGCCGGCATCCGCGGCGTGGGCACCGGCGTGGCGCAGGCGATTATCGCCGAGCGCGAGGCGGGCGGCCCGTTTAAGACGCTGCACGACTTTGTCGAGCGTGTGGACTCGAGCCAGGCCAACCGTCGCGTAATCGAATCGCTCATCAAGGCAGGCGCCTTCGACTCCACGGGGTATCCGCGTCGCCAGATGATGCACTTTGTGGATAAGAACAACCCCGAGAACATCATCGATGCCGCGGTAAAGCGCCAGAAGGATCGCGCGAGCGGCCAGACGTCGTTCTTCGACATGTTTGGCGACGTTGAGGGCTCGGGCTTTGAGGTGAGCGTGCCCGATCCGGATGGCCAGGAATGGGACCGCCACCTCAAGTTGAGTCAGGAGAAGGAGGTTCTGGGCATCTATGTCTCGGACCACCCGCTGCGCCCGTTTGAGTATGCACTAGCCAAGGCGCGTGACTTCTCGTTCTCGCAGATCGACACCGGCTACGAAGTTCAGAATCCTACGGGCGGCACCATCAACCAGGAAATTCCCGAGGGCAAGGCGCTGTGGTGGGCCGGCATGGTCTCGAGCGTGTCCAAGCGCGTGACCAAAAACGGTGACCCCATGGGCATCGTGCAGCTCGAGGACATGGAAGGCGAGGCCACCGTCGTCGTGTTCCCCAAGACCTACAAGGAGGCCGAGGGGTACCTGTACGGCGAGGTCGATCCCGAGACCGGCGCGCAGCTGTCCGATGCCTTTGTGCGCATTAAGGGCAAGCTCGAGCGCTCGGACCGCGGCGACCAGATCATCGCGCAGGAGATCGTGCCGCTCGAGCTTAACGAGGAGAACAACAAGCCCAAGGTGTTTGAGGTCATGGTGCCCAACAGCCGCTTTAGCCAGGGCAATATGGCGCGTCTTGCCACGGTGCTTACCGCCAACCCGGGCGGCGACCGCGTGGAGATCTTTATCGAGCAGGTGGACGGGCGCGTGCTGCGTGCCGAGGTACCTGCCAAGGTCAACGCGCGTTCGATTCCGCTGCTGGCCGAGGCCAAGGCCATTGTGGGTAACCAGGGCCGCGTGACGGTGATCTAAGCTACCCCGGGTGAGATTGGAGGAAGTGATGGCGCAGGGGACGTTTGTGCAGGCGCTTCGCAAAGAGGCGGCGTTGAGCGGCACCTTTATGAAGGGGCGTTCGCTCATGCTCAACGGCGCCGTGCTGTCGATCGAGGACAGCGGCTCGCGCTTCTCCAAAAACGTGACGGTCGAGGGCTCGGTGCGCGGTTCGCGTGGCGACCTGTACAAGACGCACGTGGCGCTCGACATGGACGAGCACGAGGTGATCGACTACGACTGCGATTGCCCCGCCGCCTATCGTTACCCCGGTATGTGCAAGCACGCTATTGCCACGGCTCTGGCGTATTTGGATGCCAGCGGCGCCGAGCCCGTCGAAGGTTTGCGCACGCCGGTTCGCACGTTTACGGCGCAGTCGAAACAGCCCGCGCGCACCGCACCCAAAGCGCCGGCCGTCAACCCCAACTTTCCCTTTCCGGCGCCCGTCCCCACGAGCCCGAGCCTTGTGGCGGCGCTCTCCGATCTTTCGGACGCGCGCATGGATGAGCTGGCGAGCATGCGCCGCAAGCTTGCCGGTGCCGTTGATCCCGACGCCCCCAAAGCGGCATTGGAGCCCTCGTTGGTGCCGTACTACAATCCGCTGTTCGCTGACCGCTTTAGCTGGGCGCTCGAGTTCCGCATTCGCTGTGGATCGGTCTCCTACGTGGTCAAGGACATCGACGGCATGGCCGATGCCTACGTGCGCGGCGGCACGTTCTCCTATGGCAAGAAGCTCACGTTTGTCCATTCACCTGAGGCCTTTGACGAAACATCGGCAAAGCTGCTCAACCTTGTTGTGACGACAGTTGCCTATCTCGATGACATCACAAGCTCGCGTTCGGCGTCGTACGACTTTGCCCGCAGCGGTTTTGTTGCCGAGCGTCAGTTGCCGCTGTCCGAGCATAGCATCGTATATGTGCTGGACCTGCTGCGCGGCCAGACCATCTCCTTTGAGCCCGCCTGGTCGCGGGGGATGACGACGCATCGCACCTACGACGTGGCGGTTGAGCTGTCTCCGCAAAGGGAGGACGAGGCATCCGCTAAGCGCCCACCGCTGCTTGCCGCCAAAATCGCGCCGGCGGCTGGTGGTAGCTATGACCTGCGCCTGCCCGCCGATATGTACTGCTTTGCGTCGGGCGATGCCGCCTACTTGGTTGACACGCGCCGCGCGCGCCGTACCGACGCTGCATTTGCTCAGCATGCCGCACCTTTTTTGTCGCGCTTGCTGCCGTGCCGCACGCCCGCCCATATTGCCGCCGAGCAGGTGGGTGAGTTCTGCCGTATGGCGCTGCCCATTTTGCGCGACTACACCGACCTCACCGCGCCCGCCGCGCTCGATACCGTGGCACCCGAGCCGAGCTTTGCTATGGCGATCGGTGTCGGCGATGGGCTCGTGACCTGCAAAATTACGGTTACCTACGGCGATTGGTCGGCGGATCTCTTTAGCCTGGGCGCTCCGGGCAGCCCCTTCGAAGAGCAACGCCCCGGTGTGCCGCCCCGCGACGAGGTGGCGGAGTTTCGCGTTATGGATACGGCGGCCCTGTACTTCGATTTCTACGAGGGCGGTCTGGCGTTTGAGGAGCGCGATGACGCCCGCTTGTTCTGCCTGCTGACCGAGGGCCTGTCCGCCCTGTCCGAACTGGGTGAGGTCATGCTCAGCGACCGTCTGCGCCAGATCTCGGTCCGCCCCGCGCCCAAGCTCTCGGTTCGTGCGACCGTTAAGAGCAACCTGCTCGATGTCGAGCTGGGCGCGAGCGGACTTTCGGCCGCGGACCTTGCCGTCTATCTCGATTCGTACAAGCGCCATCAAACGTTTGCGCGCCTGACGTCCGGCGACATCGTGCGCCTGGATGAGGGAGCGCGCGCCGCGTTTGGCCTTGCCGAAGATCTGGGCGTCGATGCCGTCGACCTGCTCGACGGCGTGTCGCTCCCCGCGTCGAGCACCCTTTTTGTCGATAGCATGCTCGCACGCACGCCGGCGCTTGAGGCCGATCGCGACGCCGCGTTCCGCCGCACCGTCGAGCGCCTGGACACGCTCGGCAAGATGGACTTTACGGTGCCGGCATCGCTCAAGGCAACGATGCGCGGCTACCAGGTCGACGGATACCAGTGGCTCGGCTCGCTTGAACACCTGGGCCTTGGCGGCATCTTGGCCGACGACATGGGCCTGGGCAAAACGCTCCAGATGATTGCGCATATTCTGGCGCGCGTGGAGGCGGGGGACACCAAGCCCACGCTCGTGGTATGCCCGGCCTCACTCGTGTACAACTGGACTGCCGAGCTGGAGCGCTTTGCCCCGTCGCTCGATGTGTGCGCCATTGTGGGCGCCAAGGCTCAACGCCGCGTGCAGATCGCCGGCGTGGCCGAGCATAGCGTGGTCGTGACGTCGTATGACCTTATGCGGCGCGATATCGACGAGTACGTCGAGCAGGATTTTGCCCGCGTGGTGCTCGATGAGGCACAGTACATTAAAAATCCGCTCACGCAGGTGGCGCGCGCCGCCAAGCGCCTGCCTACCAGCGTGCGCTTTGCCCTGACGGGCACGCCCATCGAAAACCGCCTATCCGAGCTCTGGAGCATCTTCGACTTTTTGATGCCGGGCCTGCTGGGCACGCGTGAATCGTTTGCAAAGCGATTCGAAAGCCCGGTCGAGCATGCCGAGGGCGATAGCGCCGCTCGCCTGCAGGCGCTCGTGTCGCCGTTTGTGCTGCGTCGCGTTAAGGAAGACGTGGTGGCCGACCTGCCCGAAAAGATCGAAGACACGGTGATGGCACAGCTTACCGGCGAGCAGCGCAAGCTCTACCTGGCCAACCAGGACCGCATCGCCCAGCAGGTGCAGCACCGCGAGGCTGGGGAGTTTAAGAAGGACAAGCTCAAGGTGCTCGCCGAGCTCACCAAGCTGCGCCAGATCTGCTGCGACCCGCGTCTACACTACGAGGATTACAAGGCGGGGAGCGCCAAGCTCGATACGTGTATGGAGCTCGTGCACGGCGCACTCGACGGCGGGCATCGCATCCTGTTGTTCAGCCAGTTTACGGGTATGCTCGATATCATCGGTAAGCGCTTGGCCAAGGAGGACATCGCCTTCCTTAAGCTCACGGGCGCTTCGTCTAAGGAGAGCCGCGCCAAGATGGTCGCGCAGTTCCAAGCGGGCGAGGTTCCGGTCTTTTTGATTTCGCTCAAGGCGGGCGGCGTGGGCCTTAACCTGACGGCGGCCGACGTGGTCATCCACTACGACCCGTGGTGGAACGTGGCAGCGCAGGACCAGGCGACCGACCGCGCGCACCGTATTGGCCAGCAACATACCGTGACCGTGTACAAGCTCATCGCCAAGGACACGATCGAGGAGCGCATTATGCAGATGCAGGAGTCCAAGCGCGACCTGGTCAACAGCGTGCTCGGCGGCGACGGCATCTCGTCGGCGCTGTTTACCCGCGAAGATGTTCTGGCGCTGCTGGGCGGCGACGGGCGCTAACCCGCTCGGGTGGGGCCGCCAGGGCGGATAGCGCACGCTGCCCCATCGTCCCCGCCCGTTATGTGTTCATTTGCAATGCCGTGGATGGTTTGTCTGCCTTTGGGCATAAGAACCATCAAGAACATTGGCACGTCAGCAAAGGAGAACATCATGGCGAAATTCTTTAAGGACCCCGACGGTAAGCTCATTGCCGCCCTTGGCAACGACGTTGCAACCCCTGCCGGTTGCACGGAACTGACCGCAAACACTGAGGACGCGGCGCACGAGAAGCACGTGCCTGTTGTCGAGACCGAGCGCGACGGTCACGTGATTCGCGCACGCGTTGGCTCGGTCGAGCACCCCAGCCTGCCCGAGCACTATATTGAGTGGATCGCCCTTGAGGCCGAGGGCCGCTTAGAGGTCCATTACCTTGAGCCCGGCATGAAGCCCGCGACGTTTTTTGCCGGCGGTTCCAAGACCGGTACCGTCTATGCCTACTGCAACCTGCACGGGCTGTGGTCCGCGACGTTCTAGGAGCGCGCCCCCGCTCGGGGTATCATAGCTAGCATATGCACATGCGAGCGCCGACTGCATCATGCGGCCGGCGCTTTTACTACGATTTCGATGGTTTACGACGGAAAGGGCTGAGCCATGAAGCTCGCGCTTGCACAGATCGATATGCGCCTGGGTGATATTGAGGGCATTTGCGGCCGCATCGAGGACCAGGCTCGTCTGGCCCACGAGCGCGGGGCGCGCGTGCTGTGCGTTCCGGCTCCGCTCTTTATGGGCGCCATGCCCGGGGGCCTGGTGGGCACTGCCGACTTTGAGCACGACATGCTTGCCGGCTTGACTGGTGTCGCCGAGCGTATCCAGGAGCTTGACATGATCTGCATCGTGCCCGCGGCGGTTTCGTTTGAGGGCCAGCCGCTGCTCGACTACATGATGCTCAAGGACGGTCATGTGGTGCCGGCGCGTTCGAGCATTGCCCTGCAGCGTGGTGAGAACAACGACACGCGTTGGGCGCCGCCGGTGTTCGACGTGGACGGCGTGCGCATCGCCGTGATTTTTGACTTGGACCGCGAACTCGAGATGTTGCCGACCGGTGTTGACCTCATTGCGTATTTCCAATTCAATGCGTTTGACATGACCGACCGCGAGACTGCCGCCATTGCCGCCGTTCGCAGCGGCGCCTACCGCAAGATCGCATCCAAGCGCAGCGTGTGGTTTGCCTGTATGGCGCCGGTCGGTGCCTATGACGAGTCGGTGTATACCGGCGGTTCGTTTGTGCTCGACGACTGCGGTCGCGTGGTGGCCCAAGCGCCGTGTTTTGAGGAGAGCCTGCTGGTTCAGGAGATTCAGCGCGGCGTGATGCTCGATGCCCTGGAAGATCACGAACTGCCCGAGTTCCGTTCCGAGGAGTGGCTGTGGCAGGCGCTGGTGCTCACCGTGCGCGACAACGCCCGGGCCCACGGTGCGTCGCGCGCCGTGGTGGCACTCGAGGGCGACTTGCCGTCGTCCCTGCTGGCGGCGCTGGCCGTCGACGCTCTGGGCCCACGTAATGTGATTGGCCTGGTGCTGGGGCGCAACCGCATCTTTACGCCGGCGCAGGAGGAGGCCGAGGCTGCTCGCTGTGCCGCCGTTCGCGCCATTGCCGAGCGCCTGCATATTCGCACGGTTGAGCGCGATGCGCCGGATGCCGCGCGCGTGCTCGACCGCGATGTGTCGGCGGGCGACGCCGAGCGCCTGCGCTCTCGCACGCTGGGCCTCATGCTGGAGGATACGGCGCTCGAGCTGGGTGCGATGGCGTTGAGTCCGCTGTCCAAAACCGAGTACGCGCTGGCGGCGCCGGCGCTTTGCGGCGGCTACCAGGGCGATTACGCGCCCTTTGGCGATGTGTACCTGTCGACGCTTGAGTTTGTGGCGCGTGTGCGCAACCGCGCGTCTGCCGTGGTGCCCCAAGAGCTCGTGACGCTCAACGCGGTGGAAGATTGTATGGAGCGCGTGCTGGCGCAGGCGCTCTCGACGCTCGACGGTTCGGTCGATATGCTCGACCGCGCGGCACAGCTGCTCGGCGGGCTCGAGCCGGGTGAGATCGATGGCGCGCTTGAGGCGCACGTGGACCGCAATCGATCTTTCGACGACATCCCGATGGCCGCTGGCAAGCCTGAGGCCTGCTCGCTGCTGCTGATGCTCGTTCGACAGGGTGAGGCTGCCCGCCGCATGTTGCCGACGGCGCCGATCGTTTCGTCCCGTTCGTTTGCCGAGCGCTCCTGGCCGTACATGCTCGCATGGTCCGACCTGGGGCTTAACGGCAAGGAGCGTATGACGGTCGATTCGCTGGCGCGCGCCGAGGTGCGCCGTTTTGCTGACGAGGATACTAGCGAGCGCGTGCGAAACGAGATGATGGGCGTGCTGGGCGAGCTACTGGGTATTTCGCCCGAACAAATGGAGGAGTTGCGCTCTGAAGACGGTCAGCGTCGTTTACACGAGGGAATGAAAAAGTTCGAGGGCGAGGTTCAGGACGCCATCGATAAGATGATGGGCGGCCAGGGTGGCCCGCAGGGTGGACCCCAGGGCACGCCGATGCCGCATCCGCCGGTGGATCCGAGGCAGTTCCCGTTCTTTAGCCAGAACTAAAAAGGTTACGCGGTTTTACCAAACCACGTAACGAGTCGACGCTGCGCGAGCCCCTGCCGGGCAATCTGCCGCTCAAACCGTCGCTTGCGTACAGAAGTACGCGGCGCTCCTCTTTCGCGACACCTTGCCACGGCAGGGACTCGCTCGCTGACTTATGCTCAACCTATGGTTCAACCTTGCTTGCTAGATGCGGTCGCTGTTGTGTTATTCTAGAACAGACGTTCGTGAATGATGCGCGGGGCCTTGTCTTGTGCTGCGCTTGTGGCGAGGGGAGGTTGGCTTGGTTATCTTGGGCATTGACCCCGGTTTGGCTCATACGGGTTGGGGGATTATCGAGGAGCGGCGTGGCGAGGTTCGCTGCCGTGCCTATGGCTGCATCGAGACCAGCGCGGGTAGTCCGCTCGCGGTGCGCCTGTCGCATATCGCCCGCGACCTCAAGGGCGTCGTGGAGCGTTATCGACCCGATACCGCTGCCATCGAGAGCATTTACTTTGGCGCCAACGTTCGCTCGGCCATCCCTACGGCGCATGCCCGCGGTGCTGCGCTCGTGGCGCTTTCGGAATGCGCGCTCGAGATTGGCGAATACACGCCCATGCAGATCAAGCAGGCCGTGGTGGGCACCGGTGCCGCAGATAAACGGCAGGTTGCCTACATGGTGCGCACGCTCACGCAGCTCGATCACGACCCTCACCCAGACCATGCCGCCGATGCGCTGGCTTGCGCCATCTGTCACGTTAACCTCAGCCGCACCCGGGCGCTTACCGGCGGCGAGTTCTATCAACAGAGAGGAACCGGATACTGATGATCTCCCAGCTCCATGGAACGCTTGTCGAGGCCACGATGAGCTCGGCCGTTGTCGATGTATCGGGCGTGGGCTTTGAGCTCGGCATCTCGGGCAGCACTGCCGCCACGCTGCCTACACCCGGCGGCGAGGTTCGCCTCTATACCCGTATGCAGGTGCGCGAGGACGCCATGACGCTCTTTGGTTTTGCCTCCAAGGACGAGCGCACGATGTTCGATCGGCTCGTGTCCGTGTCGGGTGTCGGGCCGCGCTTGGCGCTTGCCGTGCTCTCCACCTATACCGTGGGGCAGCTGTATTCCCTGGTGATGGCCGAGGACGACAAGGGCATGGCCAAGGTACCCGGTGTGGGCAAAAAGACCGCGCAGCGTCTGATCCTGGAGCTCAAGAGTACCTTTGCCAAGGACAAGGGCTTTGTGCCGGTCGACGTGATTCCCGGCCAGGTTGCGATGCCGGTTCCCGCCGCCGCTCCTTCGGCGATCGATGACGCCCGTGCGGCGCTCCTTTCCATGGGCTTTAGCCCGCAGGAGACCGATGTTGCCCTGAGCGGGTATGATGGGCAGGATATGCGTGTCGAGGATCTGCTCGGCGCGGCGCTTAAGCGACTCGGAATGGATGCGTGATGTGGGAAGCCGATGACTCTCAGGACCTGTGGGCGACGCCCGGCAGCTCGCCGGCGGCATCCATGGCGCACGGTGAGCGCATGGTGGGCTCGGAGCTGACGCCCGAGGACCTTGATGTCGACCGTACCCTGCGTCCCCAGCGCCTGGATGACTACTGCGGTCAGGAACATATCAAGCAGAGCCTTCGCGTGCTCATCGAGGCGGCACAGAGCCGTGGCGAGACGCTCGACCACGTGATCTTCTCGGGACCTCCGGGTCTGGGCAAGACCACGCTGGCCACGGTTATCGCCAACGAGCTGGGCGCTCAGATCAAGACGACGAGCGGCCCGGCCATCGCGCGTACCGGCGACCTGGCGGCTATCCTTACCAACCTGCAGCCGGGCGACGTGCTGTTTATCGACGAGATTCACCGTCTTAACCGTTCGGTCGAGGAAGTCCTGTATCCCGCTATGGAGGACTTTGCGCTCGATATCGTGATCGGCAAGGGCCCGGCAGCGCGCTCGATTCGCCTGGATATCCCCAAGTTTACGCTGGTGGCGGCAACGACCCGCTCGGGCATGCTGACCGGCCCGCTGCGCGACCGCTTTGGCATTTCGTATCGCCTGGACTACTACACGGTCGAGGAGCTCGCTCAGATCGTGACGCGTTCGGCGACCATCCTGGGTGTGACGATCGACCATCCCAGCGCACTTGAGATCGGCTCGCGCTCGCGTGGCACGCCGCGCTTGGCCAACCGTCTGCTCAAGCGTGTGCGCGACTATGCGCAGGTGCGCGGTAACGGTCCTATTGAGCTTGATATCTGCCGTCAGGCGCTCGAGTTCTTCGAGATTGATGAGCTTGGTCTGGACTGGATGGACATTCGCATCTTGGAGACGCTTGCCAAGACGTTCTCCGGCCGTGCCGTGGGCCTGACGACCCTTGCCAGCGCGGTGGGCGAGGACCCGGGTACGCTCGAGGATGTCTATGAGCCCTATCTGCTGCAGTGCGGCTTGATGATCCGCACGCCCCAGGGCCGTCAGGCAACCTTGCGCACCTTTGAACACTTGGGGATTGAACCTACCGTTTAGGGCGCTTTGTTTTGGCGGGCTGTTAGGCTATCGCTGGACATTGGGTAAACATATCGCCGTTTGTCGGTTACGGGTGCTTTACTATTGCGCGCGCGTGCTATGCTGGATTGGTCTTTTTCTCATTCGGTAACGAAAGGACCGCCCATGCCTACTGACATCGAAATCGCACGTTCTGTCACGCCGCTGCCTATTACCGAGGTGGCCAAGAACGCCGGCGTCGACGTTAAGCATCTGATTCCGTACGGCTTCGACAAGGCTAAGGTCGACTACACCCTGCTCAACGAGCCAACTGATCACCAGGCCAAGCTTGTCCTCGTGACCGCTATCAATCCCACGCCCGCAGGAGAGGGCAAGACCACCACGACCATCGGCCTGGCCGATGGCCTGCGCCGTCGCGGCGTCAAGAGCGCCGTGGCCCTGCGTGAGCCTTCGCTTGGTCCCGTGTTTGGCGTAAAGGGCGGTGCCGCCGGTGGCGGTTGGGCTCAGGTCATCCCCATGGAAGACATCAACCTGCACTTTACCGGTGACTTCCATGCTATCGGTGCCGCCAATAACCTGCTGGCTGCCATGCTCGACAACCATATTCAGCAGGGCAACCAGCTCGGCATCGATGTTAAGCGCATCACCTGGAAGCGCGTCGTCGACATGAATGACCGCCAGCTGCGCCACGTTATTGACGGCATTGGCGGCAAGGCCCAGGGCGTGCCGCGCGAGGATGGCTTCGACATCACTGTTGCCTCCGAGGTCATGGCGATCTTGTGCCTGTCCACGAGCATCAACGACCTCAAGGAGCGCCTGGGCGAGATCGTCGTCGGCTACAGCTTTACCGGCGAGCCCGTCCGCGCCCGCGACCTCAAGGCTCAGGGCGCCATGGCCGCGCTGCTTAAGGACGCGCTCAAGCCCAACCTGGTGCAGACGCTCGAGGGTACGCCCGCGTTTGTCCACGGCGGTCCCTTCGCCAACATCGCCCACGGCTGCAACTCCATCATGGCCACCCGCATGGCCATGCGTTTTGGTGACGTCGCGATTACCGAGGCGGGCTTTGGCGCCGATCTGGGTGCCGAGAAGTTCCTCGACATCAAGTGTCGCATGACGGGCGTTCGTCCCAGCGCCGTCGTGATTGTCGCGACCGCTCGTGCCCTTAAGTACAACGGCGGTGTTGCCAAGGCCGATCTTAACGAGGAGAACCTCGAGGCGCTCAAGGCCGGCATGCCCAACCTGCTGCGTCACGTCGACAACATCCAGAATGTCTACGGTCTGCCCTGTGTGGTCGCCATCAACCGCTTCCCGACGGACACCGAGGCCGAGCTCGAGCTCATCGAGTCCGAGTGCCAGAAGCTCGGCGTTAACGTTAAACTGTCCGAGGTTTGGGCCAAGGGCGGCGAGGGCGCGCTCGACCTGGCCGACGAGGTCATGCGCCTGATTGACCAGCCGAGCGAGCTCAAGTTTGCCTACGAGGACGGTGCCGATGTTGCCGATGCCCTCGAGGCCGTTGCGACCAAGGTCTACCGCGCCGATGGCGTCGACTTTACCCCGGCGGCCAAGCGTCAGCTCGCCGAGCTGCGCGAGAACGGCTTTGGTAACCTACCGGTGTGCGTCGCCAAGACCCAGTACAGCTTTAGCGACAACGCCAAGGCCCTGGGTGCTCCCGAGGGCTTCCGCATCACCGTGCGCGAGCTCAAGGTTTCCGCCGGTGCCCACTTCGTGGTTGCGCTGACCGGCAGCGTTCTGACCATGCCGGGCCTGCCCAAGGTTCCCGCGGCCGAGAACATCGACGTCGACAACGACGGCAACATCACCGGCCTGTTCTAAGCCCACTGCCTATAGCCGCTTACCCGTCCCGCCGCGCCCACCAAGGCCCGGCGGGGCTTTTGGTTCTAGCCGCACTTGTCTTGTAGATACCGATGGCTTTGCCCATCATAGGCTTTTGCGCGGGTAGAATGCATGGATAACTTGATGCTCACGAGCGACGGAAAGGAATCGTTGCATGGATCAGGACAAGACAACCGTGATGGGCGGCTACGGTTCCGCGCAGGCTGGCGATAGCGCCGATGCGACCCGCGTTGTTCCTAACCCCGGTTATACCGACCCCGCCGCGACACAGCCTTCTGCCGAGCCCACCCGGGTTATGGGCTATGGCGACTCGGCGCAGGATTCTTACGCTGCATCTTCGCAAGGCCCCTATGGCAACGCAGCTCCGGACCCGTTTGATTACGCGCCGCAGGATTCTTATGCCGCCTCGACACCGAATCCCTATGATGACCTGCCGCAGAATCCCATTCCGCAGCCTCAGCAGACGACGTATATGCCTCGCACGGCGCAGCCTCGCTACGAGTCGCGTGAGCCGTATCGCGAGTACCCCAAGTCGATTCCGCAATATGGCGAGGACGAGGAGAAGAAGCCGTCGCGTTCGTCGAGCGTGATCAAGAAGATCCTCATCGTGTTGGCGATCTTCTTTGCTCTCTCGGTTGTGTTTGCCATCGTGTCGGGCATGCTCAACAAGCGGGGGAGCTCAACGGCCGATACCACTGCCGAGCAAACCGCGTCCGCCTCGTCTAGTACCGTCGATCTGAGCGATATTCCGGGGCAGTACTGGTCCAACGCCAAGAAGCTCCTCAAGTCGCGTGGCGCCGATCTTTCGAATGCCGTGGTCCTGACTGATGATGGCTCAACGCCCGTCGTCGATGCCAACTGGGTTGTTACTTCTGCCTACTATAACGACAACGGCAACCTCGAAATTCAACTCACGCACAAGAACAGCTCGGGCAACTCGTCCGGCGGCCAAAGCGGTACCGACAGCTCGAGCTCCAATACGCTGGAGGACTTGAGCAACAAGGCACAGGAGTTGGGAGACAAGGCGCAAGAGCTGGGCGACACGGCACAAAACCTGGGCGATACCGCGCAGAACTTGGGCGGCATGGCGACGGATGCTTGGAACGCCCTGCAAAACGGCATCTCGGGCGCGCAGGGAAACTAGCGGACGAGCGGAGCGGGGCTACAGCTGCTCTGCTGGACGGTCGGGCGAGCTAAAGCCCGAGTCAAACGTAACGACGCATGAGACGTCGGGCCGGCGCTCGTGCACGATGCGCGTGACGAGCTCCAGTAGCTCCTCGTCGGATATGTCAAAGCCGTCGGGAC
>CAUGNZ010000019.1 GCA_959601045.1 uncultured Collinsella sp.
AGTTCGCGATCCCCGGCCTTGACGACGAGTTCCGCGTCATCGTGTCTCCGTGGATCCTCTCCTCGCTGGTCACCGATCGCCTTGCCGCTTACTACGAGACGGTCACCAAGCACAACCTCAACTACCGTCGCTACTATCACCAGTTCGATTACTAATCGGCGACAAATTAGCTACTGATCAAGAAGCACCCTGCCCGGGCGCATGCGTCCGGGCATTTTTATGCCGAAGTTCGCAAGAAAGGGGAATCGAATGAGGCAGTTTATCGTTGCATCCCATGCTCATTTTGCGTCCGGAATCGTCGAGAGCATTGGGCTACTCTCGGGCGAGCGCGAGAACGTCCATGCGCTGTCTATGTATGTCGACGGAAACGAGGACCTGGTCAAGGAGGCCGCAGCGATTCTGGACGGCTTTGCCGCGGACGATGAGGTCGTCGTTTGCACCGACCTCTTTGGCGGCAGCGTCAACAACGAGTTCACCAAGATCGTCCAGACGCGCCCCAACACGCACCTGGTGACCAATATGAATCTGCCGCTCCTTATTCAGCTGCTGTTCGTGCCCGACTCCACCCCGATCGATGAGGCCATTCGCCAGATCGTCGAGGCGGACGACACCAAGGTCAAGTACGTCAACGACCTGCTGGGGCAGGCCGAACTCGATGAGTTTTAATCGTTAGGAGCACATCATGATTCAGATGATTCGCGTGGACTATCGACTGCTTCACGGCCAGGTTGCCGTTAGCTGGACCTCGGCTCTGGGTGCCGACTGCATCCTGTTAGTGAGCGACACGGTCCTCAACGACAAGCTTCGTCTGCAGGCCCTGTCCCTTGCAAAGCCCGAAGGATGCAAGGTCGTCGTCAAAAACACCGAGGATGCCGTCAAGGCGCTCCAGAGCGGTGTGACCGACAAGTACAAGCTCTTCGTGGTTTGCGAGACGATCCAGCAGGCCGGCACCGTCGCGAAGGCGATGGACGTCAAGAAGATCAACCTCGGTAATGTGGCCTTTAGCGAGGACGCCCACCAGGTCTCGACGAGCGTGTTCCTTACGCCCGAGAACGAGGCCTACGTGAAGGAACTGATCGGCGAGGGCTATGAGCTGTTCATTCAGATGATTCCGGCGGATGCGAAGACTGACGCCACAAAGGTCATCGGTTAGGGGCTGTCATGGTTATCAAGACGATCCTGATTTTCCTGATTGCCCTTTTGGGCTATTCCGAGTGGCTGACCGGTACGAGTTACCTTCAGCGCCCCATTGTGCTCGGACCGTTGGTCGGCCTTGTCATGGGCGATGTGGTGACCGGCACCATTATGGGCGCCACGATGGAGCTTGCCATGGTCGGTGCCATCTCGGTCGGTGCGTATAACCCGCCCGATACGATTTCCGGTACCATCCTTGGCGTGTCGCTTGCCATGCAGGCCGGCGCGGACGCTTCGGCGGCCCTGACCCTGGGCATTCCCATCGCAACGATCGTCCTGGCGCTCGATACGGCCCTGGGCCAGCCGGTCATGCTGCTGCTGGTGCACCGTATCGACAAAAACGTCGAGGACGGAGACACCAAGGCCATCACGCGCAACATGCTCATCGCCGGTTACGCGCAGAGCTGGTGCGGCCTGCTGATCATTCCCCTGGCATTCTTCTTTGGCGCCGATGCTGTTGCCAGCCTGCTCAACATCATCCCCGATTTCGTTCAGACCGGCATGGATGTCGCCGCCGCCTTCTTGCCCGCACTCGGCTTTGCGATGCTGGCGCAGATGATTATGAACAAAACAGTGGCTCCGTTCTTCTTCGCTGGCTTCTTCCTCGTCGCCTACTTTGGCATTAGCACGACGGGCGTGGCGATCTTTGCCGCGATTATCGTCGTCGCGATGACGGTTTTGGGTGACAAGAAAAAGGCGGAGCAGCCCGCAGTGGCAACCGAGGATCCTGCGATTGGGAGTGGGTTCGATGAGTTTTAAGTTTGAGTCTTCTTACGACGGGCTGATTTCCCGCGCAGACCTTAAGAAGCTGTTCTGGCGCTCGATTCCCTATGAGCATTCCTGGAACTACGAGCGTATGGGCCATATCGGCTTTATGTGGGCCCTTATGCCGATCCTTCGCAAGCTGTATCCGCAGGATGCGGACTTTAAGGCCGCACTCAAGCGCCATATGGAGCTCTATAACGTCACGCCGTACATCTCGACGCTCCCCATGTCCATTGCTGCCGCAATGGAAGAAGTCAACGCCACCGAAGATAACTTTGACACGAGCGCGATCTCTAATGTCAAGCTTGCTTTGATGGGACCGCTGTCCGGCGTGGGCGATGCCTTCTACTGGGGTACGCTGCGAATTTTGGCAACGGGTGTCGGCACGTCGCTGGCGCTGCAGGGCTCTATTCTTGGCCCGATTTTGTTCCTGCTCGTGTTCAACGTCCCCCACTACATCATCCGTTACCTGCTGACGTTTGTGGGATATCGCTTTGGCTCGGACATGATCAGCAAGGTCCAGGAATCGGGCATTATGGACACGATCGTCAAGATGGCCTCTATCATGGGCGCCATGGTGATCGGCGCTATGACCATGGAGATGGTCACCGTGGACATTCCGCTCATGGTCGGCGCGGGCGATGGCGCTCAGACGCTCGCCGAGCTGCTCAACGGAATCTTCCCGGGCTTTGTCACGATGGGACTGTTTGGAATTGTCTATCTCATGCTCAAGAAGAAGATGAATCCGCTGCTCATCATGCTCGTAATCCTACTCGTGAGTATCGCCGGCGCGTTCTTTGGAGTGCTCGGTGTTCAGTAGGGCATCCGTCATAATTAAAACAATGTAAGAGGGGGCGTCGCGCACATTGTGCTGCGGCGCCCTTTTGCCGAAAGGTGGACAAGATGGAGTATCCGCAGCTTGCCGTCATGAACATCAGCCATCGTTATTTTGACCTTGAGGAATTCTTTTCCTCGGCTGCGGCCTCGGGCTACACGTGTTGCGAGCTTTGGACCGGGGCGATGCATCTGTATGTCGATTGCCATGGATACGATTCGATCGAGCAGGTGCGGGAGCTGTCACAGCGGTATGGGGTTCGGATTGTGGGGCTTTGTCCCGAACAGAACAACCCCAAGCCGTGGAATATCGCGGCGCGCGGGAATGAAGCGCGTACCCGCACGCTCGCGTACTTTAAGAACGTTGTGGATATCGCGGCGGAACTTGGAGCCGAGCAGGTCATGGTCTCGAGCGGCTGGGCATTTTTGAACGAGCCGATCGAAGACGCGTGGGGTCGCAGTGCCTCGATGCTGCGTGCGATTGCCGAGCATGCGGGAGAACGCGGCGTGCGACTGGTGCTCGAGGCCCTACAGCCGGTTGAGTCGATGATCGTGAACTCGGCGGCCGACACGAAGCGCATGATCGAGGCAGTTGACCATCCGGCACTTAAGGCGTGTCTGGATATGGGCGCCATGGCGGTGGCGGGGGATACCATCGACGATTATTTCGATCTGCTTGGCGATGATGTCGCCCACGTGCATTTTGTCGATGTTGCGGCAGATGGCACGACGCATCTTGCCTGGGGTGACGGCGACCGCGATATGCGCGCCGACCTGGATAGGTTGGTGGCGCGCGGCTATCGCGGGGTTGTTTCGGCCGAGACCTATGACGGGCGCTATTTTGCCGACCCCGCAGCTGCCGATGCGCAGGTAATGGCAGAGTATCGTCGTGCGATTGGCGCCTAGGTGGGGTCGGGCTGCGGCAACCTACCCTATGTTTCCAGATGAATACGGTGTGAGCGGCTGCGACGGATTTTCCCCGCAAGCACTCTAGTATGCTAAAGTACCCAGAAGACCGGCGGAGCTATGCCGGTCTTCTGCTCTATATGAAACACAGCATGAGGAGGCTCACCAGATGACGGCCACACCGTGGGGGTTCCGGGACATATTGCCCGAGGAGGCTCAGGCGCGCGAGGAGATCGCATATACGGTGAAGGGCTGCTTCAGGGAGCATCATTACCTTCCGGTCGAAACGCCGCTGCTCGAGGACAAGGGTTCACTCGAGGAAGGCGGCCGCATCGCGGACACGCCGTTTAAGCTTTTTGACGATG
Source organism: uncultured Collinsella sp. (assembly GCA_959601045.1). Taxonomy (GTDB): domain Bacteria; phylum Actinomycetota; class Coriobacteriia; order Coriobacteriales; family Coriobacteriaceae; genus Collinsella. The sequence continues at coordinate 4,065 of CAUGNZ010000019.1, forward strand.
ATGGCTGTCTGCTGGTGGTCCGTCCCGACAACACATTGCCGATCGTGCGTCTGGTCTCGACCCGCATGCGCGCGGCCGACCTGCCCCTGCGCCTGCGCTATGAGGCGCCGGTGGTTCGCGAGTGCCAGCGCAATGCCGGTGGCTCGCGTCAGTTTACGCAGCTGGGCTTTGAGCTTATCGGTGCGGGCGATACCGCGGGCGATGTCGAGATTGTCTCGCTCGTGGCCGAGGCCGTGCGCGAGCTGGCGCTGCCCGATGCGCGCATTATCGCAGGCAGCGTGCGTCCGTTTAAGGAATTGCTCGCGGTATGCGAGGATCGCGAGCTGGCCGCCGAGGCCTTGCGCTGCGTGCACGCCAACGACTTTGTGGGCCTCGATGCCCGCGTGGCGGCAAGCGCCGAGTCCGATGCCGTCAAGGCCGCCATTAGCGAGCTGCCGCGCTTGCACGGCGGCGCCGAGGTACTCGACCGCGTGGACGCGCTGCTGGAGGCCGCCGGTATCGTCGCGCCGCTGACGCGCGAGCTGCGTGCCCTGGTCGAGGGCCTGGCACCCGAGGACGCCCAGGTGCTGTCGTTCGACTTCTCTATCATGAACTCTTTCGATTACTACACGGGCCTGGTCTTTAAGGCCTATGCCGGCGCCTTGCCCGATCCGGTCGGTTCGGGCGGACGCTATGACTCCATCTTTACCGGCGCATTTGGCGACGGTATCGAGGTGCCGGCGGCGGGCTTCGCCTTTTCGCTCGAGCGCCTGGAGGCCGCGCGCACCTCGGCCGAGGATGCCGCTTCCGATGGCGACCATGCCGCGGGCCGTGGCGCCGAGGGCCCGCTGCGCATCGCCGTGCCCAAGGGCTCGCTCAAGGCCGACACGCTCGACGTGCTCGAGGCCGCGGGTCTGGACGTCTCTGAGCTGCGTGATCCCGGCCGTCACCTGATCGTGCGCGGCCGCGACACGCGTGCCGGCGAGGGCGCGGTCGGCGATATCGAGTTTGTCATCGTGCGCCCCAGCGATGCGCCCGCCTTTGTGGGCTGCGGCGGTGCCGATTGCGGCATCTGCGGTTGGGACTCGCTCATCGAGGCCGACCTCAACCTGCTGCAGCTGGTCGATCTGGGCTACGGCCTGTGCACCTTTATCGAGGCGGAGCCCGCGTGGCGCGCCGGTCAGGCCGAGCGCAACTATGCCCGCCGCGGGTCGCTTCGCGTGGCAACCAAGTACCCGCGCATCGCGAGTGCCTGGTATGCTGAGCGCGGCGTGAACGCCGACATCGTCTCGCTGCACGGCAATATCGAGCTGGGGCCCATCGTCGGCATGACCGATCGCATCGTGGACATTACCGCCACTGGTGCCACCCTACGCGACAACGACTTGGTCATCACCGGCCGCATCATGGACTGCACGGCCCGCTTCTTTGTCAACCCGGGCGCCGCGCGCCTGGACCCGCGCGTTCGCAACCTGGCCGATCGCCTGGCGACTGCCGTGAAGGACAAGCATTTTGAGCCCGTCGCGGGCTCGGCACAATAGCGCGAGCGCGCACGGGCGCCCCAACGTACGGGCTGCGGGCCGATTGGCGCCGCCGCCCGGCCTCTCGTTTTTGGAACACAACCTCGACCGATAGGGGATACCGATATGAAGACCATCAAGCTTGCTCCCGGTGAGCGCCTCGTTACCAACCAGCTCAACCGCAAGGGTGTGCTGCCGCAAAACATCGTCGACGCCGCCCGCGATATCGTGGCCAACGTGCGCGCCAACGGCGATGCCGCGGTGCGCGATTACTGCCAGCGTTTTGACGGTGTCGAGCTGCAGAGCTTCCGTCTGCCGCAGGAGCAGATCGATGCCGCGCTCGAAGGCCTCGACCCTGCCTTTGTCGCCGCGCTCGAGAAGGCCGCGCGTCAGATTCGCGAGTTCCACCAGCGCGAGGTCGAGCAGAGCTGGTTTACCACGCGTGCGGATGGCACGATGCTCGGCGTCAAGGTGACCCCGCTCGCGGCGGCCGGCATCTACGTGCCGGGCGGTCGCGCGCAGTATCCCTCCACCGTGCTCATGAATGCCATTCCCGCCAAGGTCGCCGGCGTCAAGCGCGTGGTTATGGTGACCCCGCCGCAAAAGGACGGCCTTATCAGCCCCTACACGCTCGCCGCGGCAAAGCTCGGCGGCGTGGACGAAATCTATATGGTGGGCGGCGCCCAGGCCGTGGCCGCGCTGGCGTACGGCACCGAGACCATTCCGCGCGTCGACAAAATTACCGGCCCGGGCAACGCCTTTGTTGCCGCCGCCAAGCAGATTGTCTCGGGTGATGTGGGTATCGATATGGTCGCCGGTCCCTCCGAGGTCTGCGTGCTGGCCGACGCCACGGCCAAGCCCATGGTGGTCGCGGCCGACCTGATGGCCCAGGCCGAGCATGATCCGCTGGCGGCCTGCTATCTGGTGACCTGCGACGAGCAGTTTGCGCGTGAGGTTGAGGCAGGTATCGACATCCTGGTGGCACAGTCCCCGCGTGCCGAGATCACGCGTGCCTCGCTCGACAACGAAGGCACTATCGTGGTGGCCGCCGACATGGCGGCTGCCGTCGAGGCAGTGAACACCGTGGCGCCCGAGCACCTTGAGCTGCATTGCAAGGATGCGATGGGCCTGCTCGGCGGCATTCGCAACGCCGGCGCCATCTTTGTGGGCGCTTGGAGCTCCGAGCCGCTCGGCGATTACGTTGCCGGCCCCAATCACACGCTGCCGACCGGCGGCACGGCCATGTTCTCCAACCCGCTTTCGGTCGAAGAGTTCGTCAAGCGCTCGAGTGTCATTTGCTATACACCCGAGGGCCTGCTCTCCGATGCTCCCGCTACGCAGCGCCTGGCCGAGGCCGAGGGTCTGTGGGCACACGCGCTTTCGGCCGCACTGCGCCGCCGCGTGTTGGAGCAGGGCGAGGATGCCGTGAGCGCCGAGTCGCTCGCCGCGGCCGACCTGACCAAGGTTGCCTGGCCGGGCGACGCCGTGGCGACGGTTGCCGAGGGCGTGGACCTGGCGGCTGCAAGCGCGGATGGCGCCGGCGCGACTGGCAAGGAGGCCTAATATGGCCGAACTCACGCCGCGCATGAAGGAGCTCGTCCAGCCCTACTTGGCCGGCATTGAGCCCTACGATCCTAACTTTACGCCCACGCGCATCAACCTCTCGGCCAACGAGAACACCTATCCCGTGCCGGTCGGCGTGCGCGAGGCGGTTGATGCGGCCCTGGCTGCCACGCCGCTCAACCGCTATCCCGACCCCATGTCCAACGATCTGCGCGACGAGCTTGCCGCTTGGCATGGTGTGGCGCGCGAGAATGTCTGCGTGGGCAACGGCGGCGACGAGCTGCTCTATAACTACCTGTTGGCGTTTGGCGGCGCGGGACGGACCCTGCTCAACTGCCCGCCGTGCTTTAGCGAGTATGCGTTCTTTGCGTCGCTCTGCCAGACCGAGGTGCGCGACGTGTGGCGCGACCCCGCGACCTTTGAGCTCGACCAGGCCGCCGTGCTTGCGGCGGCACCCGAGTGTAACCTGGCAATCGTGACCTCGCCCAACAACCCCACGGGTGACGTGGCACCGCTCGACTTTGTCGCGGCGCTGTGCGATGCGTGCCCCGGCATGGTAATGGTTGACGAGGCCTACGTGGAGTTTGCCGACGATTCGTTTGGCGCGGCCACCACGGCGCAAGGCCTTATCGCCGAGCATCCCAACCTGGTGATTCTACATACGCTGTCCAAGGCGTTTGGCGCCGCCGGCACGCGTCTGGGCTATGTGATTGCGGCACCCGAGGTCGTCGACGTGCTCGCGGCGATTCGCCAGATCTATTCAGTTAACGTGCTGAGCCAGGCGGCAGCACTTGCCTGCGTGCGTGCCCGTGATGCCTACACGCCCGTGGTGGCACAGATCGCATCCGAGCGCGAGCGCGAGCTGTGCGCCCTGCGCGCAATGGCTGCCGATGGCATGCCCGTGGAGGCATGGCCGAGCGCGGCGAACTTTGTGCTCGTGCGCACGCCGCATGCCACGCGCGTGCGCGAGCGTCTGCGCGACGAGTATTCGATTTTGGTGCGCGACTTTAGCTACGCGCCGGGGCTTGCGGACTGTCTGCGCATCACTGTGGGTACGCCGCAGGAAAACGACGAGGTGCTGGCCGCGTTTGCCGCGCTGGTGAAGGAGGAGATGTAGATGGACCGCTATGCCGAGGTAACCCGCAAGACGGGCGAGACCGACATTGTCGTAAAGCTCGACCTGGACGGATCTGGCGTGTGCGATATCTCGACCGGCGTGCCGTTTTTCGACCACATACTCAACGCTTTTGGCCGCCATGGCCTGTTCGATCTGACGGTGCATGCGGTGGGCGACGTCGAGGTCGACGCGCACCACACCGTTGAGGACACGGGCATTGTGCTGGGCGAGGCGTTTTGCCAGGCGCTGGGCGACAAGGCGGGTATTACGCGCTTTGCCGACGCGGCGATCGCCATGGACGAGACACTCGTGATGGCCGCCGTGGATATCTCGGGTCGCGGGCAGGCCTATTGCGAGCTGCCCGTGCCGACTGAGCGCGTGGGCAGCTTTGATACCGAGCTGGCCGTCGAGTTCTTCTATGCCTTTGCGCGCGATGCCAAGCTCACGCTGCACGTGCGCGAGCTGGCGGGCGGCAATTCGCACCACATTATCGAGGCCGCCTTTAAGGCCGTGGGCCGCACGATGCGCCGCGCCTGCGAACTCGATCCCCGCGTGCAGGGTATCCCCAGCACCAAGGGCTCGCTGTAACCGTCACAAGGGTAAAACCACCACGAAGATGCCTGTCCTCTTTGTGGTGGTTTTGGATGATGAGAAGTGGAGGGGTCGCGTGGGCGAACCGAAGATCGTGGTGGTCGACTACCACAAGGGCAACTTGTCGAGCGTCGTGCGCGGGCTTGCGCGCGCCGGTGCTGCCGCCTGCACGTCGGACGATCCGGAGCAGATCCGCAACGCCGACGGCCTGGTCATCCCGGGCGTGGGTGCGTTCTATGACGCGATCGCCTTTATGCGTCAGAGCGGCGAGGAGGTGGCCGTGCTCGATGCCGTTGCCGCCGGAACTCCGCTGCTCGGCATCTGCCTGGGCCTTCAGCTGTTTTTTGAGCGCGGCAACGAGGGCGTGCCTGCGAACGAGGACGCGGACGCGGACGACGATGCCTCCGAGCAGGCCGGTGGTCCCTGGGTCGATGGCCTGGGCATCATGCGCGGTTCGTGCACGCGCTTGGAGTCGAGTCGCCTGAAGGTGCCGCACGTGGGCTGGGACCAGGTGCACATGACGTCCGCCGGCGCGGCCGATCCGTTGCTCGCCGGTTTTGCCGAGGGCGCCAACATGTACTTCACCCACAGCTACGCGGTGGCCGACGACGCCGATGCCGCTGATGTTTTGGCGCGCACGCACTACACGCGGAGCTTCCCGTGCATCGCGCGTCATGGCAACGTGTGGGGCTGTCAGTTCCATCCCGAGAAATCCTCCGCGCTTGGTCAGCGCATTCTTAAGAACTTCGTCAACATCGTCGAGGAGGTTGGCCGATGATCCTGTTTCCCGCAATCGATCTGATTGGCGGCAAGGTTGTGCGCCTGGAGCGCGGCGACCGCAGCCGCTGCAAGGTATATTCCGACGACCCCGTCGCCGTCGCCCGCTCGTTTGCCGAGCAGGGCGCGAACTGGGTGCATGTCGTCGACCTGTCCGCTGCTTTTGGCGAGGACGAGGACGCGTGCGCTGCCAACTCGGCGGCGATTAAGGCTATCTGCGGCGTCGACGGCCTGTCCGTGGACGTGGGCGGCGGTGTCCGCTCGCTCGCGCGCATCGACGAGCTGGCCGGCTACGGCGCGCGTCGCATCGCGCTAGGCACGGTGCTCGTGACCGAGCCGGGATTTGCCGAGGTGGCGGCGCAAGGCTTTGGCGAGTTACTGGTGGCAGACATTGCCGCCCGTGACGGCCAGGTCAAGGTGAATGGTTGGCGCGACGGCGCGGGTGTGGCGCTCGACGACGCCGTGGCGCAGCTCACCGAGCTGGGCTTTAAGCATCTGGTGTATACCGACATCGCGCGCGATGGCATGCAGACGGGCATCGACGTGGCGGCGTATCGCCATGTGGCCGAGGTCGCGGGCTTTCCCGTCGTGGCTTCGGGCGGCATCTCGACGCTCGACGATATCCGCGCACTGGCCGCGGTGGGCGAGGATGCCATCGAGGGTGCCATTACCGGTCGTGCGCTCTACGAGGGCAACTTTACGCTGGCCCAGGCGTTGGCCGCCGCCCGAGGGAAGGAGTAGCCCATGCTTGCCAAACGCGTGATTCCCTGTCTGGATGTTAAGGACGGCCGCGTGGTCAAGGGCGTCAACTTTGTGAGCCTGCGCGATGCTGGCGACCCGGTGGAGCTGGCGCGCGCCTACGACCGCGAGGGTGCAGACGAGGTCGTCTTCCTGGACATTACCGCGACGAGCGACAACCGCGCGACGACCATCGAGATGGCGGCGCACGCGGCCGAGGAGCTCGTTATTCCCTATACCGTGGGCGGCGGTTTCCGCGACTTGGCGGGCATGCGAACCATGGTTGCCGCCGGTGCCGACAAGGTGTCGCTTAACTCTGCCGCCGTGCGCGATCCGTCGTTGATCAGCCAGGCCGCCGCGGCGTTTGGCAGCCAGGCCGTGGTCGTGGCGATTGATGCCAAGCGCGTGGGCCTGCCCGGTCAGCCGGATGCCGACAAGTGGGAGGTCTTCACGGCGGGCGGTCGCAACGCCACGGGTATCGATGCGGTGGCGTGGGCCGAGGAAGCGGCTCGTCGCGGCGCCGGTGAGATCTTGCTCACCAGCATGGATCGCGACGGCACCAAGGCTGGCTTCGACCTGGCACTCACCCGCGCCGTGGCGCGCGCGGTGCCGATCCCGGTGATCGCAAGCGGCGGCGTGGGCACGCTCGAGCATTTTGCCGAGGGCGTGATCGAGGGCGAGGCCGATGCCGTGCTGGCGGCCAGCGTCTTTCACTTTGGAACTTTCAGCATTCGCCAGGTGAAGGAGTATATGGCCAGCCAAGGCATCCCTGTGAGGCTGGACTTCTAGTGCTGCGGCTTGCCCAGGCACCGCATCTTGCCGCTCAAACCGTCGCTCGCGTACCAAAGTACGCGTCGCTCCTCTTTCGCGGCAACCTGCGGCACCTGGACAACCCTCGCCGACCTGTGGGATTTCGTTTGTTACTTGGGAGAAATGATGACTGAGGTAATAAATGCTACCGAGCTTAAATACGACGCCCGCGGGCTGATTCCTTGCGTGGTTCAGCAGCATGACACCGGTGAGGTGCTTATGGTTGCTTGGATGAACGAGGAATCGGTGGGGCTGACGCTCAAGACCGGGACCACGTGGTTTTGGAGTCGCAGCCGTCAGGAGCTCTGGAACAAGGGCGCGACGAGTGGCAACATGCAGGAGGTCAAGGAGCTCTGGGCCGACTGCGATAGCGATACGCTGCTGGTCAAGGTGGACTCACCGGGCCCGGCCTGCCATACCGGCAACCGTACCTGCTTCTTTAAGCGCGTGGAAGGGGGAGTGCGATGAAAGTCGTGACGCCGTTCGAGGTCGCCGAATGCAACACCGAGCTCCTCCGCGCGGGCGTGCCATGCCGCGTGCACCTGACTGATGCCTGCGGGGCGCAGTCGCTTTGGCTCGAGGCCGAGAAGGAAAGGCTCGATGAGGCCCATGCCGTCATCGTCGAGTTCTTTGAGAAAAAGGGCGCAAAGCCTCGGTTCGATGAGGCCGGTACCTACTTTACGCTGCAGTAACGAGAGGAAATAACCATGGGAGTCAGAACAGCTAACGTGCAGCCGGGAAACATCGGTGAGACGCTGACGAGACTGGCCGAGGTGATTCACAGTCGTCGCGACGCATCGCCGCAGGAGAGCTATACCGCGCGTCTGCTGACCGACGTCGAGGACGAGCTTCTCAAGAAGCTTGCCGAGGAGGCGAGCGAGGTGATCATGGCCTGCAAGGATAACGACCACGATCACATCCGCTACGAGGCCGGCGACCTGATCTACCACCTGCTCGTGACGCTCGAGCGCTACGGCATCACCCTCGACGAACTGGCCGGCGAACTCAACGCCCGCCGCCACTAGTCATTGGGGACGTTCTTAAACGACTAGTTAGGCGAGGGGCGTGGATTCCCATTCGCCGGTGGGGTGGGGGATATCGAAGGCCCGGTAGCCGCAGTCGTAGGCGTGGGCCTGGGCCTCGCGGATGTTCCAGCAGATGTCGCAGGCGCGGTGCGCGTCCGAGCCAAAGGTGATGGGCACCTCGGCATGGGCGAAGCGGCGCAACAGCCCGGTCGCGGGGTAGTAATCGTCGAGCCCCTTGCGCGGTGCGGCGGTCGAGACCTCAACGCGGCGACCCGTATCGTGGGCGCATTCGGCCATCTGCTCCCAAAACGGCGCGGGGTCAAAGTCGGGTGCAAAGCCGTCCTTCGAAAAGCGCATGACCAGGTCGGGATGGGCCATCGCGTCAAAGTTGAGTGAGCTTTCGCAAGCACGGCACCAGTCGTCGACGTAGCACTCCCACACGCCGCGCACGCCTAAGTTTTCCCAAACATGCAAGTTGGTATCGTCGTCGATCCAACCGCAAAGGGAATCGGGTGTATCGGGGCGCGCGATGTCCTCTGTCCCTGCCGTGCCCGCGGCGCCTGCCGCAATATCGCCCGGGTTGCCAATCCAGTGCACGCTGCCCAGACGTACGACGGCGCCCTGGGACCAGTGCTCTACCAAGGGCTCGCAGCCCTCGTACCAATCGCATTCAAAACCGTAGATAAAGGTGAGCTCCGGCGCAATCTGCGCGGCGAGTTTGCGGGCGTCCTCAAAGGCCAAACGATGTGCCGGCAAGTCGCCCTCGACGACCTGCACCTCGCAGTTAGCATCCATACTGGCGGGCAGGGTAAGGTGGTCGGTCGAGACCATGACGCGGCAGCCGGCGGCAGCAGCGGCACGGACGTTGTCCTCGAACGAGGCGTGCCCGTCCGAGAACGAGGTATGAGTATGGCAATCGACCAGCGGGCAGGCGGGCATGGCGACTCCTTTGCATTTGGTGAATCCGCTCCATTGTAATGGTGCAGCTCTCAACACGCCGCGCACGCCGGGTGCCGAAATCGAGTGGAAAGGCGGGGCGGCGCGTGCCGGCGCCGGCGACTACTTGCTTCGTGCCGCCGCGCGTTTGGCCTGCACTGTTACCATCGCGTGTCTCACGGCGGTGATGGGGCGATAGCGGATCATACGCGGTCCCGACCAACGCATAACCTCGCGGATCTTCTCGCGCATGGCAGGCCGGTAACAATGCGAAGGACATGCCGAGCAAAATGTCTTGGTGCCCATGTGCGGGCAGTGCTCAATGCGCGCGATGGCGTATTTCTGCAGCTCGGCGCATTCGGGGCAGAGCGTAATGGTTCGAAGGCCGAGTTTCACGCGCACGGACTCATCGCCGCCAGCCTGTTCGACCACATGCCCGCCGCCATGATGCCCACGACACCACAGCGCAATCATCTGCGACACCATTTGGGCCTCACGCTCACGTTTGCGTGCTAGCTCCGGTGTGTCGACTGGGCGCGCCATTAGCTCAGCCTCCCGTGCTCGACCGAAAGCGAGAAATCGGCAAACGCGCAGGTGCTGGCGCGGTGGCTCACGAGCACAATGGTCTTGCCGCGGCGCTTGAGCTCGTCGATTGCCTGCATCACGGACGCCTCGTTGAGAGCATCGAGCGCGCTGGTGGGTTCGTCGAGCAAGATGAAGGGTGCGTCGTTGAGGAAGATGCGCGCAAGGCCGATGCGCTGGCGCTCGCCGCCCGAAAGCGAGTCGCCCAGCTCGGCAACGGGCGTGTCGAGTCCCTGCGGCAGACGGTCGATGAGCGTGGTGAGTGAGGCGGAGCGGCAAGCGTCGAGCAGCTCGGCATCGGTGGCGTTGGCGTGCGCGACCAGCAGGTTCTCGCGTACGGTGCCGCAGAACAGATGCGTGTCCTGGGTCATATAGGCCTCGTGGCTGCGCAGGCTCGCCGTGTTGATGTGGCGGGCATCGACGCCGCTCACCGTGATGGTGCCGGCTGCGGGGTCCCAAAAGCGCATGAGCAGCTTAAGCAGCGTCGACTTGCCCGAACCCGAGCGCCCCATGATGCAGGTCATGGTACCGGGCGCAAAGGTGCAGGTCACGTCGTCGAGGATGAGACTCGCAGCGGTGTCGTTCGCGACCTGCTCTGTGGCGCCCGCACCGCCCGCGTCCACGCCGCCCACATAGCTAAAGCTCACATGCTCGGCTGCGGCGCCGGCAAACTCAACGTTCTGTCCATCGGCGACCTCGGCGCACTGGGGCTGCTCGTCGAGCAAATCGAGCACGCGTGCGCCCGAGGCGAGCGTCTCCTGCAGTGAGGCGCCCAGGCGGCTCACGGCCATCACCGAGCCAAACGACGACACAAAGGTAAAGACGGCGACAAACGCTGCGGCAAAGTCAATCGTTCCCGCAGCCACCAGCTGCAGCGCACGCCCGAGCATCACCAGATTAGCCACAAGAATAAGCGCATCGGCTACGGCCTCGCTGACCGCCTGGCGGCGCTTGAGGCGCGCGTCCACGGCGCCGACTTGCTCGGTCAGCTTGCCCAGGGCACGGCTGCGATCGGTGCCACCGGCAAACTGGATGGTCTCGCCCGCGCCGCGCAGACTGTCGAGTACAAAGGCGCCCAGCTTACCGGCGCCCTCGCGGCTCTGGCGGCCGGTGGTGCCGCATGCCTTGGCCGAGGTCAGGGGCAGCGGCACGCCCAGGACCGCGTAGGCCACGAGCGCGATGCCCGCGAGCTCGGGGCTCACAGCCAGCAAAAAGCCCTCAAACACAACGGTGCAGACCAGAGCTATGGCAATGGGCGAGATGGTGTGCGCGTAGAAGACCTCGAGCAGCTCGATATCCGAGGTGACCAGGCTCACGAGCTCGCCCTTGCCGCGGCCCTCGAGCTTGGCGGGGGCGAGCTGGCGCAGGGCGCCAAACACCAGGTCGCGAATGTGTGCGAGCAGACGGAATGCGATGTAATGGTTGTAGAGCTGCTCGCCGTAGTGGAGCGGCCCGCGCGCGATGCCGCAGGCGGCACAGGCCGCGCATGTGACGATAAGACCAAGCCCCAAGGCGTTGCGGCCCAGCGCGGCCATAAGGCCAAGGGCGCCAAAGGCCGGCACGAACGCGGCGGTGAGCATGCCAATGCTGCCCAGCGCGACGGCTAGCACAAGCCAGCCGGCAAGCGGTCGGACGAGCCCCATCATGCGCCACATGATGGACGGCGCCGAGCGACGGGCGCGGCCGGAGTCAGGCACCGCGGCAGCGGAAGACGAGCCGGCACCGTTGAGGCCATCGGTACGGGCGGTGCTGCCGTCAACAGCCTCAACCGCGCCGGCATCCTCGGCATCACCCTCCGCATACGCATATGCCGAGAGCTGCTCCTGGCTGTTCCACATGCGCGCATAGGCGCCCGCGGTTGCCAAGAGCTCGCCGTGAGTCCCGCGCTCGGCAATGCGACCGCGTTCCAGCACCAGAATCTGGTCGGCGTCCACGATCGTCGACAGGCGGTGTGCCACCACAATTACAGTGTGCTCGCCGGCAAGCGATGCGATGACCTCGCCGATCGCGGCTTCGCTCGCAGCGTCCACATTGCTCGTAGCCTCGTCAAACACATAGATCGGCGAGTCGTGCAGCAGGGCGCGTGCCATGCACACGCGCTGGCGCTGGCCACCCGAAAGGTTGGTGCCGCCCTCGTTAATCACCATGTCGAGCCCGCCGTTGGCCTGCACAAAGGCCGCCACGCGCGTGCGGCCGAGCGCGCGCAAAAGCTCGGCGTCGGTGGCGTTGGGCTGGGCGAGCAGCAGGTTGTCTCGCAGGGTGCCGGCAAACAGGTAGCCGTTGGTGGGCACCAGGGTGACGGCACGCATGAGTGAGGCGGCCGTGGCATCGCGCAGCTCGACGCCGCCAATGCGAACGCTGCCACGGTAGGCACCCTTGCGGCCCGCGATAATCCCCGCGAGCGTGGACTTGCCGCCGCCGCTTTCGCCCACGAGTGCCACGAGCGAGCCGTGCGCAATGGTCGCGCTGGCGCTGTCCAGCACCGTGCGGTCGCCGTATGCATAGCTCACGCCCGCGAGCTCGATATCGCCGCGACCGTCAAGCTCAACATCGCCGCGCTCGGGCTCGGGCGTATCCAAAATGCCAAACATGCGGCGCGAGGCGGCCATGCCGTTCATGGCCGTGTGGAACAGCGATCCCAGGCGGCGCATGGGCAAAAAGAACTCCTGCGACAGAAAGACGACTAGAAAGGCCGCCTCAAAGCCAATTTTGCCCGTGGCGAGCTGCAGCGTGGCTACGATAATGCCGAGCGCGGCGCCCATATAGACGACCAGGTCCATAACGCAAATGGAGCGCAGCTGCATCACCAGCAGGCGCATGGTCGCTGTGCGGAAACGCTCGGACTCGGCGTTGATGCGCTTGTGCCAGTCGCGGTCGGCCTGATACACCTTAAGGGTGGTAAGACCCTGAACGGCCTCCAGGAACATGCCGCCCAGATCGACGTAGCTGCCCCAATACTCGGAACCGATCTTTTTTGCGTTGCGCATGACCATCATGATGGAGATGGGGATGACCGGGACGCATACGAGCAGCAGCGCGGCGGGAAGTCCCGCTTGGCCTACGAGCAGCACGAACAGCGTGATGGGTGCCAGGCCGGCAAAAAAGAGCTGCGGCAGATAGCCGCCAAAGTATACCTGGAGTTGCGTGGCGCCCTCCACGCTGGTTTGCACGGCCTCGGCGGTGGGGACGGTTTCGGTATAGGACGGGCCGAGCGCGGTGAGCTTGTCGTAGACGAGCGAACGCACGCGGCGGACGGCTTTGAAGGCGGCCTTGTCACCGGAACGCTGCGCCAGATAGATGGCGGCGGCGCGCACGATGATGGCGCCGGCGAGCGGCAAGGCCGCCTGTGCGAGGGCATCGACGGCGAGCGCGGCGGAAAGACCGTCCGTGACGATGCCGCCCAAGATGCGCGCAAGCACCCACATCACCGTGATGTTTGCCATGAGCGCGATCCATTTAAACAGGACGCTCGCCACAATGTAGGGCGTTGCCTGCGGAACCAGGGAGAAGAGCCGCTTCTCGAACATGAAACCTCCGATGCCGTAACGGTGTCGGGCGGGGTCCTCGGCAGCCGATTAGTTAGCCAAATGCAACTAGAGTAACATCGTGCAGCAGGTAAGTATGCCGAGGGTAATTTTTTAGCCGATGAACTGCGTAGAAAGTCCAAAATTGTTGAGTGCAGCGAACTTTATGGCGGACGGAGTGCAGGCGCAATTCTGATCGTGTGCGGCCCCGCTCCAAAACGTGTACGTCAGCCTCCGAAAGCTGCAAAAAATGACATGTTTGGAGGCTGATGTACATGTTTGGATAGGGGCGAGGGCGGCGACGGACGAAAGTCACGCCTGTGCCACGTCCGATGTGCTAGCGTTTGGGTGAACAAAACGAGCCCGTGCGGAAAGGATCCGGACCGTATGCAACGTGGAAGTACATCTCCGCTGTCCCGCGAGACCGATGCGCCCGAAACCATCGTCAAGCTGGAGTGCGACATCGACGATGCATCGCCCGAGGTACTCGCCTATGCCGCCGACCGCCTGCGCGAGGCAGGTGCGCGCGAGGTGCACTGGCTGCCTCTCTACTGCAAAAAAGGTCGCCCCGGCTGGCAGCTGCAGGTGATCTGCTCGCACGAGGATATCGAGCGCCTACAGACGATTATCTTTTTGGAGACCACGACCAACGCCGTTCGTCGCCAGGTGATGGAACGCGTCTGCCTGCCGCGTCGTTTTGAGCAGGTAGCGACGCCTTGGGGCGAGGTGGCCGTCAAAGTAGCCACCCTGCCCGACGGCAGCGAGCGCGCGGCACCCGAGTACGAGGATTGTGCCCGTCTTGCCCGCGAGCACAACGCGCCGCTCCAGCGCGTGATGCAGGCGGCTCAGAGCGCGGCGCTGCGATTTGAGTGATGCGGGCGAGTGACGTGCCGCGCCAATCCAATTAACCCCACCGAAAGGACCACCCATGAAATACCTCATCGCCTCCGACATCCACGGCTCGGCATACTGGACCGAGCGCCTGGTCGCCGCTATCGAATCCGAGCAGCCCGACCGCATCGTTCTGCTGGGCGACCTGCTCTACCACGGCCCGCGCAACGACCTGCCGCGCGACTATGCCCCCAAGCGTGTGATTCCGCTGCTCAACGCCCTGGCCGACCGCATCATCGCGGTGCGCGGCAACTGCGACGCCGAGGTCGACCAGATGGTCCTCGACTTCCCCGTCATGGCCGACTACGCCACGCTGTTCGACGAGACCGGCCGCGAGCTGTTCCTGACGCATGGCCACGTCTTTGGCGCTGGCATGCATAACAGCGTTGATCACGCGCCCGCGCTGCCCGAGGGCTCCGCGCTCGTCTACGGCCACACGCACATCAAGGTTAACGAGGCAAGCGAGGCACACCCGGGCCTGTGGCTCTTCAACCCCGGCAGCGTGAGCATTCCCAAGGACGGTACGCACAGCTATGGCATCTACGAGGACGGCGCGTTCCGTCACGTGATCCTGGAGGAGGAATAACCATGGCAGAGCAGCTGGCTCAGCAAAATGCCGAGGGCTCGCGCGACCTGTCCACGCTGGTTGACGCGTCGGCCGAGCTGCAGCATCTGGTGCAGACCATCTGGCGCCTGCGTCAGCCCGACGGCTGCCCGTGGGACCGCGAGCAGACGCACCGCAGCATTGGCAAGAACATGATCGAGGAAGCCTACGAGGCGCTCGACTGCATCGAGGCCGACGACGCGGCACACCTGCGCGAGGAGTTGGGCGACGTGCTCATGCAGGTCGTACTGCATGCGCAGATTGCGGCGGATGCCGGCGAGTTTTCGCTGGCCGATGTGGCGCGCGATATCGACGCCAAGCTCATCCGTCGTCACCCGCACGTGTTTGGCGATGCGGATGCCGACAACTCCGACGAGGTGCTCAAGATTTGGGACGAGGTCAAGCTTGCCGAGAAGGCCGCCAAAGACCAGGCCGTGGCGGCAGTCGGGGCCGCACCCGAGGGTCTGCTCGACGGTGTGCCCACGCACCTGCCGGCGCTGATGCAGGCTCAGAAGGTGTCGCGCAAGGCGGCTGCCGTGGGCTTTGAGTGGGAGACGGTCCAGGACGTGTGGGACGAGGTTGCCGAGGAGCGTGCCGAGTTTGAGGCCGAGGCTCCCGGTTCTCCCGAGCGCGAGATGGAGTTTGGCGACCTGCTCTTTGCCCTGGTCAACGTTGCGCGCAAGGAGGGAATTGACGCCGAGAGCGCCCTGCGTGCCAGTACGGCAAAGTTCCGCCGCCGCTGGGCCGCGATGGAGCAGATGGCGGCCGACGCCCACGTGGATCTGGCCGAGCTTTCGACCCACGGCCTCAATGACCTCTGGGATGCCGCAAAGGCAGAGGAGTAAGACTGCGGGGGCGACGGGACGGACTTGTCCCATCGCCCCTATTATTTTTAAAAAGATTGTATCCCTTGGCTAACTTAGGGCATAATGCAAAAAGTGCGATAAGGCTAACTTATGAACCTGCGCGCCGCTGTAGCGTGCAAGCCGTGTCGCCAAGCATTCAACCCGTTTCCAAGTGAGAGGGAGACAACATGAGCGATATTTTGGACGTCTACGGTCGCGAGGTGCTCGACAGCCGCGGCAATCCCACCGTCGAGGTCGAGGTCGTGCTCGAGGACGGCAGCTTTGGCCGCGCAATGGTGCCTTCGGGTGCTTCGACCGGCGCCTTTGAGGCATGTGAGCTGCGCGACGGCGACAAGGGCCGCTATCTGGGCAAGGGCGTTTCGCAGGCCGTCGAGCACGTCAATAACGAGTGCGCTAACGCCGTCGTGGGCCTCGACGCCTTCGACCAGCGCGCCGTCGATGCCGCGCTGATTGCCGCGGACGGTACCCCCAACAAGACCAAGCTCGGTGCCAACGCCATCCTGGGCGTGTCGCTGGCCGTCGCCCGCGCCGCTGCCGAGTCGGCGGGCCTGACGCTGTACCAGTACCTGGGCGGCGTCAACGCCCACCTGCTGCCCACGCCTATGATGAATATCCTCAACGGTGGCGTCCATGCCGACAATAACGTTGACTTCCAGGAGTTCATGATCATGCCGGTGGGCGCCCCGAGCTTTGCCGAGGGCCTGCGTTGGTGCGCCGAGGTCTACCACACCCTCAAGGGCGTGCTGCACGAGGCCGGCCTGGGCGGCGGCGTGGGCGACGAGGGCGGCTTTGCGCCCAACCTCAAGACCAATGCCGAGCCGTTCGAGTACATCACCAAGGCCGTGGAGAAGGCCGGCTTTAAGCCCGGCGTCGACTTCATGTACGCCATGGACCCGGCCTCGACCGAGTTCTACAACGCCGAGACCGGCATGTACGAGCTCAAGGGCGAGGGCGTGGAGTACACGAGCGCCCAGATGGTTGATTACTGGGAAAAGCTCGTCGACACCTATCCCATCATCTCCATCGAGGACGGCATGGCCGAGGAGGACTGGGACGGCTGGGTTGAGCTCACCCGTCGCATTGGCAACAAGGTGCAGCTGGTGGGCGACGACCTGTTCGTCACCAACACCGAGCGCCTTAAGAAGGGCATCGAGCTGGGTGCCGCCAACGCGATCCTGGTCAAGGTCAACCAGATCGGCACACTCACCGAGTCGCTCGAGGCCATCGAGACCGCCAAGGAGGCCGGCTATGCTTGCATCGTGAGCCACCGCTCCGGCGAGACTGAGGACTCCACGATTGCCGACCTGGTCGTGGGCGTCAACGCCGGCCAGATCAAGTCGGGCGCCCCGTGCCGCAGCGACCGTATCGCCAAGTACAACCAGCTCATCCGCATCGAGGACGAGCTCGAGGGCAGCGCGCGCTATGCCGGCAAGGCCGCGTTTTACAACATTCGCTAAACGGGCGAATTTGGCGAGGGGGAGGCTGACTCGGTTCCGTCCCGCCTTGACTGGATGCTGCAAAGCGCCATGGGCGCTGGGCCATACGGCTCAGCGCCTTTTTTATGTCGAGCAAAGGCTGGCGAAGGCGGTGCAGGCGCTCGTGCTATAACTAAAGGACTTAGCGCAAACAAACCTCAACCGCACAAGGCGCACATGGATCAGATTTACGACAACAGGTACTATTCCGCCGGTTCGCGCGAGCCGTCGCCTCGCCGTGCGCGCACGGTGCAGCTCGGTGGGTCCGCTTATGCCGGCGCCGACCGCTCCACGCAGCGCCCGGCAAGTACCTCGCGCCCCAATGCTCAATCAAATACCTTGGCAGATGGACCGGTGCGCCCGGCACGTTCGTCGCATGCGTCGCGTCCCTCGACTCAAGCACACGACAAATCGAGTAGGCCCTCGAACCGTCTTTCGGGCTCGGACTTTATGCATTACGCCAACGACAACGCGGTTGTCAAGGCGATCTATGACTTTACGCATGGCCCTCTGCGTCCGCTGTTTATCGGTATCGTGGTGGCGCTGGTGCTCGTGAGCCTGTATTTCCCCGTGCGCGATCTGTACGTGGCAAAGCGTTCGAGCGATATCTTGGCCAAGCAGGTCGAGATTCGCCAGCAATACAATGATGAGCTGCAAAAAAGCGTCGACAAGCTGCTCTCGGAGGAGGGTATCAAGGACGCGGCGTCCGAGGACCTGGGCCTGGTGATGCCCGGCGAGAAGAAGATTGACGTGCTAGGTTTGGACGACGATTCGGACTCGTCGTCGAGCAAAAAGTCCTCAAACGCCAAGAAGGCCAGCGAAGTGGCCAAGGAAATCGAAGAAGTCGGCAAGGACGCGCCGTGGTACATCCAGGCGCTCGACATGCTGTTTGGGTTTAACGGCGTCGAGGGTCAGACGGTCGTGTCCAACGGCAAATAGCGCCCGGAGGGGAGCTCGCAATGACAAATTGCAAACGCTATAAGGTAGCCGCGATCGACCTGGGAACGGTGTCGTCGCGACTGGTGTTGGCCCAGGTCGAGGGCGGAGCGATTGTGGAATCGTCCAAGCATACCGAGATTACCGACCTGGGCGAGGGCGTGGACACGACGGGGCGCTTTTGCAAGGCGGCTGTCGAGCGTGTGCTCGCTGCGTGTCACATGTTTGTGGACGAGGCCCGTGCCTTTGGGGCCGTGTGCGTCTGCACCACGTGTACGAGTGCCGCGCGCGATGCGTCCAATGCCGCGCTGCTGTTGGACGGCCTGCGCGATCTGGGGCTTGAGCCACAGGTGATTCCGGGCGAGGTCGAGGCGCGCCTGACGTTTTTCGGCGTGGCGCACGACTTTGCCGGCGAGCGCATCATTGTTGCCGATTCGGGCGGCGGATCCACGGAGCTCGCGACTGGCGTGTACGCGCCGGAGCGCGGCGTCTTTGCGCTGGAGGGAACGCGCTCGCTGGACATCGGTTGTCGCCGCGTGACGGAGCGCTTTTTCTCCGCGTTGCCGCCCGCGGATGGCGAGCTTGCTGCCGCTGCCGCGTGGGCAGGCGAGCAGTTTGCCGCCTATTTTGAAGGCCTGCCCAGCGACTTTGAGCGCGCCGAACGCCTCGTTGCGGTGGGCGGCACCGTCACCACGCTCGTGGCACTCGTTCACGAGCTGGAGCCGTATGATTCGAGCTTTGTGCACCTGCGCGAGCTTTCGATGGAGCAGGTTTTGGCTGCCATCGAGCGTATGTCCGCGCTGGATGTGGAGGGTATCGCCGCGCTACCGGGTGTACAGCCCAAACGCGCGGGCGTGATTCTGGCCGGCGCCGTGGTGATTCGCGAGCTCATGCGAGCCGGCGGCTACAAGACGCTCACCGTAAGTGAGAACAGCCTCCTCGCCGGCATGGCCGCCACCATCAACGAGGTTCTCGACGGCGCGACCCCCACCATCGCCTGGACCCCGAGCCTGAGCACCCTTTAAAAGTAGTCAAAAAAGCTCTGTCCCAAATGAGCTGCTCTGCAGTTGACGGCACCTAAAAGAAACGAGCCCGCATCCCTGGGGGACACGGGCTCGTAAGCACTACATGGTAGGGGCGGTGGGACGTCCGCGCATTTGCTGCGCAAATGCGCACCGGCTTCGGCCGCCTGTCGGCGCCCTCGCCGGCTCGCTACGGACGCTGCGCGTCCGCTTGACGCTCGCCCCCTCGCGGGTTCGAGTCCCACCGGCATCCAAAAGAAACGAGCCCGCATCTCAAAGGGACACGGGCCCGTAAAAGCCATATGGTAGGGGCGGTGGGACTCGAACCCACAATCCTTGCGGCGAGAGATTTTAAGTCTCCTGCGTATGCCAATTCCGCCACGCCCCCGTGAGACTAGAAGTCTAGCACAAGCCGTCCGTTACGCGTTGACGGCCATCGAGTGCTGGCCTGACTTTTCCAAGTACTCGGCAAACTTGGCTTCGTCGCCCTTGTTCTGGTACTGCAGGGCCAGCAGGTACTCCAAGCGGCAGCGCTTGACCGGGTCGTCGCCGACATCCTCGAGCATGCGCTCCAGCTCGGGAATGTCGTTGTGACGCTTGAGGATCATCGTGTCGTACATCAGCTGGCACTCGTGCGCGACCGCCTCGGCCTGACCGCCCTCAAAGCCCTTGATTTCATGCAGCAGCTCCTTGGACTTTTTGCGGTCCTCCTGGCCAACGTAGTAGTTAAAGGCCTTGATCACCAGGTCGACGCGCTGCATCTTGGGCAGGTTGAGTCCCAGCAGCAGGTCGAACATCTCGCCGGCGCGCTCGTGGTCCTCGCGCAGCAGATAGGAGTTCAGACGCAGGTAGTCGCGGTTGTAGCGCGGGTACAGCATGCTGGTGAGTTTGCCGTCGAGCAAACGATCGAACTCGGCCCACTGTTTGGCGGCCATCAACTGTTGCAGGCGTTTAAACGTAGTGCGTTTTTTGACGCTAAAGAACACCGACACGGCGATACAGATGATAACGACGGCGGTCCAGAGTGTGCGGGAATCGGGCATGTTAGGATCCTTAGTCGCTCATAAAGCGAGCGGTATGACAACACGTACTAGATGTATTATACGCAGCGCACAAGCAAACTGGCATAAAAGCTCATCGAGGCTGAGTGCCATCGCTCGCTGCGGTACACTTACCTAAAGTAAACCATGAAGGGAGACATTACCTATGAAGAAGATCGTTTTGGCTTGCGGTGCTGGCGCTGCTACTTCCACGCTCGTTGCCCAGAAGGTCGCCACCATGCTCGACGCCAACGGTTATGCCGGCAAGTATGAGATCGTGCAGTGCGCCATCTCCGAGGCCAAGGACGCTTGCGACGAGGGCGCCGACCTGCTGATCGCCACCACCGTTGCTCCCGAGGGCCTCACCTGCCCGTACGTGAGCGGCGTGCCCTTCATGACCGGCATGAACCGCGTCGCTGCCGAGAAGGCCGTCCTCGACGTCATGGCTCAGTAGGCGCTGACTGTATGAGTGAGCAGAACGCCAATCCGGTCGAGCTCTTTGGCATGCGCGTTGCCCATGTGGGCATTAACGCCACCGACCCGGCAGATGCCCTGGAGATCGCGGAGCTGTTCTCGACGATGATGGGCCTGCCCGTTATCGAGACCCCGGTTTCGTACTTTAACGATTCGCTGATCGAGGTCATGAAGCAGAACGGTCGTGGCACCAAGGGCCACATCGGCTTTGCCGTCAACGACATCGATGCGGCCGAGAAGTGGTTTGCCGAGCGCGGGCTCGAGGTCAACGAGGAGTCGCGCGTGCTGCCGCCCGACGGCGGCACCAAGCTCGTGTACTTTAAGCGCGAGTTCGCCGGCTTCGCCGTGCACCTGTGCCGCGAGTAGCGCACAGGCTGCTATAGCTAGCAAAAAGGGATAGGGCCGCATGGCCTTATCCCTTTATTTATGCCGAGGGGCTTTCTATCGTGGCAGGCGAATCGTAAAGCGGCTGCCGACGCCCTCGACTGAGGTCACGCCAATGACACCACCATGGCTATCGACGATCCACTTGGCAATGGCAAGCCCCAGACCCGAGCCCTGCGCGCCGGCATCGCGTGCGTTGTCGGCGCGGTAGAACCGTTCAAACGCGTGAGCTGCGGATTCCTGGTTCATGCCGATACCCTCGTCCTCAACGGCTATGTCGATCGTGCCCATGCCCGCATCGGTCGTTATGCCAAATGTGACGGTCGTTCCCGCGTTCGAATACTTGGCGGCGTTCTGCACGATCACGCGCAGAGCCTGCTTCACGAGCGCCACGTCGACAGATGCGTCGCAGCGCGGGTCGTTGGCAAGCGTGGTGTCGTACGCCAGCCGATACGTGTGCTCGGTATCGATCATCTGCGATTCCTCGCATACCTCGCCGACCAGTGCGGCCAGGTTGGTATGCGCACGCCGCAGGACCGTGCGCCCGGCATCGCCGCGCGCCAAAAACAGCAGCTGCTCCACGAGCTCCTGCATATGCTCGCTTTCGGCCTTGAGGGACGCGATGGATTCCGCCAGCACGTCCGGGTCATCTTTGCCCCAGCGGTCGAGCATGTTTACGTAACCCTGAATCACCGCGATGGGCGTTCGTAGCTCGTGGCTTGCATCGTTGACAAAGCGCATCTGCTGCAGCTTTGCCTCTTGCATCTGGCGCAGCAGGCGGTTGAGCGCGACCTCGATGCTCGCCAGGTCGGCGTCGCCGGTGGTGACGCTCGGCGAGTCGACGCTTGCGCGCTCGATGGCCTGCTCCAGCGTTTCCATCTTGCCGCCGGAGAGCTGCATACGGCTGAGCTCGTCTACGCGCAGGGCCAGGTCGTTGAGCGGTGCCATGGTGCGGCGCACGCGGCGGGCGCCGCCGAGCATGTTGAGCACGCTGATGACCTGCCCACCTGCAACGACAAGATAGAGGGGCCACAGCGCGATGAGGTCCTGCGCGAGGGGGAAGGTCTTGGTGGTGCGCGCAAGCTCGACGGTATAGGTGAGCGTGGCGGGGTCCCAGCCGTGCGCGGGCGTCAGCGACATGCCGTGGACGGCGGCACCGGGGATCCATCCCGCGGTAAACGCGCCGTCGGGCAGCGTTTGGTTATAGCCATAGATGAGGATCGCCGCCGCAGCAACCAGCAGCCACAGGTCGAGCCAGATGTAGCTCGCCAGGCGGCGCCACATGTAGCTCCAGTTGATGGCACGGGCGATGGAGGTGACGCGCTTGGTCTCGGCGTTACGCGCGGCAGACATAGCCCACCCCGCGCACGGTTTGGATGATGCGGGCACCGCCGGCGTCTTCGATCTTGGCGCGCAGGTGCGCGATGTGCACGTCGACGTTGTTGGTGTCGCCCACGTATTCGTAGCCCAGCGCCTCGTGCGCGATGCGCTCGCGCGTGAGTACGGTTTCGGCATGCGTCATAAGCAGGGCGAGGACGTCGAACTCGCGGGCCGTGAGCGCGATGGGCGAGCCGCCGACCGTGACTTCGCGGCGGTCGGGATCGAGCGCGACCGAACCCACGGTGAGCGCGGCGGGGGAGGGCGCGGCAGCGGTCTGGGCCGTGTCGGTTGCCGGGGACATTGTGGCGATACCGGCGGCCGTGCCGCTCGCTACGCCAGCCCCGGCGCTGGCGCCGCCAACGCCCGAAGCCGCTCGCACGGCTTCCGAGCGCTTCAGTGCCACGCGGAACCGTGCGAACAGCTCCTCAATCGCAAATGGCTTGGTCAGGTAATCGTCGGCGCCGGCATCGAGCCCGGCCACTTTGTCCATCACGGCATCGCGCGCGGTGACCATAATCACCGGCACATCCTTGTGCTTGCGGACACGCCGCAAGACCTCCATGCCGTTGAGCTGCGGCAACAGCACGTCGAGCAGAATCAGATCGTAGTCGCGCTCCAGCGCCAGGTCCACGGCAGTGCGGCCATCGGCGGCGTGTTCCACCTGGTAGCCCTCGTGCTCCAGCTCGAGCGTCACAAAGCGGGCGATTTTCTCCTCGTCCTCTACGATCAGGATCCGTGCCATGCGTGCCCCCGTCTGCGATTACTTGTCGTCGTTGAGATTTTGCTTGATGTCGTCCGCGGCGTTAGCAGCGCTATCCATAAGGTTGTTGATGCTGCCGGGCACGTCGCCGTCGCTGTCGATGCGGTAGCGCATGCCAAAGAACAGGCCAATCAGCATCAGCCATATCGTGGCGCCCCAGGCAAACAGCGCGACGATGGGGATCAGGATGGGGATGTTGAGGATGATCGCATCGCGGCGCGTGGCGATAAACTTGGTGTCCAGACTCAGGCGGAAGAGCTTTTTGAGGTACTCCCACACGCCGTCCATCTTCTTGGAGAAGTCGGTCTTTTCGCTCGACTTTTCGTAAGCGACCTGCGCGGCGACCATCTCGGCAGAGGGCTCATCGACTGGCGCGGACTCGGTGGCGGCATGCGCCGACGTGGTCTGGGTCTTGCCCTGCGACTCGAGCCAAATGATGGCATCCAAAACGTTGCCGTCGGCAGCGTCGAGCGCCGCCTTGGCATCGGTGTAACTCACGTTGCACTTGGTGCGGATGGTTTCAACTTTTTCGAGGTCGTCCATGACCTGTCCTTTCGTTCGATGGGCGCGACGCCAGGCGATCTGCCCGGGCGCGAGCGTTGCGTTCGGCGGCCTGCGTCGCGCGGCGCCGCCCCGCCCTTGGTCGAACTCTATAGTGCAGGTTATAGATTAAGCGATTCTTGAGCCAAGATTAATGTTGGATGAGTTTTTGGGTGGCAGTGGGAAAAGTATTAGACCTCGATAGCGGGAGATGGTGGGCCGGTACAAAACGGCGTCAAGTGTTGGTCGAGCAGGTGGTTTTCAAGCGATCGGGACATGGCGGGCGGTCGATCGCCTATACTGGTTGGGCTCAACTAGAGAGGTGATAACTAGTTATGAAATCAATCAATGTTGCAGCAGCGATTATTCAGAAGGACGGGAAAATCCTGAGCTGCCAGCGTGGCTACGGCGAGTTTAAAGACGGCTGGGAGTTTCCGGGCGGCAAGCTCGAGCCGGGCGAGACCGGTGAGCAGGCAATCGTGCGCGAGATTCAAGAAGAGCTCGAGGTCACGATCGGTAACCTCGACTATCTTTGCACGGTCGAACATGATTACGAGACGTTCCATCTGTCGATGCAGTGCTACCTAGCTAGCATCCTTTCGGGCGAGTTCAAAGAGCACGCTCACGAGGACATGAAGTGGCTCTATACCAATAACCTGTGGGATGTCGATTGGCTTCCGGCGGACGTTAAAGTCGTTAGGGAGCTCGAAAAGAAACTCAGGCTTATGTAAGAAGGAGCGGGCGTCGCATGGCGGCCCGCTCCTTCTTTGTTACTCTGTCTCACTCAGATCGCTGAGCATAAACTCGTAAATGTCCTGACGCACGGGCGCATTGAGTTCATATTCGATTTCGACGGCGTTGTCGCCGCTCTTAGTTTTAATAGCTTTGAACTCGCCAGTCGGATGCATTTTGCCTAGGAAGTAAAATTCCTTGCCACCCTTATCGTCCTTGTTCTTTCGCATAAACAAATACGTCTTTAGCCCGTTGCCCGGCCATGCCTGCAGACGCTGAATCTCGGGGGAGTTGAGCGTGCGGTTGTTCTTAGAGATTGCAACTAGCTTACTCGGCGAAACAAAGCGGTCTTCATACTGAATGGACTCGCTAATGTCGGGTGCCTTGTCATAGTTAATAAACACGGGGAATGTATTGGTCTTCTCGTCGTAGAAGTAGCCGCCAAGATTTTGGCCGTTGATGTTCTTTTCCCAGTTCATCAAGCGGCAAACTTCTTCGTACGTGTACTTGGCGTTGAGAACGAAATTTGTGTTTTGGTACGTCTCGGCATAGTCGAGTCGGTTACGCGCAATGCCAAAATCCAGCACCTCGAGAATCTGGCGCTTGAACTCTGCGTTGCGCAGAGCGGTCGCAAACGCTTCGGTCAGACGAGGTCCGCATCCATCGTCAATAAGCAGGGAAACGAAATCCTTGGGAGTGGCAAAGTCGCCCTTAAGGACTGTGATTGCCGACCTAACGGCGCTGTCCTTAAGCTGTGTGTGGTAGCTCCTAAGCGCAGCCTCGCGCATATGCCGGTAGCCCTCGTGTCCGGCTTCGACGAGCGTTTGAAGCAAATAGAGGTCTTCGAAACGCTTGCCCGCGGCGAGCTTTTGAGAAATAAATTTGAGAATCTTGGTTTGATCAGAGGAAAATTGAACCGTGTAGTCCGGCTCGTATTTGGATAGAAATGCGTGGTAGGACCCCAGGCCGCTATTCTTGAAGATAAGCAGCGGATCGATGGAGCCGTTACGATCAAATTCGAGCAGCGAGGGAATCTTGCCGAGTTTCTGGCGCAAGTCGAGATATTCGTTTTTCAAAAACCTGACGGAGGTGAAATCGCCGCCATCGATGGCCTTGTAGATGCGTGCCTCGGAAATACGATCAAAGCTCACGGTCGAGCATCCGGGGATCGTCGAATCGCCCTCTTGGACGAGACGACGCAGGCGATCTTTGTTGTACGTTTTGTCACCCGAAAGCGCGATGGGCACCAAGAAGTTGCTCTGGTAGTTGCCAATAAAGTCGAGCACCAGTGCGTATTCCTTGCCATCATTCAGACGCAAACCTCGTCCGAGCTGTTGAATAAAGATGATTGCGGAGTCGGTGCGTCGAAGCATGATGATCTGATTGAGCGAGGGGATGTCGACGCCTTCGTTCATGATATCGACCGAGAAAATATACTCGAGCTCGCCGGCTTCAAGTCGGTTGATAACGGCATCGCGGACTTCATCGGGATCTTGACCGCTAATCGCAGCCGTTCGATATCCGAGAGCGTTGAATTTGCGCGACAGTTCTTTGGCCTCGGCGTTTCGATTGCAGAAAATTAAGCCCCTGCGGCTGCTTTTGGTGACGCTATATTCTTCGATCTTCTCGGTGATGTGACGCACACGCTCGTCGGACGTTAAGCGCCCGAACAGGGCGGTATTTTCGACCGTCTCATCGTCAATCTCCAGATCGTGAATGCCAAAATAATGGAAGGGGGCTAGCATCTCCTCGGACAAAGCGTCCTGCAGCGTGATCTGGAATGCGATGACGTGATTGAAAAGGGCAAAGACGTCATAGCCGTCGGTGCGATTGGGTGTAGCGGTCATGCCCAGATAAAACCGAGGCGTAAAGTGCGACATGATGGATTGGTAGCCCTGAGATCCCGTGCGGTGGGCCTCGTCGATGACGATGTAGTCGAACTCATCGGGTCGGAAATCGCTCAGATGTTTGGCGACCGAAGAACACATGGCAAACACACAGGTAGCATCGCTTGTATTCTTGCCAGTTTGATAGGTGTCGAACATATAGGTACTACCTAAGAGCCGTTCGTAGCTTGCACGGGAGGCGTCGATAATGCGCCGGCGGTGCGCAAGAAAGAGGACGCGCCGGGGTTTAGTTGCGAGTACGTCGAAAGCTGAAAGGAAGGTTTTACCTGTACCCGTGGCAGAGACCAGCAAAGCACGAGTTTCGCCCTTGCGGTGGATCGCTCCAAGCGCTTCGAGGGCACGCTGCTGCATTTTATTGGGCTTGATTTCAGCGAGGTCATTTTGCGTCGGCGTCTCACTAGATTTGAATGTCGGTTTCGATTTAGTTTTTGGCGGATGGGTCATTCGATACGTGGCGTAGTTATCAATCCAGTCTTGGGAAAGTGCAACGGTTGAGGTGTCGTTCCACAGCGAATTGAACTCGCCTCTAAGTTCTCCGAGCAGGCGGCTGTTTTCAACGGTCTGGTAGAGCACATTCCATTCTTTATTACAGGTGAGGGCGGTCTGCGTCATGTTCGAGCTGCCGACGATAACCGTGCTGGTTTCGCCTTTATCAAAAATGTATCCCTTAGCGTGCAAATTTCCTTGGAACACGCGGACTTCGATATTGTCGTACTCCAAGAGCTTGCGAAACGCATCGGGTGAGTTGAAGTTGAGATAGGTGGATGTGAGCAACCTGCCCTTAATGTTGCGTTGCTTGAGCTCTTGGAATGCTTCGACCAGGATCTGCAAACCGCCGTCCGCGACGAACGCAACGCAAAAGTCAAAGGAGCTGCAGGTCGAGAGCTGCTCTTCGATAACGGATAGTAGTGTTCCGCCGGTCGCCTTCGAGTTGGCGATGAGCTTGGGTGAATCGTTCTCGCGTGTAAGCGAATCGAATCAATATCAATCTGCTGCTGAGCAACCATTTCACCAGACCTTTCGAAAGACCACGTTTGCGCCAGGATAGCAGATCGATCGTTCGTGTTTTGGGCGACTTTTGATACGAGGGCTTGCAAGCGGTGTCCGCACGACATGTGACACTTAACCTGCTGCCAACTCCTCCGCGGCGGCATGAACCTGAGCAACGATTCTCTAAGGAGCTCGAAATCGATGAGTGACAACACCAAGCATCTCGCAAAGAAATGCGTCAAGGACGCGGGGCCGTGTCTCACGCTGTGCCTTGCCGGTGCAGCGGTCGCGCTGCTGGCTGTTTTGGGGCCATTTGACGTGCTTCGAAGCGCCAGCTCTCTACACGTTTGCATGGCTCTTGCCGGCGCCATGATGACCGGCGGCGTGCTCGATCTAGCTTTTTGGGTGTTTGACCCGTTTGGATGGAAGAACGAAGGGTAAGCCCTAAGGGATGGATGCCCCGCAGCGTTAGGAGGTCCCCGTGATCTGGTTTACCAGCGATACACACTTTGGACACGAGAACATGCTGCGTCTCGCCGACAGGCCTTGGTCGAATGTTGCGCAGATGAACGACGCCATGGTCGCGAGCATTAATAGCAAAGTCGCTGCGGACGACGAGCTTTACATTTTGGGCGACTTCAGCTTTAAGATGACGGTCCAAGAGGCCTACGAGTTGCGTAAAAGCATCGTATGTAAGCACGTCCACCTGCTACCCGGCAACCACGACAAAGACTGGACGCAGCCTGCCGTAGCGGATGCTTTTATCGTCGAGCCGCCCATTTGCGTGCTCAAAATCGATCGGCAGAAAATCGTGCTGAGCCACTATCCCATGGTCGACTGGCAGGGCATGTCGCACGGCAGCTGGCATCTGCACGGGCATATCCATAGCTGCGGCGGCGCGTATAACAAGTTCAACCTTCGGCAGGGGCTGCTGCGCTATGACGTGGGCGTGGACGCCAACGGTTACGCCCCGGTAAGTTTGGATGAGCTCAAGTTATGGTTTGCGCAGGTAGACGAGCTGGTGCAGTGCGTTAAGTGGCCGTGGTGGGTCAACGTTACGGACGATGAACAGGTCGAGCGCGATCTCGAAGCCTATAAGAGGGAAGTGGTGATCCGATGACGGTCTATGTGACGGGCGATATTCACGGCGGCCTCGACATGCAAAAGCTGCGCGATTGGGACCTTGGGGATAGCCTGACGAGCGACGACTATCTGATTGTCGCGGGCGACTTTGGCTTTCCCTGGGATTTCTCTGCCGAGGAATGTGCCGACATCGCTTGGCTGGAGTCGCGCCCCTATACCGTGCTGTTCGTCGACGGCAACCACGAGCGTTTCGATCAC
Organism: uncultured Collinsella sp.; assembly: GCA_959601045.1. Taxonomy (GTDB): domain Bacteria; phylum Actinomycetota; class Coriobacteriia; order Coriobacteriales; family Coriobacteriaceae; genus Collinsella. The sequence goes on from CAUGNZ010000019.1 coordinate 32,569, forward strand.
TGGGCGGAGCGTCCCATGGAGCTGTGGCACGGTGGGCTGACGCAGCGTCTGTCGGATACCTCCCCCATACGGCGCCTGACGCGCGGCGAGGTTTTTGAGCTCGACGGCTCAACGATCTTTACCATGGGCGGCGCCACGAGCGTGGACAAAGGATACCGCATTCCCTATTCCAGCTGGTGGCCGCAGGAACTGCCGGACGAGCGCAACTTTGAGGAGGCGCGGGCAAAGCTCGACAGCGTGGGTTGGAAGGTCGACTACGTGGTCACCCACACCTGCCCTACGCGCATGCTTTCGCCCACGCTTTATCCGGCACCCGGCTGGAATTACCCCGCCGTTGATCGGCTTACGGCATTTTTCGATGAGCTGGAAGACCGCTTGGATTACAAGTGCTGGTATTACGGGCATTTCCATCGGGATGCCAACCCGGCCGAGCGCCATACCGTGCTCTACGACTGCATCGTTCGCCTGGGCGACGAACTCCAGCCCTGGGATGTTGCGTAGGGGTGGAGTGAGCGGCTACTCGGCCGTTACAGTGATGTTCTCCCGGTGTGCGCGGATAACGTCCCAGCTAAAGTGCTCGACCAGTTGCTCGGCAGAGCGCGGCGTGGTGTCCGGCACGATGCCCGTTTGCCCGGCGAGCCAGCCCAGCAGTGCCTCGGGTGTGCCAAAGCGGGCGCGGAGCTCTCCCAGGTCCAGATCGCGATCGCGCTTGGAAAGGCGGCGGCCGTCCGGTGACATGAGCAGCGGAATGTGCGCGTAGCGCGGCATGGGCAGCCCCAGCAGATGCTGCAGATAGATCTGGCGCGGCGTGGAACCCAGCAGATCGCATCCGCGCACGACCTCGGTGACGCCCATGGCGGCGTCATCGACCACCACGGCCAGCTGATAGGCAAACACGCCGTCGCTGCGGCGCACCAAAAAGTCGCCGCACTCAGTGGCGAGCGCCTCGCATTGGGCACCATACGTGCGGTCCACGAATTCGATCACGTCGTCTGCGAGATCATCGACGGTGGGCACGCGCAGACGCGTGGCTGGGGCGCGCAGAGCACTGCGGCGGGCGATTTCTTTGGCAGAAAGGTTTCGGCAGGCGCCGCGGTAGATGGGCGTGCCGTCGCTGGCGTGCGGCGCGCTTGCGGCGTGGAGCTCGGCGCGCGTGCAAAAGCAGGGGTAGGTGAGGCCGGCGTCTTGCAGACGGCGCAGGGCGTCCCCGTACAGATCCAGGCGATCGTGCTGGTAGTAGGGGCCTTCGTCCCAGTCGAGCCCCAGCCAGGTCAGATCGTCAATCAGTTGAGCGGCAAGTTCCGGGCGCTTGCAGCGATCGTCCAGGTCCTCGATGCGCAGCACGATGCTGCCGCCCTGGCTGCGGGCCGAAAGCCACGAGCACAGGCAGCTGAACACGTTGCCCAGGTGCATGCGGCCCGAGGGCGACGGGGCGAAACGGCCCACGACGGGTGCGGGGGCGGAGGCGGGTGGCGTCGCTGGCGCGTCCGCGGCGGGTGTTGCTATGTTGCGTGTTTTGATATCCATGCGGACGAGTATAGCGCGGGGCACGATGGGGAGGCGTCACTGTGGCCCGCAAGTTGTCGAGGCCCCGCATTGCGTATGGCGGCCGCAGACTCGGTGCCTTGATTCCTGTCCATCAACTCGGCACCTTAGACGACAGAAACCCCAGCAGCTCTTCGCAACTGCCGGGGTTTCCGCGGAAAAGGGGGACATGATCCTCGAGCGAACGGGAAAGGGGCAAACCGTTTTCGCTCAACTGCTTTATGCCCTTCGCCCGCAGGCTCAATCAGCGTTTTAGCGGCAACACAAAGCCGCTACACCTGTGACGGAGCTGTGAAGTGGTGTCTGCTGCTGGCGCGGGCCATGGCAAGGAGTGTCCCAGACTGCCGGCAGATAAGGAACGTCCCCAAGTGCCGGCCGTGGACGTGACTTTCGTCCCGTTTGATACTCCGCTGGCCTAGATGTTCGTCACATGAGCCCGCAAACGTGGGACAATGACGCTACTGGTACCACAGACAAAGGATGTGCCTATGAACGCCCCCGTTGCCCAGCCCTGTCGGCAGCGCCGCCTGTTTGCGCGATTCGCTTCCGTCTGCGCACTCGTCGCGCTTGCGTTGTTGCTGCTGCCTGCCGCCGCGCACGCCGACGGCTACTCCATGAGCCAAACCTACATCGGCGCCACGGTTGAGGCCGATGGCTCGCTGACCGTTGTCGAGGGACGCCAGTTCGATTTCGACGACGACATCAACGGCGTGTATTGGGATATCAATACAGGCTCTAACCAGCAAGGCGGCTCGGTGGTCGTCAATGTGCTAAGCGTCGAGGAAGACGACGCTGCGTTTAACAAGGTCGACAGCGCAAACAAAGGCGACGACGGCGTTTACACGGTGGAACAGTCCGACGACGGCGTAAAGATTAAGGTGTTCAGCCCCCACGAGAGCGGCGACAGCGCAATCTACTACGTGAGTTATTCCATGACCGGTGCGGTTATGAACTGGGCCGATACCGCCGAGCTTTACTGGAAATTTGTGGGTGACGGCTGGTCGGCGGATTCCGATGACGTCGAGATGGAAGTGTATTTCGCAAATGCCGCTGCCGGGACGGCTGCCGTCAAGGGCGATAACTTCCGCGCATGGGGCCACGGCCCACTGACGGGCGACGTGTCGCTCGATGCGGACGAGCCCATGGTCACCTATACCATTCCCTGCGTGCATGAGGGCGAATTCGCCGAGGCACGCATCGCCTTCCCCAGCGACTGGGTGCCGCAGCTTGCCGTCTCGGGCGAAAAGCGCATGTCGACGATTCTGAGCGAAGAGAAGGAATGGGCCGACGAGGCCAACGCTCGCCGCGCTCACGCTCGCATGATTGCCAATGCGCTTGCCGTGCTAAGTGTTGTCGCGGCGGTGGCCTTTACCGGCACAATCGTTGTGCTCAAGCTGCGCCGCCGCAAGCCCAAGCCGCTTTTCCAGGACGAATATTTCCGCGATGTGCCTTCGGCCGACCATCCCGCCGTGCTTTCGGCCCTCATGAGCTGGAACGACGTGCCCGATCAGGCATATATCGCCACGCTTATGAAGCTCACCGACGACCGCGTGATCAAGCTGGAAGAAGCGACCGAGACCAAGAAGAAGGGTCTGCTCCGTCGCGAAAAAGAGGAGCAGACGTATCGCATCACAGTGACCGACGAGGCCTGGAAGGCTGCCAAGAAGGACGGCATCGATCGCGATGTGCTCAAGGTCTTCTTCGCCGGCGTTAAGCCCGATAAAGACGGCGTCCGTTCACGCACGTTTAGCGAGCTGGAGGAGTATGCCAGCGAGCGTACTGAATCTGTTGGCAACAAGCTCGAGGACTATCAAAGCACGGTTAAGGGCAAGCTGGAGACGCGCGAGCTTATCGCCTCGGACGGCACCATCGCCCTGGTTGCCGGCTTGGTTCTCGGCATCATCATCGTCTTTGGCATTCTGGGCTCTCTGATCTATACCGACTTTGCGGACGCCAACGTCGGTGCCGCTATGATCTCGATCCCCGTCACGATCGTGGGCTTTGTCCTGAGCTGCACCTTCCGCCGCTACACGCCGGAGGGCGCCGAGGTGGCGGCTCGCTGCAAGGCGCTCAAGCATTGGCTCGAGGACTTTACGCGTCTGAAGGAGGCCGTCCCCAGCGACCTGATCTTGTGGAACAAACTGCTGGTGATGGGCGTTGCCCTGGGCGTTTCGAAAGAAGTGCTGCGACAGCTGGCCGAGGCCGTGCCTGCGGACCTGCGCAACAGCGACGATTTCTACGACAACTACCCCTGCTACTGGTGGTATTACCATCACTACGGCAACGAGTCCCCGCCCGATTCGTTCAACGATGTGTACCACGAGACCATCCACGAGCTGGCTTCGAGTTCCGATAGTTCGAGCGGCGGCAGCGGCGGCGGCTTTTCCGGTGGCGGCGGTGGCGGCGTCGGCGGAGGCGGCGGCGGAACGTTCTAGCGAGCGCTTGCTTTGGGGTGGATCTTTCTGGGCGGTTGCCAGGGAAGATTCATCCCATTTTTGTGCATCGAAACGGGTCAAACTTTCCGCTGAGGACCTTCGCACAAGGGGCAGTGGACAAAAAATACCAAATATGAGTACTGTTGCTGCGTTGGTCACATATGTTTGCACATAATAATGGGCTCCTAATGAGAGTACTCCTCGTTAGGAGCCCATTTTATTGAACATTTGGGGAGTTACGTCAGCTCGTGCAGCTGGTCGTCATGCCTATAAGCATCAAAAATGCCCCGAATCGCTGCTACTAAAAAGGTAACAGTACTCATATTTGATGTATTTTGACCACGGCTATCTACAAACCCCCTAGGCCACTCATTGGGGACAGACTTAAATGACTAGTTGTTGGGGATCAGTCATTGGGGACGTTCTTAAATGACTAGGTGTGGCTGCTTGGGCTAGGCTGTTAGGTCGAGTTCGTAGAGAAAGCTTTCGCGCGGCATGTCGTGACGACGCTCTTCGCGGTTGGCGCGGTGCGTGGCCGTGCGCTTAAAGCCGTGCAACTCGTAGAACTTCCACGAGCAGTTGGAGTCGGTGTACAGGTGCGCCCTTGTCGCCCCGCGCGAGGACAGGTACGAGACCGCGGCATCGAGCAACACTGAGCCTACACCCAGGCCGTGGACATCGGGATCGACGGCGAGCAGCGTGACTTCGTTGTCGTGCGGCAACGGGCTGCTCTCGAGCAGGCGGTTGTTGGTTCGGATGGTTGCGCGCACAAACGAGAGATACTCGGCGCAGACATCGGGCTCCAGCTCGCGCATCTGCGAAAGCAGCGCGCGTTCGGTATCCATCCAGTGTTCCTTAACGGTGGCGCCGGAACTCTGTCCCGCGCGCGCGAGCGCAATGCCACGCGCCTGACCGTCGATTACGGCAACCTGCGAAAACGTCGATGACGAAAGGCAATGGGCGAGGTCGCACGCGGCCTCGAGGCGGTTGTACTCATCGTTATCCGAATTGTTATGCCAAAGCTGCTGCAGAATCAGCGCGATGGCGTCGAAGTCTTCGGTATCAAACGGTCGGTAGAGAACCCGCGAGACCATGGTGCCTCTTTCTTTTGCGGATGCATATCGAGCACAGTTCTACCACGCTATTGGCATCTAATTATGGTGCCCCTGTGTTCCATGAACTCACCGTGCCCGGTGCCGTGCCCATCCCCTCTGCTCGCAAACTTTTTCTGCACATGCGCCCGTTGCGGGGTGCATCGATGCGCTCGATGCGCTACATTGAATCAGTATTTTCAATGCCGCTGCGCGAGCGCTGCAGATCGACGTATCACCGACTCACAGAGCACGGCGGCGTATCAGACAGGAGGACTGCATGGGATCTGATGTGAAGATCGCACGCGCGTTGATCTCGGTTACCGATAAGACGGGTGTCGTCGATTTCGCACGGACGCTGGTCGATGACTTTGGCGTCGAGATCATCTCTACGGGCGGCACGGCTCGTGCCATCGAGGACGCGGGCGTTCCCGTAACCCCCATCGAGGAGTTCACGGGCTATCCCGAGATGATGGACGGCCGCGTTAAGACCCTGCACCCCAAGGTTCACGGCGCGCTGCTGGCCCGCCGCGATTCCGAGCAGCACATGCAGGAGGCCGCCCAGCACGGCATTAAGCTGATCGACCTGGTCGTCGTCAACCTGTACGAGTTCGAGAAGACCGTCGCCAACCCCGAGGTCACCTTTGCGGATGCCATCGAGCACATCGACATCGGTGGTCCCTCCATGTTGCGCTCTGCCGCCAAGAACGCCGCGAGCGTTACCGTCATCTCCGACCCGGCCGACTATGATGCCGTCCTGGCCGAGATGCGCGAGACCGGTGGCTGCACCACGCTTTCCACCCGTCGTCGCCTGCAGGTGAAGGTCTACCAGACTACCGCCGCCTACGACACGGCTATCTCCCGTTGGCTTGCCGCCCAGGCAAGCGACGTGGCGGACACCTCTGCCAAGCTCGAGATCTCGTTGGAGAAGGTCGACGACCTGCGCTATGGTGAGAATCCTCAGCAGAAGGCTACGGTCTACCGCTTTGCCGAGGGCTGCGAGAACACCGCGAGCTCGCAGTTCCCGCTCGTGGGCTCCGAGCAGATTCAAGGCAAGCCGCTCAGCTACAACAACTATCTGGACGCCGATGCCGCTTGGAACCTGGTGCGCGAGTTCGACGAGCCGGCCTGCGTGATCCTCAAGCATCAGAACCCCTGCGGCTCCGCCGTTGCCGAGGACATCACGGCTGCTTACGACCGCGCCTTTGCCTGCGATCCCAAGAGCGCCTTCGGCGGCATCATCGCCTGCAACCGCGAGGTCCCCTTTGAGCTGGTTGAGCACTTTGCCGATCAGAACAAGCAGTTCGTCGAGGTTATCATCGCCCCGAGCTACACCGCCGAGGCGCTCGAGCGCATGGCCAAGCGCCCCAACCTGCGCGTGCTGGCTACCGGCGGCGTGGACCACGGCGCCAAGGTGGAGCTGCGCTCCATCGACGGCGGCATGCTGGTGCAGGAGGTCGACCACGTGATCGAGGACCCCGCGACCTTTACGTTCCCCACCGACCGCAAGCCCACCGATGCCGAGATGGCCGAGCTCGAGTTTGCCTGGAAGGTCTGCAAGGGCGTCAAGTCCAACGCCATCCTGGTCTCCAAGGGCAAGGCCGGCATTGGCATGGGCCCCGGTCAGCCCAACCGCGTTGACTCTGCGCTGCTTGCCTGCGAGCGCGCCGAGGACTTCTGCGAGCGCGAGGGCGTGGAGAAGGGCGGCTTTGCCTGCGCAAGCGACGCGTTCTTCCCGTTCCGCGACAACGTCGACGTGCTTGCCGCACACGGCGTGACCTGCATCATCCAGCCCGGCGGCTCCAAGCGCGATGACGAGAGCATCCAGGCCTGCAACGAGCATGGTATTGCGATGGTCTTCACGGGTGCCAGGCATTTTAGGCACTAGGGCTTTCCCAAGCACCCGACCTTGCCCCTCAAACCGTCGCTTGCGTACATTTAGTACGCGGCGCTCCTCTTTCGGGGCAATCTCGGGCACTTGGAAAACCCTTAATGGGATGTTGTTCTATCCCATTAAGTTGATCGGTCGCCTGACCATATCGTCAAAATAATCTCTGCAAAAGACGGCCGCTCCGTTTGGAGGGCCGTCTTTTTGGTATAAGAGGACGGAATGACTAACACGAAAGGTATGACCATGCCCCAGATTGATGATGCCGAGCTGTTTGGCAATGCCGAGGATCAGCGTGCGTACGAGGACTTTTGCGCCAATCAGGAGGCGGTCGAGAAGTTTACGCTCGACAAGCCCGCGCTTATCTGCCGTTGGCGCATGTCCAACAAAAAGGTGCCCATGCTCAACCGCCACATCCGTGCGCTATCCGAGCGCCTGGTGCAGGGCGAGCCGCTTACCCATAACATGCTCAGCTGGGCCAAGCAGCACGTTGAGTGGTCGCTTGCCGAAGGCGACTACACCGCACGCGACGGCGTGCTCATGCTGGTGATCGACATCAACGGCAACGCCGCCATGACGGTGGGGGAGTACGAGCCGCTCGCCGATACGTCGGCCAAGGCGCTGCGTGCCCGCTCTGCCGAGGCCCGCTCCGAGGCTGACGAAACTGGTGTGGCGCCCGAGCTGCTCGCCGCCGTCAACAACGGCGAGCTCGCCTTTGTGGCGCCGGCGGACGAGTTCCTGTGCGGCACGGCGACGCTCATCGAGCAGCTGGCCCAGACCAAGGGCATCTCGGTCACGCGCGTAGACATTCCCGCGCAGCTCAAGGGCGCTTTGTTTCTGGTGAGCGACGAGCACGGCGTGGTTCCCGCTGCCGATGCCGACGCCGCCGAGTCCGATGCAGCGACGGTCGCCTTTTTTGCCGACGGCTACGAAAAGCTCCGCGCCCGCCGCTAAATGATTTTTCTGGGACGGGGATTTTATAATCATTTGATCCCCGCACCCGTTGCGAGCGAGGGCGAGTCGGACCTTTCGTTCGCGAACAGTTCTGTCACCTTGTTGCCGCGCGAGGCGCGTGCCGGCGACTTCGCGGCGATAATGGCTGTAAGGCAACTAAGAGGGGAACGGAATCCATGGCGCTGATCTATATCGTTGAGGACGACGAGCCCATTCGTCGCGAGCTTGCCGACATCCTTGCCCGTGCCGGTTTTGAGGTCGAGGCCTGCGAATCGTTTGAGCACGTCTCGCGCGATATTCTCGCTGCCGCGCCCGACCTGGTGCTGCTCGACCTCACGCTTCCTGTCAAAGACGGCCAGCACATCTGTCATGAGGTCCGTCGCGAATCCGAGGTCCCCATCATCGTTCTCACGTCGCGCACGACCGAGATCGACGAGGTCATGGCTATGACGCTCGGCGCGGACGACTTTGTTCCCAAGCCCTACAGCGCGCGCGTGCTCGTGGCGCGCATCAACGCACTGCTGCGTCGCACCGCGGCGGCGGGCGAGCGCGGCACGCTCGTCCACAAGGGGCTGGAGCTCGATCTCGCTCGCTCCATGGTCACCAATACGCAAACCGGTACCAGCACCGAGCTCACCAAAAACGAACTGCGTATCCTCTCGCTGCTTCTGAGCCGCGCGGGCAAGATCGTTTCGCGCTCGGCCATCATGCAGGACCTGTGGGACTCCGACGCCTTCGTGGACGACAACACGCTCACCGTCAACATCAACCGCCTGCGTACTACGCTCGAAAAAATCGGCATCAAGGGGTATTTGACAACGCACCGCGGCCAAGGCTATTCGGTCTAGGGGTCGGCTATGTCGTTTGGCAAATTCTTTAAAGATGCGCTGCTTCCCGTCGCCGTGTGGGCGTGCGGCGTGCTGCTGAGCTGCTTTGTGCTGACGGTCGCCGGTGCTTCGACATCTATTGTGGTCGTGGCGGTCGGCGTGTCCTTTATCTTTGGTATGCTCGGCATCGTGATCGAGTACGCGCGCCGTCGTCGTTTTCTGCGCCAGCTGGAGCGTGCGGCAGAGGAGCTGGAGAGCCCCGTATGGGTGCAGGAGATGGTGCAATGCCCGACCTATGCCGAGGGCGAGCTCGAGTACGAGGTCTTGCGCCGGGTGGGCAAAGCTGCCTGCGACGAGGTTGCCGAAGGCCGGCGTCAGACCGATGACTATCGCGACTATATCGAGAGCTGGGTCCATGAGGCCAAGCTGCCCCTGGCGGCGGCCCATCTAATTTTGGAAAACCTGGACGGCAGCGAAGACGACCTGTCGCGTGTGGATGACCTGGGCCGTGAGCTGGCTCGCGTGGAACGCTATATCGACCAAGCGCTGTACTATGCGCGCTCGGAAGTCGTGGAACGCGACTACCTGATTCGCCGCTGGGATCTCAAGACCTTGGTGACGGGTGCGATTAAGGCCAACGCGCGCGAGCTCATTGCGGCGCACGTGGCTCCGGTGTGTGAGAACCTCGACTTCGAGGTCTTTACCGACGAGAAGTGGCTCGAGTTTATCCTGGGCCAGCTCATTCAGAACAGCATTAAATATGCGCGCGAGGACGGCGCGAAGATCGTGTTTTCGGGCGCGTTGTTGGACGAGGGCCTGGCGAGCGAGCGCATTGAGCTTACCGTTGCCGATAACGGCTGCGGCGTGTGCACGGCAGACCTGCCACGCGTGTTCGAGAAGGGCTTTACCGGCGACAACGGCCGCACCACCAAGCACGCAACGGGCATCGGCCTCTACCTGGTGGCGCGCCTGTGCTCCAAGATGGGCATCGACGTTACCGCAGCCTCCGACCCCGGCGAAGGCTTTGTCGTAACGTTTGCCTTCTCGACGAACAAGTTCCAATACTTTGAGTAGTCGGGCCGTCTTGCGGTGCGGATGGCTATGTTCCCGAACATGAACTTAGCTGAGGCAACTGGCGCTATGTTCCCGAACGTGAACATAACTATGAGGCTCAAATGAATCTCCCATAACAAAAAACGTGCCATAAAAAACGTGCCGCCCCGATCGGGGCGGCACGCCATCTTTCTTATCAGCCAACACGCTGAAGTAAGGCTGCGAAGGCCGCGGGGCCGGGAGGGGTTTCCTAAGGGCACATCCCGCAGCCGCAACGCGGCGAGGACGTGCCCTT
>CAUGNZ010000020.1 GCA_959601045.1 uncultured Collinsella sp.
CCGACGTCGTCGTGCGCATGATGTGCGGGATTCCCCAGGTCATCAAAGGAAACCTTGCCGATGCGCCTCGAGGGCTGCAGGTCGCGGGCGCGCCTTTGGAAGTCGTCTTCGTGCGCCATGGTGCCACGGCGGGCACGGAAGACCATCGCTACAGCGGGGCGGGCACCGACGAGCCCCTGTCGAGCGCGGGCGAGCGCGCTTTGCACGACCTCGCGTGCGATCGTGACGTGTTCCGTGTTATCACGAGCGGCATGGCCCGCACCGACCAGACGGCGCGCATCCTCTTCCCGAACGCGGAGCTTATGGCGTGCCCCGGTCTGCGCGAGATGGATTTCGGCGACTTCGAGGGGCGAAGCGCCGCTGAACTTAATGGGGATGCGCGCTACCGCGCCTGGGTAGACTCCTGGTGCGAGACGCGCTGTCCGCATGGCGAGGGCAAGAGCGATTTCACCCGCCGCGTCGTCGCGGCGTTTCGGGAGGCGTGCGAATCGGAGCGCGCCCAGGGGAGTGGGCGCGCCGTCTTCGTCGTTCACGCGGGTACCGTGAAAGCGCTGCTCTCCGAGCTAGCTGTCCCGACAATGGGATATTTCGACGTGCATACCGAGCCGGGCGGCGCATGGGCCGCCACCTGGGATGGGCGCTGCCTTCGCGACGTTCGCCCCGCTTCGGGGGGCGATGCCCGGTGATGACGATTCTTGCCGTCGCCGCCGGGTTCGCGGCCGACCTTGCCTTCGGCGACCCGCGCTGGCTTCCCCATCCCGTCGTCGCCATGGGGCGCGCGATCACGTGGGCCGAAGGCCGCCTGCGGGGCGCATTCCCGCAAACGTCCGCGGGCACGCGCGCCGCAGGGCTTGTGCTCGCCGTGGCGCTTCCGCTTGCGTGTGGGCTTTTGACCTGGGGAATCCTGCATCTTTGCGGCATGGTTCACTCCGGCTTGCGCTTCGTGGCCGAGGCATGGGCGAGCTATCAGATTCTCGCGGCATGCGAGCTGCGCCGCCAGAGCCTGGCCGTGGCCCGCGCGTTCTCGAAGGGCGGCCTTGTCGCGGCGCGCGAAGCCGTCGGGCTCATCGTGGGACGCGACACGTCTGTTCTCGACGAGCAGGGCGTCGCGCGCGCCGCCGTGGAAACGGTGGCGGAGAACGCGAGCGACGGCGTCATCGCGCCGCTTTTTTACCTTATGATCGGGGGTGCGCCCTTGGGTATGGCGTACAAGGCGGTGAACACGCTCGACAGCATGGTGGGCTACAAAAACGAGCGCTACATCGACTTCGGATGCGCCTCGGCGCGCCTCGATGATGCGGTGAACTGGATTCCCTCGCGCTTATCGGCCTTGCTCATGATCGCCGTTTGCCCGATCGTCGGGCTCGACGCGCGCGGGGCGGCGCGCATCTGGCGCCGCGACAGGCGTCGCCATGCGAGCCCGAACGCGGCGCAGACCGAGTCAGCGTGCGCGGGCGCGCTCGGGCTGCGTCTGGCAGGACCCGCGGTGTATTTTGGCAAGCTCGTTGAGAAACCGACGATAGGCGACGCGTCCCGCGAAATCGAGTGGGGCGACATCGCCCGGGCGACAAGGCTCATGCTCGCCGCGTCCGTATGCGCGCTCGTCGTCTTCGGTGCCGCGCGCGCTGCGGTCGTGCTCGCCGTGGGGGCGATGGCATGAGGGAAGACCACGTCGCGCCCCGGGCTGCCGGGGGAATCCTGCGTGCCCGTGCGCATGGGGGTAGCACGCAATCGCTCGGCATCGCTTGCGAAGGGGGCGCCTCCGACCTCATCGACTTCTCGGTGAACGTGAATCCGACAGGCCCCTCGCCGCGCGCCGTCGCCGCAGCTTGCAAGGCGCTTTCTCGAATCGACGCCTACCCCGATAGGGAAAGCCTCGCCCTCGTTCGCGCCCTAGCGCGCGCCCGGGGCATTCCCGAAGATACTATCGTCTGTGGCGCGGGCGCGTCCGACATCATCTGGCGGCTTGCCGCGGCGGTGCGCCCGAAACGCATCGTCGTGTGCTCGCCGACGTTCTCTGAATATGCGGAGGCGGCATCGTACTACGGTGCATGCGTGCAGGAGTTCCCGCTCTCCGAAGCGGACGACTTCGACGTGCCCGTCTCCTTCGCCCGCGCGATCGAGGGGCCGGGAGACGTGGCGTACCTCTGCAATCCGAACAACCCCACGGGGCGCCTCGTCGACCCCAGCGTGATCGATGCCGCGGCTTGCCGCTGCGAGCAGGTGGGCGCGCTGCTCGTCGTGGACGAGTGCTTCCTCGGATTTGCGCCCGACGCCCGCGAAAGGAGCGTGGCCGCACGCGCCGCGTGTTCGCGCCATGTGGCCGTGCTCTCCGCGTTCACCAAGCTCTACGGAATGGCAGGCTTGCGGTTGGGATATCTGATCAGCGGAAACGCCCAACTCATCGAGGGGATTCGCCGGGCGGGGCAGGCTTGGCCCGTCTCCTCGGTCGCCGAGGCCGCGGGCATCGCCGCCCTGGAAGACGTCGAATACGTCTCGCGCACGCGCGACGTATTGGCGGGCGAGCGAGCGTGGCTTTCCCACGAGCTCTCCTCGCTCGGGCTTTCCGTCGTGCCGTCGGATGCGAACTTCCTTTTAGTCCGCACGCCGGCGAAAGACATCCCCGAGCGCCTGTATAAACAGGGGGTTTTGGTCCGCACGTGCGACTCGTTTTCGGTACTGTCCCGTTTCTGGTGCCGCGTCGCGGTGCGCACGCGCAAGGAGAATACCCGGCTTGCGATGGCGTTCAGCCGCGCACTTCGGACGGAAGGTGCATCGGGCGAAGGCGAACCCGACGAACCGGGCGGCGCTATGGCGGGCGCGGATGGTCGAGGCTCGGCGAAGGAGGTCGATACCCGTGGGTAGGGCGAAGCCCATCATGATCCAGGGCACCATGTCGAACGCGGGGAAGAGCTTGCTTGCGGCGGGGCTGTGCCGTGTGCTTTCGCAGGACGGCCTGCGCGTGACTCCCTTCAAGAGCCAGAACATGGCGCTCAACAGCGGTGTCACGGCCGACGGGCTCGAGATGGGGCGCGCCCAGATCATGCAGGCCGAGGCGTGCGGCATCGCGCCCGACGTGCGCATGAACCCCATCCTGCTCAAGCCCGAAAGCGACCACCGAAGCCAGCTCATCGTGGCCGGCAAGGCGCAGGGAGCCTTCGCTGCGAGGGACTACTTCGCGCGAAAGAAGGCGCTCATGCCGCAGATTTTGGAGGCGTTCGATTCGCTCGCGGAGGAAAACGACGTCATCGTCATCGAGGGCGCCGGCAGCCCCGCCGAAATCAACCTTTCCGAAAACGACATCGTCAACATGGGGCTCGCGCGCGCCGTGTCCTCCCCCGTGCTGCTCGTGGGCGACATCGACCCAGGCGGGGTGTTTGCCCAGCTCTACGGCACGGTCGCGCTCTTTGCGCCCGAGGATCGCGCGCTTTTGCGGGGGCTTTTGGTGAACAAGTTCCGCGGCGATGTGGAAATCCTGCGCCCGGGTTTGGCCCCGCTCGAGAAGATGTGCGGGGTTCCCGTCGTGGGGGTCGTGCCGTATCTTACGCTCGACCTGGACGACGAGGACTCGCTCGCGCCGCGCCTATCTGCCCGCGAGGCGCGCGGTGTCATCGACGTCGCCGTCGTGCGCCTTCCGCATCTGTCGAACTTCACCGACTTCGACCCGCTTTCGCGCGTGCCTGGCATGGGCGTGCGCTACGTTTCCTCGACGACCGATCTGGGCCGACCCGACCTGGTGGTGCTTCCCGGCTCGAAGGCCACGCTCGACGACGCGCGCTGGCTTGCGGCTAGCGGCATCGGAGCCTGTGTACGCGCGCTTTCGGGCGCGGGCACGCCGGTGCTCGGCATATGCGGAGGCTACCAGCTTTTGGGAGACGAGCTTTCAGACCCGCACGGCAGGGAAGGCGCTGGCACCGCGCGCGGGCTCGGGCTCATCCCTGCAAGTACGGTGTTCAAGGAGGAAAAGCGCCTCGCCCAGTCGGAGCTGCGCATCACGGGCGCCCAAGGCGCGTTCTCGGTGTGGAACGGCATGACGGCGCGCGGGTATGAGATTCACGACGGCGAAACGACCGTCTCCTGCGCCCCTGCGGGCACGATTGGCGGCAAACCAGAAGGCGCGGCCTGCGGAAACGTGTTCGGAACCTATCTCCACGGCCTGTTCGACGAACCGGGGGTGGCGCTCGCCCTCGCGCGCTCGCTCGCGCGCATGCGCGGCCTGCCCGAGAGCGTCGTGGGTGCTGCGGGCGCAGCGTCCGCGGCCGATCACCGTGCGCGCGAGTTCGACCGCCTGGCCGACGTCGTGCGCGGGGCGCTCGACATGGAGTATGTCTACCGCATTATCGAGGAGGGCGTATGATCCACGTGTATCATGGCGACGGCAAAGGCAAGACCACGGCGGCGATGGGCCTCGCCCTTCGCATGCTCGCTGCAGGCCGCCGCGTCGTCGTGCAGTTCCTGAAAGACGGCGAAAGCGGAGAGGCGCGCCTGCTCGCCGAGCATTTCGGCGTGCCCGTGTTCGCGGGGAAGGTGTCGGACAAGTTTACCTGGTCAATGACGTCGGAAGAACTTGCCGCGACGTGCGAGCTGCACGATGGGAACCTCGCTTCCGCGCTCGCCGAGCTCGAGGGCGCTCAGGAGGGGCTGCTCGTGCTCGACGAGGCGCTCGACGCGCTTTCGAAGGGGCTTGTCGACGAGGCGCTCGTGGACCGCGCGCTCGATATATCCGCGCGCGGCGTCGAAGTAGCGCTCACCGGGCGCGCGCCTTCCCGCAAGATCGTGGAGAAGGCCGACTACATAACCGAGATGCGGTGCGAGAAACACCCCTACGCTCAGGGGATATGTGCAAGGGAAGGAGTGGAGTACTAGATGGATTCCAAGGAGATGGCGCCCGGCGACATCGAGCGGCGCAGCTTCGAGATCATCACCGAAGAGCTCGGCGGCCGCACGTTCCCGCCGCTCGAAGAGCCCGTCGTGAAGCGCGTCATCCACACCACTGCCGACTTCTCGTACGCCGATTCCCTCGTATTCACCCATGACGCCGCGTGCTGTGCGCTCGACGCACTGCGTGCAGGGGCCACGGTGCTCACCGACACGAACATGGCGCTCGCAGGCATAAGCAAGCCCGCGCTCGCGAAGCTCGGCTGCAAGGCCGTGTGCTACATGGCCGACCCTGGTGTCGCCGCAACGGCGCGCGCCGCGGGCACGACTCGCGCCGTTGCGAGCATGGACAAAGCTTGCGGCATCGAGGGTCCGCTCATCGTGGCCGTCGGCAACGCTCCCACAGCACTTCTGCGCCTCGCCGAGCTCATGGACGCGGGGAAGATTGCGCCCGCGCTCGTCGTTGGGGTGCCGGTCGGGTTTGTGAACGTGGTCGAGGCGAAAGAGGAGTTACTCGCGCGACGCGTGCCGACCATCGTCGCGAGGGGTCGCAAGGGCGGCTCGACCGTGGCGGCTGCTATTATGAACGCGCTGCTCTACCAGATCACGCGCCCAGGCGGCCCGAAGTGACGGCGCCCGCATCCGCGCCGGCGCTGCGCATCTTCGCCGGCACCACCGAGGGCCGCCTTCTGTGCGAATGGGCGAGCGGGGCGGGCATCCCCGCCCGTGCCTACGCGGCAACCGAGTACGGAGGCGAGCTTTTGGGCGAGCTTCCGGGCATCGAGGTGCATGCGGGCAGGCTCGACGAGGCCGACATGGAGTGCGAGCTTTCCGGCGCGCGCATCGTTGTCGACGCCACGCACCCCTTCGCTACGCTCGCAAGCGGCAACATCCGGGCCGCTTCGCTCGCCGTGGGCGCACAATGCCTGCGCCTTGCGCGCCCGGTCGAGGCGCTGCCCAAAGGCGTCGTGTCGGTCGCGTCGATCGCCTGCGCGGCGCGCTTTCTCTCCGAGAACCCGGGTCGCGCGCTTCTCACGACGGGGAGCAAGGAGCTTGCTCCCTACACGCGCGTCGCCGATTTCGCGGAGCGCTTCTTCGTGCGTGTGCTCCCGCTGCCCGGTGCTATAACGAAGTGCATCGACGCGGGGTTTTCGCCGTCGCACGTCATCGGCATGCAGGGGCCTTTCACCCGCGAGCTCAACGAGGCGATGCTTCGGCAGGTGGGCGCCCAGTGGCTTGTGACCAAGGACTCGGGAACCGTAGGCGGCACGGCCGAGAAGCTCGCCTCTGCGCGCGGCGCGGGAGCGCGCTGCATCGTGGTCGCCCGTCCCGCCGAGGGAGGCGGGGCCCTTTCGCTTCGGGAAGTGGAAGACGCGCTCTTACGGGAGTTCGCGCGCTAGGCGCTCGCCGCGCCTGCGCGCCCTCCCGCCCGCGTAGGGGGGGTGTTCCTGTAGTTCTGACAAGAGGGATTCGCCCTTTCGATGGGCGTTTTTGCAATGCTGATGCAGGCCCTGCCGGGCCCAGGCCGACTTCGGCGAGGCCAATCTCTACGTTTCCGGCATCCGCACCCCCAAACGGTCCCTAATTCGCCGCAACTTGTTAGTGGTGGCTTACTGGTAGCGTAGGCACTCCACCGGGTTGAGCTTTGCCGCGCGGCGAGCGGGGTAGAAGCCAAAGATTACGCCGATGCCGACGGAGACGGCGAAGGCCAGCAGCACCGTGGCGATTGAAAAGCTCGGTGTGATTTGCCCGCTGGCACCGAGCTCGCTGAGAACCCCTGATCCTGCGGCAAACATCGCGAGGCCCCAGGCCAGCAGATAGCCAATCAGGACACCCAGCAGGCCACCGGTGACGCACAGCGCCGAGGACTCGGCCAAAAACTGCGCGGTGATATCGCGACGACTGGCGCCCAGGGCACGGCGAATACCGATCTCGCGGATGCGCTCAGTCACGTTGGTGAGCATCATATTCATAATACCGATCCCGCCGACAAGCAGCGAGATACTGGCGACAGCACCCATGATGAGCGAGAAGGCGCCCATAAAGGAGTTGAGTGCATCGATGGCGCTTTTCATGGAGGTCGCCGATACGCTGTCGTACTCATCATCCTCCGAGATGCCCTTCATCGCGCGCACCTTGGACTCGATGGTCTTGCAGAGCTCGTCCATGTCCGTGTCCTCGGCGGCAAGTGCCGTCACGCTGGGGAATGAAGGATTCTCGTCGCCAAACAGGCCGGAAATGGTTTCGCGTGGCATATACAGCGTAAGCGAGCCCATGGAGTCGCTGCCGCCATCAATCACGCCTACAATCTGCACCTCGCCGTTGGACACCTTGATGGTTTTTCCCAGTGCGTCCTGTTCGTTGCCGTAAAGCTGATCGGCGCCGCCACGGCTGATGAGCGCAACGCGCGAGCCTGATTGAGACTCGGCCTGTGAATAGACACGTCCCGCAACGAGCTTGCTGGCACCCACAGCGTCGAGCATGTCGCTATCGACACCCTGTGCCATGACGGTATAGCTTTTATCGCCGGTCTTGTACTCGGTATACGCGCTGTCGACAATGCCGATCTGTTCTATCTGCGGCACCAGTTTTTGAAGCTTCTGGACGTCAGAATCGGTGAGTTCTTGCGACGAATAGATTTGCACCATGCGTGCCGCATTGAGGCCTAGGCTATTGACCAAGCTGTTTTGGATGCCGCCGATGAGCGATGTCATGGCGATAACCGAGGCGATGCCGATGACAATGCCCAGGATGGTGAGCAGGCTGCGCCCCTTGTTGGCCTCGAGCGAGTGAAGTGCTTCTTGGATGAGGTCGCGCGTGCTCACACCATCACTCCTTTCTGCGGGATGGTCGGGTCGGAGATCGTGGGTAGGCTATCTACGGCGCTGCGCAGGGTCCGCGGTGTATGTGGAATATACGCGCCGTCGTGAATACGACCGTCGCGGATGGTCACGGCACGGTCGGCCTCGGCGGCGATGCCGGGGTCGTGCGTGATGAGTATGATGGTCTTGCCGCGCTCCTGGAGCTTATGGAAGGTTTCCATGACGAGCGCTCCGGTGGCGGAGTCCAGGTTTCCCGTCGGCTCGTCGGCCAGAATGATGGGCGGGTCATTGACGAGGGCACGTGCGATGGCGACACGCTGCATCTGGCCGCCCGAGAGCTCGGATATGCGGTGGTCCCAGTGGTCGACGGGCAGCGTGACGGCCTGCAGCGCGTGCACGGCGCGCATTTCGCGCTGGCTACGGGGTACGTTGGTGTAGGCCAGCGGCAGCATGACGTTTTCGATAACCGACAGGCGCGGTAGCAGGTTGAAGCTCTGAAAGACAAAGCCGATGCTCAGGGCGCGGACTTCGGTGAGCTCGTCATCATCGAGCTCGGCCACGTTGAGCCCTTGCAGGTAGTAGTCGCCCGCCGTCGGCTTATCCAGGCAACCTAGGATGTTCATGAGCGTCGACTTGCCCGAGCCCGAGGGGCCGGTAATGGCGACGAACTCGCCGGGATCTACCGCCAGGCTCACGTTGTGCAGGATATGGGCGCAGCCGGCCTCGCTCTCAAAGATGCGGTGCACGTTGCGGATGTCGATGACGGGACGCATTACATACCCTCGTCGGCAGACGTACTGCCCGAATCCGCGCTGTAGCCGCCGTCAGCCGTTGCGTCCGCCCCGTTGTCCATGACGAGGGTGTCGCCATCGCGTAGCTTGGTAACCGGCACGTCAGGGTTGATTTCGTTGCCCTGGTCGTCGCGCTTGACCTGTGTCTTGCCGACTACGGCTTCGTTGTCGTTTTGCGTCACGACGGTCACCTTCACGCGACGGGTTTGCTTGCCCTCGTCATCAGTCGCCACGTTGACGTAATAGTGTTCGCCGTCTTCGGTCATGAGCGCCATCGTCGGCACCATCACCACGTCGTCGAGCTGCTCGGTCACCACCGATACCTCGGCCGTCATGCCCGGCTTCAGGCGCGCGTCGGGCGCCTCGATGAGAATGTCGACGTTAAAGGTCACGCTGCCGCCGCCGTTGTTGGAGTCGGAGTTTGCCACCGAGGCGATGGCGGTGACCGTTCCCTGGCTCACGATATCGGGAAACGCGGGATACGTGACGTTGGCGCTCTGCCCAACGGCGATCTTGGCGATGTCCTTTTCGCCCACCTGCACGGTCACCTTCATCTTGGATAGGTCGGCGATCTGCATGCACTGCTTGCCGCCACTCGTATCGCTTTCGCCCATGATCATGCCGCCTGTTACCGTGGCGCCCACCTTGGCGTTGAGCTCCACGATGCTGCCCGAGCTCGGGGCCGTGACCGTACGGCTGGCGGCCTTGGCGTTCGCCTGGTCGAGGTTTGCCTGGGCCGATGCGAGGCTGCGCTGCGCGGCCGATACGGCGTTCGTGTCCGCTGATGCGGCGGAGATGCCAGCCGCTGCGGAAGCTCCATCGACGTCCGTCGTTGGGGTGGCCTGCGCGGCAGCTGCGGCTTTCTGCGCGTTCGCAAGGTCTTCCTGAGCGGCTGCAACTGCACGCTGCGCCTCGGCAACGTTGCGATCGAGCTCGTCGTTTTTAATGGTCATGAGCACGTCGCCCTCGTTGACGGATTGGCCTGCCTGCACGTTGATCGAATCGACCGTGCCGTCAACAGAATGGGAGACCAATGAGGACGAAATGTGTTTGAGCTGGCCTTTCGCCTCGACCGTTGTGGTAAACGTGCCCTCGGTCACCATGTCGGTTACAGGCCCGCTAGCGCCCTGAGGCTGCGCATTGATAACCAGGGTTGCGACAATGGCAATGAGCGCGATGGCACCCACGATGCCGGCGGCAATACCGCGTCGAATCAGCTTTTTGCGTCGACGTTCGGCACGTTTTGCCTTGAGCTTGGCATATGCCTCTTCATCGGATATCTCGGCCGCATCGTTCGTGCGTCCGCTCTGCTTGTCGGTGTGTGCGTTTGTAATCAGAGGAATCGTTTCGGTGGCACCTTCGGGCGTGTGCTCGGTATCATCCGGGCCCGGGGTGATGGTGGGGACATTCGGCATAGCGTCTCCTTTATAGAAAGAACCTTGATAAGTATATGCGCCCACCGGTTGGGGTGGGCGCATAGAACGGTTTCTTTCGGAACTGTTAGATTGGTCGCAGCGGTTCCACGTTGTAGGAATGCGCGCGTTGCACTATGAGTGGACAACCACGCACAGGCCGACTTTGATGCAGTCGTGAAGTGCCTTGGCGTCTGCCAGGCGCAGATTGATGCAACCGTGGCTGCCGCACCACTTGTAGGAGTTGGGGTCGTCAAAGCTCTTGTCGTTTTGCCACGTTGCATCGTGGAAGCCGACCATGTTTCCCTCAAACGGCATCCAATAGCTTACCGGGCTCTCGTATTTGGGCTTGCCGGTCTCGGGGTCCTTGGCACCGATGAGTTTGCTGGCGCCGTCGTTGCTGTTGATCTGCCAGACGCCCTCGGGCGTGGCGTCCTCGCCCGGCTTTCCCGAGATAAAGTTGGCCTCCCACACGATATTGCCGCTCTCGTCGTAGTAGCGCGCGTGCTGCTCGGACAGATCGACATCGACGTATGCCTTCCAGTCGGGCTCTCCCTTTGCGGTAAAGGTGTCGGCTTTCTGGGAGTATTTGATCTCGATTTCGCCGGTCTGCTTGTTGTTAATGGCATCCTCGACCTGCTTTGCGAGCGAGCTGCTGTCGATGGACCAACCAAAGTCGCCGCCTTCGACGGCGCACTGCTTGCCATCAGCGCGCGTCCACCAGCGAGTGGAGCCCACGGTATTGAAGCCGTTGGCGAGCTCGGCTGCCCAGCTGCTGATCTGCGACGTATCGAGCGTGGGGTTGGCCGGATCGGCAAAGCTGATCCACTGCAACACGGAGCTGCCATCAACCTTGCCGGCATCCTCGCCGTTGAGCTTGAGGGTCACGTTGACGCCCAGGAAGTTGTTGGCGGCATCGCATGCAGCCTGAATCTGATCATCGGTCAGCGTTCCATTGAGCGGCTCATAGGCATCGTTGCCGAGCTTGGAAAGATCTACGGTCTCGGCCAGCGAGGCAAGCTCGAGCTCGGCATATTTAATGACATGCTCGCGGTTGAGTTTTTCGTTGGAGCGCGCCTTCTCGACGGTAAACTTGCCGGCCTGCTCGTCATAGGAGCTATTGGCCTCGAACGCGCCCGAACGGCCCTCGTTAAACTCGTCGATGGCGGCGCCCAGATCCTTCTCAAACTGCTTTTGGTCAAAGGTGTCGGAGAGCATGGACAGGTCGACGTCTTGATCAAGATCGACTTCGTTGGAGCTAGCGGTTGTTTTGGTCTTGCCGCTTAAGGATTCTACAAGGCGGACAGGCCATACAAAGGCTTCGTTGTGGTTGATGATCTCTTTTGCGGCAGCTTCGCCGTCTACGATGGGCTCATCGGACTCGGGCTGATAGGTCCAGCTAAAGTCATCGCCCGTCACGGTGAGCTTATAGTGCTTCCATGCCGAGTTGACCTTGGCGGCGGCAGACGAAGCGTTGGAGAACGAGACGTCGACGCCGGCGATGGTGGTGTTGGGGTAGGCTACCTGCGAAAACGCTACGACGCCTACGATATAGACAATGACGATAAGACCTAGGACGACAAAGAGTGTCGTCTTTTTGCCCGACTTATTGTTCTCGGCGGGTTTGCGTGCGGGGCCGCGATCGCCTCGAGCGTGCGTGGGGGGCTGCTTGGGCGCATTGCCGTTTGCCTTGCGCTGCTGACGTTGCTGGTTCGGGCGTTGCGAAGTGTTTGTCGCACCACGCTGCTGACCGTGGCTCGGCGCGATAGGACGCGGCGACTGAACGCCGCCGGTGTGCCTGCTCGGCTGCTGCGGATCGGGAATCAGTTGAGTTCGATCGTTTTGCGACATCGTATGCATATCCTTCGAATTTCGCCTTGTGGCTCATCGTGTTTTTACTGGGCTTGCATTATAGCGATTACCTAGTTGATTGTGGTATGGAAACGGTGGCATTCAAAAGAGGTGGGACATTTGTCCCACCTTTAAGTCGTCCTTTGTCGCTATCCGCACACACCGCATTTTGCACAGGCCGAAAGCGCGGCCGGAGCCTGCGCGATGCCGCCCTTGGCCGTCTCGCGCAGCGTGGCCGGCAACGCGTGGCCCACCGAGAGCATGACGTGCGCCATCTGGTCAAACGGCACCAGGCTCTTAATGCCGGCGAGGGCAAGCTGTGCGGAGCTAAAGGCGGCTGCCACGCCGATGGCGTTGCGGTTTTGGCAGGGTACCTCCACGAGGCCACCGACGGGGTCGCAAACAAGGCCCAGCAGGTTACTCAGGGCGATGGAGCTGGCGTCGAGCGCCTGCTCGGGCGTGCCGCCGAGCATCTGCACCAGCGCGGCGGCAGCCATGGCGGCCGCGCTTCCTACCTCGGCTTGGCAGCCGCCCTCGGCGCCGGCAACGCAGGCGCTCGTGGTGAGGTTGAGGCCGATGGCGGCTGCGCAGTAGAGGGCGTCCATGACTTGTTCATCGTCGAGCTGGAGGTGGTCTGCGAGCGCCAGCACGCAGCCGGGCACAACACCCGCGGATCCTGCCGTCGGTGCTGCTACGATTACACCCATCGTGGCTGAGCGCTCGAGCACGGCCATGGCACGGGCCACGGCGTTAGTCTGGACGGCGCCCATCAGGCGTGCACTTAAATCGTTGCGGCGGGTTGCTTCGACGAGCTTGGCCTCGCCACCGATAAGCCCTCCGAGCGAGCGCTGCGGATTGGCGATGGGGGCTGTGGTCTCTTCGCGCATAACCTCGAGTACGCGGCGCATAGCGGCGACGGCGTGGGCCTCGCCGGTCAGACGTGCCTCGCGCACAGCCATGACGGCGCCGATGCTGAGCCCCAGTTCCTCGCATGCATCGAGCAGCTGCTCGCCGTCGTCGAAGATCTCCTTTGCCGAGACACCGGGAGAGAGCGACGAGGCAGAACCGGGGAGCTCGATAAAGGTCGCATAATCGACATTATCGAGCTTGCGTAGCATGGGGATAACGGTGTCGTCGGGCGCGCCGTCGGTCTCAAAGACGGAGTAGGCCTGGCCGCCCACTTCGGTGCGGTAGGTGCGGCAGAAGGCGATGTTTACATGGGCGTAGGCGAGCAGGTTGGTGAGCGCTGCGAGCACGCCGGGAACATCCTGATGCGCCACGAAGAGCGTGGAATACATGCCTGAGATGTCGACGCCGACGCCGTTGATGCGGCTGATGCGCATCTTGCCGCCGCCGAGGCTCTCGCCGCGGACCTGCGCCGTGGCGCCCGTGTTGTCGACCATGTCGATGTCGACGGTGTTGGGGTGGATGGAGGCGTCGTCGCCCTTGATGTCAAAGTGATATTCGAGGTCCTGCTCGCGTGCGAGGTCGAAGGCCTGCTTGATGTTCTCGTCATCGGTGTCGAGGCCCAGGATGCCCGCGACGAGTGCACGATCGGTGCCGTGGCCGCGGTAGGTATGGGCGAAGGAGTTCCACAGGCCAAAGGTAACCTTGGTGATGCGGCCTTCCAGCAGGCTGGCGGCAACTTGGGCGCAGCGCAGGGCGCCGGCGGTGTGTGACGAGCTGGGGCCGACCATGACGGGGCCCAAGATCTCGAATGCAGAGGTCGTAGCTAGTGTTTGCGGCTTGCCTGCCATATGCGCTCCTGTTCTATCCCGTCGTCCCGAGGGGCGGGGCATACTCAGTCCCGCCGTTCCGAGGGCTTTGGTATTTGGTCGCCTGCTCGGGCAGTCCTGCTCGCGCGGAGAGCACATTAAGTGCTCTCCGGCTCGTGCGGAACTCGCGACCGACCTTATGCCCCGCCACTCGGGACTAAGGATACATGGTTGGAGTTGCTGGATGGCAAAATTCATTAGCTGGGGACGTGTCTTTCCTTGCATATCGAAGCATCTTCACCACCGTTTATATAAAAAAGAAGTACCGGTTGGGGTCGGTACTTCTTTTGGTGCGGTGTTATTTGGCTGCAGCTTTTTTCGTTGGCTCACAGGTCACAGGCTGCTTTGAGTTCTTCGACTCGGTCGGTTTTTTCCCAAGTGAAGTCGGCGTCTTCTCGGCCGAAGTGACCGTAGGCTGCCGTCTTTTCGTAGATGGGGCGACGCAGGTCTAGGTCGCGGATGATTGCGCCCGGGCGCAGGTCGAAGGTCTTCTCTACGGCCTCAACGATCTTGTCCTCGGCAACATGTGCGGTACCGAAGGTGTCGACCATGATTGAGAGGGGCTTGGAAACGCCGATGGCGTAGGCAAGCTCGACTTCGCAGCGGTCGGCCAGGCCGGCGGCGACCACGTTTTTGGCGACCCAGCGCGCGGCATACGCGGCAGAGCGGTCGACCTTGGTGCAGTCCTTGCCGCTAAAGGCACCGCCGCCGTGACGGCCGTAGCCGCCATAGGTGTCGACGATGATCTTGCGGCCGGTCAGGCCCGTGTCACCCATGGGGCCGCCCACGACAAAGCGGCCGGTGGGGTTCACGTAGATGTCCGCGTTGTCCCACGGCATGTTCTCGGCGGCCATGACCGGGGTGATGACGTGCTCGATGAGGTCGGCCTTGATCTTGCCCATGTCTTCGATCTCGGCGGCGTGCTGCGTGGAGATGACGATGGTTGTGACCTCGACGGGCTTGCCTTCCTCGTAGCGCACGGTGACCTGTGTCTTGCCGTCGGGACGCAGATAGGCGAGGGTGCCGTCGTGGCGCACGGCGGCCAGGCGCTCGGCCAGGCGGCTTGCCAGGTAGTGCGGCATGGGCATGAGGGTCTTGGTCTCGTTGGAGGCATAACCGAACATCATACCCTGGTCGCCGGCGCCGATCAGGTCGATCGGGTCGGTGGTGGCGCCAGTCTGGGTCTCGAAGGATTCGTCAACGCCCTGGGCGATATCGGGCGACTGCTCGTGGATGAGGCTCATAACGCCGCAGGTGTCGCAGTCAAAACCGAACTTGGCGCGGTTGTAGCCAATGCGGCGGATGACGCCGCGGGCGATTTCCTGTACGTCGACGTAGGCCTGGGTGCGAATCTCGCCGGCGACGATGACGGTGCCGGTGGTCACGAGGGTCTCGCAGGCGCAGCGGACGTTCTCAACGTTGGCAGGCACGCCGTTGGGGGCGATGTAGCCCTGCTCCTGAAGCTCTATTTCTTTGGCGAGGATTGCGTCGAGGACGGCGTCGCTGATCTGGTCAGCGATCTTATCGGGATGACCTTCGGTCACCGACTCCGACGTAAAAACAAAGGACCCGTGTTGGGGTGGGATGGAACGAAGTTCTTCTGACATGATTGTCCTTTCAAAAACGTGTCCCAGCGACCGTTACCATTCCGCCGGGCTCTCTATGCAAGGGCACATCATAGCGCGTAAATCAAACATTCACAACCTTTCCGCACCCACTCATTGGGGACAGACTTAAATGAGTAGCCTTAAACTAAGAATGTCCCCAGCGACTGGTCATTTAAGTCTGTCCCCAATGAGTAGGTCGGTGCCCTTTGTGCGGAGGTTGCTTTGATGCTTTATACTGATGCGGTTAGACATCCATCCTGCAATCGAGGAGATTTCCATGGCATCAGACGTTCGCGTCCGCTTTGCACCCTCACCGACGGGCAAGCTGCACATCGGCGGCGCCCGCACCGCTATCTATAACTGGGCTTTCGCCCGTGCTAACGGCGGCACGTTCATCCTGCGCATCGATGACACCGACCCCACCCGCTCCACCGACGAGAACACGCAGATCATCCTGCGCGCCATGCGCTGGCTGGGCCTGGACTGGGACGAGGGACCCGAGGTGGGCGGCGACTATGGCCCTTACGCACAGACCGAGCGCCTGGACCTGTACAAGCAGGCCGCCCAGAAGCTTTGGGATGAGGGCAAGGCCTATCCCTGCTTCTGCACCAAGGAGCAGCTCGACGCCGATCGCAAGGCTGCCCAGGAGCGCAAGGACCCGTTCCAGGGCTATCAGCGCCGCTGCCGCGATCTTGATCCCGAGGAAGCCCGCCGCCGCATCGAGGCCGGCGAGCCCTACGTCCTGCGCATCAAGGTGCCCGAGGACCGCGGCGACGTCGTCATCCACGACGCCGTTCACGGCGAGGTGACCTTCGACGCCAAGGAGCTCGACGACTTTGTCATCTTCCGCTCCGATGGCACGCCCACGTACAACTTCGCGACCGTCGTCGACGACGCCATGATGAAGATCACCCATGTCATCCGCGGCGACGACCACCTGTCCAACACCCCGCGTCAGGTCATGGTCTACGAGGCCCTCGGCGCGCCCGTGCCCACGTTCGCCCACATCTCCATGATCTTGGGTGCCGACGGCAAGAAGCTCTCCAAGCGCCACGGCGCCACCTCGGTGGAGGAGTACCGCGACGCCGGCTACCTGTCCGACGCCTTCGTCAACTACCTGGCGCTGCTCGGCTGGTCGCTCGACGGCGAGACCACGATCATCCCGCGCGATGTCCTGGCCAGCAAGTTCTCGCTCGACCGCATTTCCAAGAACCCGGCGACCTTCGACCCCAAGAAGCTCGATTGGGTTAACGCTGAGTACATTAACGGCATGTCCGATGCCCAGTTTGCCGATGAGATCATGGTCCCCGAGCTGCACGAGGCGGGTCTCATCGAGGGTAATGTCGAGTACGGCGAGGACTGGATCGACGCGCTTGCCGCCATTGTCAAGCCGCGCACCAAGATGCCGGCCGACGCCGTGAGCGTCGCCGCTCCCATCTTCGCTACGGCCGAGACGCTCGAGTATGACGAGAAGTCCGTCAACAAGGGCTTGGCCAAGGAGGGCATGGGCGCCATTCTGGATGCCGCCAAGGCCGCGCTCGAGGGTGTGGACGAGTGGACGGCTGCCAACATCGACGCCGCGCTTGAGCCGCTGCCCGAGCAGATGGACCTCAAGAAGCGCGTGGTGTTCCAGGCCGTGCGCGTCGCCGTCTGCGGCAACATGGTGAGCCCTCCGCTGGGCGAGACCATGGCGCTCATCGGCCGCGACGACTGCCTGGCGCGCATCGACCGCGCCCGCACGATGGCGCTGTAGCAGCTGCGCAAACGTATGTATTCGAGCCCCGTTCACCCCGAGCGGGGCTCTTGTTTCTGAAGACGCATGGGATGGGAGGTACAGGGACCATGGCCGAGCAACTGTCACTGTTTGGTTCGCCGGAACCGGAGGAAGCTCCCGTGAAGCATGCCCGCACGGCCGAGCAGGCCAAGCCCGAGCCTGCGCCAGAGCCCATTGCCGCCTACGCGAGCGTGGTCCTCGACATCCCGACCCGTGTGCTGTCCGAGCCCTTTGCCTACGGCATCACCGACTCCCTTGCCGACGAGGCCCAGGTCGGATCGACGGTTCTGGTCCATTTTGGCAACCGTGCGGCCGCGGGCTATATCGTCGATATCTCGCCCGTGCTGACCGATCTGCAAGGTGTCGACGCCCTCGATCCCGCACGCGTCAAGCCTATCGAGGCTATTCTCAGCAAACCGCTCTTTACCGCCGAAGCCGCCCGTATCGCACGCTGGATGAGCCGCGAGTACGTCGCGACGCTTTCCGAGTGTCTGCGCCTGTTCTTGCCTCCGGGCGGCAGCCCGCGCGTGGTCAAGGGTGACGACGGCGTGTGGACCGTTGAGCGCCCCGCCGTCAAACCCATCCAAAACCGCTGGGTCATGCTCACACCCGAGGGCTTCGACTATACGCCGCCCAAGACTGCCGTTCGCCAACGCCAGCTCATCGAGGCGCTCCAGTGCGGCCCGGTCACGACGCGTGACCTCAACTTGCTCTACAACAGTATGTCGGCGACCATCAAGGCGCTTGAAAAGCGCGGCGTCGTGGTGGTAGAGGAGCGCCGTGCGTGGCGTGGCTGCAGCGAGCAGACCACGCTGTCCTCGGCAAGCGGCAAGGCGCCGGTTGCACTTACCAACGGCCAGCAGCAGGCCCTCGCGCAGATTGAGCGCGCACGCCTGGACGCTCACGGTGATGTGGTGCTGGTCGATGGCGTTACCGGTTCCGGCAAAACCGAGGTTTATCTCTCTGCCATCGAGCGCGTGCTCGCGGCCGGCCGTTCGGCCTGCGTGCTCGTGCCCGAGATCTCGCTGACGGCCCAGACCGTCGGCCGCTTCCGCTCGCGCTTTGGCGAGACGGTCGCTGTGTTCCATTCGCGTCTTTCTGCTGGCGAGCGTCTGGACCAGTGGGATATGGTCGCCAGCGGTGCCGCGCGTGTGGTCGTGGGCGCCCGCTCGGCACTCTTTTGCCCGCTCAGCGACTTGGGTCTTATCATCATCGACGAGGAGCACGAGACCAGCTATAAGCAGGGCTCCAGTCCGCGCTACCATGCGCGCGAGGTGGCGGCCGAGATGGCGCGTCGGTATCGCTGCCCGCTCGTGTTGGGTTCGGCCACCCCTTCTGCCGAGGCCCTCGACCGCTGCCGCCGCGGCACGTACAACGGAGCCACCTGGACGCGTGTCGAGATGCCCGAGCGCCCGGGACACGCCGTGTTGCCCACAGTCCGCATTGCCGACCTGCGCCGCGAGTTCGCACACGGCAGCCGCTCCATGTTCTCAAAACCGCTGATGGAGGGCCTGGAGCGTGTAGTCGAGCGCCGCGAAAAGGCCGTGCTGCTGCACAACCGCCGCGGTTTTGCGCCGTTTTTGATGTGCCGCGAATGCGGCTGCGTGCCCACCTGCAACCACTGCTCCACCGCGCTCACGTACCACGAGCGCACGCACTCGTTGCAGTGCCACACCTGCGGATCGTCCTGGCGCGTGCAGCCCTATCCGGCGCCCACGAGCCGCTGTCCCAAATGCGGCAGTCGCTACCTGGCAAAAATGGGCCTGGGCACGCAGCAGATCGAGGATGCGCTGCACCAGATGCTGCCCGACGACGTCGCCATCATTCGCATGGATGCCGATTCCACGCGCGGCAAGGACGCACACAAAAAGTTGCTCGAGCAGTTCGATGCCGCCGATTGCGCGGTGCTGCTGGGTACCCAGATGATCGCCAAAGGCCTCGACTTTCCCGAGGTCACGCTTGTGGGCGTTGTCAATGCCGACTTTGCCCTCAAGCTGCCCGATTTTAGAGCAGGGGAGCGCGCCTACGATTTGCTGGAGCAGGTCGCCGGTCGTGCCGGTCGTGGCAATCGCCCCGGCGAGGTTATCATCCAGACCTACCTGCCCGAGGACCCGGTCATTCGCGCCGTCGCCGAGCACGACCGCTCGATCTTTACCGACTACGACCTGGACCAGCGCCGCGACGCGCTGTATCCGCCGTTCGTGCGCTTGGTCAACATTTTGGTGTGGTCGGCGAACCGAGACGAGGCGCAGGACTACATCGGGCGCATTGCAAAGCTCCTCAAGCGTCGCTGGCATTCCGCCGCGCCCGATTTTTTGCGGGCGGGGAGTGCCGTGCCGCAGGTGCTGGGCCCGGCTTCGTGTGTAATCGAGAGAGCCAAGGACCGTTATCGCTTCCACCTGCTTGCGAAGTCGCCCGTGGGGTACCATGTCTCTGATGATATCGACGCCTGCCTCAAAGAGGTGGGCTCCGTGCGCGGCGTGAGCGTAAGCGTTGACGTCGATGCCTATGATTTGATGTAACAAACCGAAAGGATGGCCATGGAAGCCAACGGAATCGTACTGTCCCCCGACCCTCGTCTGCGCCAGGAGTGTGCCGTCATCGAGGAAATCACCCCTGCGATTGAGGCTCTTGCCGAGAAGATGAAGAAGATGATGTTCGAGAACGGCGGGTGCGGCCTGGCTGCTCCGCAGATCGGCGAGCTCATTCAGCTCGTCACCATCGACTGCGACTACAGCGACAAGAACGACTACGATCCGTACGTGCTCATTAACCCCGTGATTGTGGAGCAGAGCGACCATCTGGTGCCGTTTAGCGAGGGCTGCCTTTCCATCCCCGGCATTAGCTGCGAGATCGAGCGTCCCGACCATGTCGTCGTCGAGGCGTACGATCTGGACGCCAACCTGATTCGCTACGAGGCCTCGGGCGACCTCTTCTGCGTGTGCCTGCAGCACGAGATCGATCACCTGCACGGCAACACCATGTTCGAGCGACTGAAGCCGATGCAGAGGATTAAGGCAGTCAAGGAGTACCAGGACGCCCTGGCCCGCGGCGCTCGACCGGGCGAGACGGAGTAGGTCCCACCGTCCCCGGTGCTGAGCGCCCACATATCATCCCGTGCTCAAACATTCTCGCTTTGCTGCGAAACTGCGCGCGGGACGATATGTGGGCGCTCAGCACCGGGGACTGCGTTGTTCTGGCTCGGTTCGCCCGGGTGCCGGTGGGCCAGGGAGGGGCGTCTTCGCTGATAATTGCTTTGTTGGAAGAGCTGCTTTTATTGCGGCTCTTTCTTTGGTTTTGGGTATATTTGTTCTTGTTGATTGTTCTTGCGGCTAGGTGCGCTTGCGACCTGGAACGCTTCTTTTGTAGCCGTCTCGGCTCGTAATTGAGAGGAGACTAACTTTTATGCGTATTGTGTTTATGGGTACGCCTGATTTTGCTGTGCCTTCTTTGACTTCGCTTGTTGAGGCTGGGAATGAGATTGCGCTTGTTGTTACTCGTCCTGATGCTGTTCGTGGGCGTGGTAAGAAGCTGGAGCCGTCTCCTGTTAAGGCTCGCGCGCTTGAGCTGGGGTTGCCCGTTGTCGAGGCTAATCGTATGACGCCTGAGGTTGTTGAGGCGCTCCAGGCTGCCCGGGCTGACATTTTCTGTGTGGCTGCTTATGGCTGCATTTTGCCGGATGAGGTGCTGCATATGGCGACGCTTGGTATTGTGAATGTTCATGCTTCCTTGCTGCCTCGTTGGCGTGGGGCTGCTCCTATTCAGCGTGCGATTCTCGCTGGTGATGAGGTTGCTGGCGTTTCTATTATGCGCATTGGACATGGCGTTGATACCGGCGCTTATTGTGCCCAGGCGTCTACGTCGGTTGCCGGTAAGCATGCCGAGGCGCTCACGATGGAGCTTGGTGAGCTTGGCGGCAAACTGCTTGCCGATACGCTTCCCTCGCTTACCGATGGCTCGGCTGTTTGGACTGATCAGGATGAGTCGCTCGTCACCCATGCCGCCAAGATTTCCAAGCAGGAGATGCGTCTGGATCCGCAGATGGCAGCGCTCGATTGCGTGCGTCATGTGCTGGCCTCGTCCGACACCGCTCCCGCTCGTTGCGTGATTGCCGGCAAGACCGTGCGTGTGCTCGATGCAGCACCGGCAGATGTGTCGCTTGGCGAGGGTCAGGTTCTCGTTAAGGCCAAGCGTGTTTACATGGGTCTTTCCGATGGCTCGGTTGAGTTGCTCGAGGTTAAGCCTGATGGCAAGCGTGCTATGGCCACTTCTGCTTGGGCTGCTGGTCTGCAGGGCGCCGATCTTTCGTGGGGTGTTTTGTCATGAGCAAGCTGTCTCCCGCGCGCAAGCTTGCGCTCGATGTGCTAATGGAGGCCGATCGCCGCGGTATGTATGCGCGTGACGTGCTGTCTTCTCGCGCATCGGCCAAGGCTATTGACCAGCGCGATTCCGCTTTTGCCGCCCGCTTGGCGCTGGGCGTGGCCGCCACGCAGGGTATTTTAGACGAGCTGCTCGATCAGTTTCTTGATAAGCCTAAAAAGGTTGCGCCGCGTGTTCGCATGGCGCTTCGTATCTCGGCCTTCGAGATGCTCTATTTGCATACGCCTGGCCGCGTCGCCGTAAGTCAGGGTGTTGAGCTGGTGCGCAGCGGAGCTAAGTCTGCCGCAGGTTTGGCCAATGCCGTGCTGCATAAGGTTGCGGACAATGTTGAGGACTTTGCTACTGCGTCCGACGTGGATGAGTCCGAGCGCCGTTTGGTTCGCCTTTCGCGTTTGATGGGTCTTCCTCGCTGGCTGTGCGCTCGCATTATGGCATCGTTCGACACTCCTGAGGGTGCGCTTAACTTTGCCGGCAATCTGGCCCCCGCGCCGCTGGCCCTTCATGAGAACGCCTTTGCTACCAAGCCCGATCCGTATATCTCTCAGCTCGTCGAGCCTGTCTTCCCGGGCTGCCATGCCCCGGTTGATGCCCAGGTTACCGTTGCTTCGGGTGTGTTTGAGCGCGCTGCGGCCGTGGCGTCTGATCTCAACGCGCAACTTATCGCCACAGCTGCCACGCGTCCTGGAAGCTGCCTTGAGATTGGTGCCGGTCGCGGCACCAAGACCTATGTGATGATGTGCCAGGCCAAGCGTGCGGGCTATGGGCGTCAGCATACGGCGCTCGATCTTCATGATCGCAAGTGCGATCTGAATCTCGCTCGCCTGCATAAGGCCGGTATTCAGGGCGTTCGTACGGTTTCGGGTGATGCGTGCGAGCTTGATGAGGTGCTCACTTCGTTTGATGCCATGCTTGGCAAGCCGGTTACGTTCGACACGGTCTTTATCGATGCGCCGTGCTCGGGCACCGGCACCATGCGCCGTCATCCCGAGATTCCATGGCGCCTAACTGAGAATGACGTTACGACTGAGTTGCCCAAGCTGCAGCTGGCGATGCTCAAGGAAGCAGCCGCGCGCGTGGCTGCCGGCGGTGAACTCATCTATGCGACGTGCTCGGTCTTCGACGAGGAGAATACGCAGGTGGTGGACGCTTTCCTGAACTCTCTCGAGGGCACCGGCTTTACCGTGGCGCCGCTCTCCGAGGCGCAGATCCTGCAGCTCCCCGAGTTCGATCAGGCCAAGAAGCTCGTATCAGTACGCCAGAACGATCGAGGCCTCTTCCAAAGCGTACCGGTAAACGCCGACTCCTACGACGGCCACTTCTGCGCCAGGCTGGTCCACAAGTAACTACTAAGTTGCGGTGAAATAGGGATTGAATAGCGGCTTCTGCCCGCCAAACAGTCCTTATTTCACCGCAACTCATAAGGAAACCTGGATAGATTATTAGCTACTCATAGCTCAAAGAAGTAGCCCCGCGATCTGTATCGGTCGCGGGGCTGTTTGGTTTCTAGTGGTTATGCGGGCAGTTGGCGCAGCAGCCGCTGGTGGCGCTGGTGCTGGAGCCGCCGCTTCGCTGGTCGGTGTTGTAGAAGCCGCTGCCCTCAAACTTGATGCCGCTGGCCGAGAACGTCTTGGCCGCCGGAGCGCCGCAGCTCGGGCACACGACCTTGGGGGTCTCGGACATGGGATGCTCAACCTCAAACACGTTGCCGCAGCTCGAGCACTTGTAATCGTAGCGCGCCATATTACTTCCTTTTCAGCACAAAGCGGGCAGATCGCTCTGCCCGCATAAATTCAAACGTTTGTAACTGTACCCTATATCGGGGGTTTTATCACGCTTCGCCCCAGAATCTATGGGTGTTGCGCAGGAGCTGTGCAGTTTTGCCCTCAGCGGCCGCAACGTCAGCCTCATCGGCCTGCCAGGTCCAGTTGCCCGTGGCCACGCCCGGCACGTTCATGCGCGCGTCGTCGCCAAGCCCCAGGACATCCTGCAGCGGCATCATCACCAAGGGAGCGTCGCTTGTCAGCGCATCGCTCATCAGCTTGGCTGCCACCTCAACACCGCTCGGCTCGTCGCCGCCCGCAAAAGAGCGCGTGCACCAACCCGCGAGCGTCGACGTGTCGTGAGTCGATGTGTACAGGATCTTTCCGGGCGTAGGGTGCACGCCGCAACGAACGTCGTAGTCGCTAAACTCCAGCACGTCCATGCCGGGGAAGCCGCAGGTCGAGGCCATGGCGCGAACGCCGGGCGTCAAATAGCCCAGGTCCTCGGCGATAAAGTTGAGCGGACCCAGCTCGTCGTAGGCGGTCTGGAACAGGTCCTTGCCCGGTCCCGCCAGCCAGCGACCTTCGGCGCAAGCCTTGCCCGCGGGGATACTGAAGTAGCTGTGGAAGCCCAGGAAGTGATCCAGGCGCACGCGGTCGTAGAGCGAAAACGCACGACGTAGGCGATCCATCCACCAGCTATAGCCGTTCTGCTTCATGCGGTCCCAGCGGAACGTCGGGTTGCCCCACACCTGACCCTCGGGTGCAAAGTTGTCGGGCGGCGCGCCGGAAATCTCGATTGCCTTACCGGTATCGGACAGCCAGAAGTTCTCGGGTTCGCTCCACGCATCGGCCGAATCGTCCGAGACATACATGGGGATATCGCCGATGACCTCGATTCCTTTCTTGTGCGCATAGTTCATAAGCTCGCACCAAGCCAGGTCAAAGCGGTACTGCATGTACGCCTGCAGCTCTGACTCGTCGTGGAAACGCTTGTCGTCGATCAGATGCTCGTTGTAGCGCGCAACATCTGCCGGCCAATCGTGGCGCGATTCGCCCTCAAAGTACTTTTTGACGGCCATATAGACGCAGTACTTCTCGAGCCAATCGGCATTGCGATGTTTAAACGCGGTGTACAGTGGATCGGCATCCTCGCCGCCGCGGGCCTTCCAGGTCTCAAAGTCGGCGGCTAGCTCCTCGTGGCTTTCGGGCAGCAGGTCGATATTGCCTGCAAAGGCCGAAGGACCGGCGTAAGGGGAGCGGAAGAAGTCCGTGGGGTTGACGGGCAGGACCTGCCAGTAGCGCATGCCCATAGCGGACAGATGGTCGATAAAGCGACGCGTGGGTGCGCCGATCGTGCCGGGCTTGCCGTCATCGGTCGGTACCGAGGTGATATGGCACACAACGCCCGCGCCGTGATCGAGCGGCTCCTGCAGGCGCTGCTCGGCATGGTGATAGATGATCGACGAGCTCAGCGGATACAAATCGAGCGTGACCGTGCCGTTGTGGATCTCGCACTCGTGACCGCTAATCACATCGCTCGCGCATTCGCCGAGCGCCGGAATCGTCACGCGGTGCGAATTGCGCAGACTACGGTTGATGATAACCGTCGCGGCCTCACCGTCTTTACCGGTGCGCGTATAGGCGAGTACCTCGTCGTTGAGCGCGAAAGCCTTGATTTCACCGTCGATCATAAACGGTAGCGCGCGGCGCACGGCAGACGCGTTCTTAACGATGGCCAGCGTATCGAAGTCGTGGAGTTGGTCCTTGGTCGGCAGGGTGCGGCGATTGCCCGGATCGGTCAGACCCTCAAGGCCGTACTCGTCGCCATAGTAAATCGAAGGCACACCGGGGAAGGTCATCTGCATGAGCGTCGCGAGCCAAAAACGGCTCTTGGCCAGGCCCATCGAGTTCTCGTCCAGGCGCCATTTGCTGCGCTCGCACTCGGGCAGCTGCGACTCGTCGGGGCCACCGCCGAGCACCGAGATAATGCGCGGTCGGTCGTGGCTCGAAAGCAGATTAAGTGCGCAGGACAGGGCCTCGCGCGGATAATTCTCGCGCAGGGTTTCGATATCCTCGGCTGCCTGGTAAGCGTTCTTATAGCCCATCAAAAAGCCGATAACCATGTCGCGGAAGGGATAATCCATGGCCGAGTCGAGCTCGGATCCCTGCAGATAGCGGCGTAGATGGCCGTAGCTAATCTTGTTAGAGGCGTCTTCCCAGACTTCGCCGAGCAACAGTGCGTCAGGCTTTTCGGCAAGTACTGCCTTCTTAATCTCGGTCAGGAAATCGTCCGAAAGCTCGTCGGCCACGTCGAGGCGCCAGCCATGAGCGCCGGCACGTAGCCATTTACGGATCACGCCGTCCTTGCCTAGGAGCCGCTCGCGTACCAGCTCGGAGCTCTCGTTGATGGCGGGCATATTGCCCACGCCCCACCAGCAGTCGTACGAGCCGTCCTCGTGGAAATAAAACGCATCGCGCCACGGCGAATCCTCGCTCTGCCACGCGCCCACGCCAGGGTAGTTGCCATAGCGGTTGAAATAGATGGAGTCGTCACCCGTGTGGTTAAAGACGCCGTCCAGAATGATGGAAATGCCGAGCTTCTCGGCCGCCTCGCACAGCTCGGTAAAGTCCTGCTCGGTGCCCAGAATCGGATCGATCTTGGTGTAATCGGCGGTGTCGTAGCGGTGGTTGCTCGCGGCTTCAAAAATGGGGTTGAGGTAGATGGCTGTAAAGCCCAGCTCGGCGATGCGAGGCAGGTCATTTTGGATACCCTTGAGCGAGCCGCCGTAAAAATCCCAGGTCTTGATGGAGCCGTCATCGGCGCGCTCGTATACGGGCGGCTCGTTCCAGTCCTCGACCATGCGGCGTTGGATTCCGTTGCGCGGCTTTTCGACCTCGGCCAGCGTGCGCTCGCGCCAGTGCTCGTCGCGGGCATAGCGATCGGGGAAGATCTGGTAGACCATTCCGCGCTCGTACCACTCGGGTCGAACTTCGCGGTGCTTGTAGACGGTGACTTGGAATGACGGCACCTCGGCGTAGTCATAGGTTACGCCTTCGCCGCCGGTGCGGCCCTGCGGTGCGCCCAGGCGAACTTCGGGCTGGCCCTCGATATTGCAGATAAAGCTGTACCAGATAAGACAGGGCTCGGTACACTCAAGCTCTACGGAAAATATGCCGTCGCCTTCGTGCGTCATGGGATACCGAGACTCGCCGATCTCATCGACCCAAGTGCGCAGGGTGAGCGTTGCCTGGTTGGGGTCGGCATCCTCCAAGATCACCGAGAGCGAAACGGAAGTGCCAGTGGTCACAGCACCAAACGGAGTGCGAAACTGCGGTAGGCGGCTGTTGTGTATCAATCTCATAGTACGGTCCAGTTCAATAGAATCATGGTCTGCGGGCCATGGGTTTTACGCACAGGATGTAAGTATATCTGTTGTACACAGGCTGTATAAACAACATCCGTTTACCATCGGCGAACGGTTGTCCTAGAAAATCGTTTTATCAACTCTCTACAGAGAAGGGGCGCCCAGTTGGAGCGCCCCTTGCTTAGGGTTTGATGAGGTTTTGGATCGTCTGGATTATCGGCGCTTGCGGGTGGCCGTTGCCTTGCGGACGGAGGTCTTCTTGGTCGGAGCCTTTTCCTCGGTCGAAGCGGCGGGGGAGACCGGGGCCTTCTTGGCGGGCTCGGCCTTAGGCTCGGCCTTTGCCGTAGCCTTCGGAGCGGTCTTGACCTCAGCGGTCCTTGGTGCCGGCTCGGACTTTACTGCAGGCTTGGCCTCGGCCATGGGAGCAGCAGCCTTGGTCGTGGACTTCTTGGCCGTCGTCGTTGCGCGCTTGCGCGTGGTGGTCTTGGCGGTCGGC
Organism: uncultured Collinsella sp.; assembly: GCA_959601045.1. GTDB lineage: Bacteria > Actinomycetota > Coriobacteriia > Coriobacteriales > Coriobacteriaceae > Collinsella. The sequence continues at coordinate 26,915 of CAUGNZ010000020.1, forward strand.
TTGGCCTCGACAGCCGCTTCGGCCTTGGGCTCGGCGGCTGCCTCCTCGACCTTGACAGCGGGCTTTGCGGCAGCCTTCGGAGCGGCCTTTGTCGCAGCGGTCTTGGTCGTCGACTTCGTTGCCGCGGTCTTCTTGGTGGCTGTGGTCTTGGTCGTGGTCGTCTTCTTGGCAGCGGTCTTTGCCGGAGCCTTGGCGGCCGGCTTGGCCTCAGCGACCTCGGCCTTTACCTCGGGAGCAGCCTCGGCCTCGGCGGCCTTCTTGGCAGCGGCGGTCGTGCGCTTGCGCGTGGTCGTTCCCTTGGCAGCCGCCGTTTTAGTCGCGGCAGCCTTGGTCGTCGTAGCCTTCTTGGCGGTCGTCTTACGGGCCGTGGTCTTCTTAGCTGCGGGCTTTGCAGCGGGCTTGACCTCGGCCTCTGCCTCAGGAGCAACCTCAGCCTTCACCTCAGGCTCGGCCTTTGCGGGTTCAGCCTCAACCGGCTTCTCCTCGGCCTTGGGCTCCTCAGCGGCCACCGGCTCAGCAACAGCCTCAGGTTCGACGACAACAGCCGCCGGCCTCTCAATCTCCGGATGCATAAAGAAGTACAGGTCCAGATACTTGTCGGCCGAGCGCGTCCAGCTAAAGTCCTGGCTCATGGCCTGCGTGACCAGCTGGTTCCAGGCATCGCGGTTGTCCCAGAACAGGCGTGCCGCACGGAACACGGCGTCGCCCATCTCGTCGCCGTTAAAGTTGCTAAACGAGAAGCCCGTGCCCTCGCCGGTAAACTCGTTATACGGAATCACAGTGTCCTTCAGACCACCGGTCTCGCGCACGATAGGCAGGGTGCCGTAGCGCATGGCAATGATCTGCGACAGGCCGCAGGGCTCAAACTTCGAAGGCATCAGGAACATGTCGGCGGCAGCATACATGCGCTGCGACAGCGCCGGATCGAACTCGATGCGTGCGGCCATGGTGCCGGGGTACTTGTCCTGGAAGTAGCGCAGGCTGTCCTCGTAGTCGCGGTCGCCGGTGCCCAGCACCGCCACCTGCACGCCTCCGGCCAAAATGCGGTCGAGCGCGTATATGACCAGATCCAAGCCCTTCTGGCGCGTCAGGCGCGTGACCATCACCATAAGCGGGCGGTCGTCGCGTACCTCGAGCCCTAGCTCTTCCTGCAGCTTGGCCTTGCACACGGCCTTGCCGGAACGGTCCTCCACGGTGTAGTTGGCGGCAATGCGCTTGTCGGTCGCCGGGTCAAAGCCTGCCACATCAATGCCGTTCAGGATACCCTGCAGCGCGTAGGAACGCTCGCGCAAAACGCCGTCCAAGCCCTCGCCAAATTCGGACGTCTGGATCTCGTTGGCATAGGTGGGGCTCACCGTGGTGATGGCGTCGGCATAGCGCAGCGCGCCCAGCATATAGTTGACGCTGCATGCGTCGCAACGCAGCTGCGAGGCAGCAGCGGGAATATGCGCCACACCCAGGATGTCCTCCATCACGGTGTCGCTAAACTGGCCCTGGAACGCCACGTTGTGGATCGAGAACACGGTCTTGACGCGGTCATACAGCGGCAGGCCCTGGTAGAACTCGCGCAAGAACACGGGCGCTAGTGCCGTCTGCCAGTCGTTGCAGTGCAGGATGTCGCACTCAAAGCCGGCCGGCAGGTGCTGCAGGCTCTCGGTGATGGCCTTGGAGAAGAACGCAAAGCGCTCGCCGTCGTCAAAGAAGCCGTACGGATAGTCGCGCGCAAAGTAGCGTTCGTTGTCGATGAACATATAAGTGACGCCGTCGTGCTCGAGCTTCTCGAGCCCGCAGTACTCGTTGCGCCAGCCCAGGCTCACGTAAAAGTCGGAGAAGTGCTCCATCTGCGCCTTGTACTCGTCCTTGATGGTGGCGTACTTGGGCACCATCACGATAACTTCGGCGCCGGCGCGCACAAGCGCCGCGGGCAGCGAGCCCGCCACGTCGCCCAGGCCACCGGTCTTCACAAACGGTGCGCACTCGGCCGAGGCAAACACGATCTGCATCTTTTTGCTGGTTTGTGCCATATTGTCTCCCATGTTGCAATTCGAGAATAGCCGCCTGGCGCTAACCGGGCGGCTATTCTACATGTTACGAGCGATGTTGCGGTGCCAACGTTAACGTACGATGGTGGTGTCGGAAGTTAACGGAGCCTTGCCCAGCACCAGGATGTTCTCGGGCGTGCCGCGAAGCTCGGTGTTGGTGGGAACCACGTTGTTCTTGTCCAGGATGGCGTTCTCGACGCGTGCGCCGCTCTTGATGATGCAGCTCTGGTTAATGATCGAGTTGGTCACCGAGGCGCCTTCCTCAACCACGACGCCGCGCGACAAGATCGAGTTGCGCACGGTGCCCTTGATGATGCAGCCGGCCGAAATGATCGAGTTGCAGGCGTGGCTGCCGGTCGCATAGCGCGAAGGCGGCACGTCGTGAGCCTTGGTCAGGATCGGGCGCTCGGGATCGAAGAGCTGGTCGGCCACGGTCTGGTCGAGCAGGTCCATGCTGCGGCGATACAGCGATTTCTCGCTAAATACGCCCACGACCTCGCCCTTGTACTCGTAGCTGCACACGTCGATGTTGCCAAAGTCGCCCTGGAGTGCCTCGAGCAGGTCCAGATAGTCGGCGGCCTGGTAGTGGTCGATGATCTCGAGCAGCGTCTCGCGGTTGACGATGCAGCAGTCCATAGACGCGTTGTCGCCGTACACGACGCCGGCGCTCACGCCCGTCAGGCGGCCGTTCTCGTTAATCTCGAGCTTGGTCTCGTCATCGACGTTGCGCGTGGCCTTGCAGTACACCACGGTCATCTGGGCACCGGAGTTCTCGTGCGCCTCGATGATGGTGTTGAGGTCCATGTTAAAGATGATGTTGGTGCCCATCATCACGACATAGGGCTTCTCCGAGCGCTGGAACAGCGTCTTGTTGGAGATGATGTCGCGCAGCAGGAAGCGCATGCCGCCCTTGGTGGTGCCATACGCGTTGCCGGGCACCATGAACAGGCCGCCCTTCTTGCGGTCCAGGCCCCAGTCCTTGCCAGAGCCCACGTGGTCGATCAGCGAGCGGTAGTTGCCCGGCATGACGACGCCGACGGTCTTAATGCCGGCATTCATCATGTTGGACAGCGGGAAGTCGATCAGGCGGTAGCGGCCCAAAAACGGAACGGACGCGATGGGGCGGTCCTTGAGCAGGACACTGCCGTAGGACGAAGAGTAGTTAGCGGTGATATAACCGATGGCCTTGCGATTGATCATCGGATCATTCCCCCTTCCCGATAACGACGTCATTTCCAACGACGGCCGTATCCTTGGTGGTATCGACAGAGCCGAGCTTCACGCCCTCTTCGACCGTGGAGTTCTCGCCCAAAATAGCGCGGCAGATGTGCGCGCCGCTCTTAACGTGCGCACCCGGCAGCAGCACGGAGTCCTCGACCACGGCGCGCTCCTCGATGATGACATCGGTCGAAAGGATCGAGTGGCGAGCGGTGCCGTAGATCTTGCAGCCATTGGAGACCAGGCAGTCGTCTAGGCGGCCGTCCGGGCCAATGTAGTGCGGCGGACGCGTGGTGATGTTGGACATGATGGGGAAGTTCTTGTCGAACAAATCGAACTCGGGGTTGTTGCCCAGCAGGTCCATCGAGGTCTCATGGAAGCTGGCGATGGTGCCGACGTCCTTCCAGAAGCCGTGGAACTCATAGCTGTACAGGCGCTTGTTCTCACCGAGCAGCATGGGGATGATGTCCTTGCCAAAGTCGTGGCTCGAGCGCTGGTCCAGAGCGTCCTCCTCGAGCGCCTCGATCAGCACGTCGGCCGAGAAGATGTAGATGCCCATGGACGCGAGGTTCGAATCGGGCTTCTCGGGCTTCTCGGTGAACTTGGTGATGCGGCCGTCTTCGGGGTCGGTGGTCAGGATGCCAAAGCGGCTGGCCTCCTCCCACGGCACGGGCATAACGCTCACCGTGAGGTCGGCGTTGTTCTCAATGTGCGTCTTGAGCATCTTGCGGTAGTCCATGCGATACAGGTGATCGCCCGAAAGAATCAGGACGTACTTGGGGTCGTTGGCCTTGATGTAGTCCAGGTTCTGCGTAATGGCGTCGGCCGTGCCCGCATACCAGGCGCCGCCGGTCTGCGTCTCGTACGGCGGCAGGATCGACACGCCGCCGTCGCGGCTGTCCAGATCCCACGCCTCGCCGGAGCCCACGTAGGCATGCAGCAGGTAGGGACGGTACTGCGTCAGAACGCCCACCGTGTCGATGCCCGAGTTGGAGCAGTTGGACAGCGAAAAGTCGATAATGCGGAACTTGCCACCAAAGCTAACCGCCGGCTTGGCGATCTTTTGGGTGAGTGCCCCCAATCGGCTGCCCTGTCCTCCTGCGAGGAGCATCGCGATGCATTCTTTCTTACTCATCGATTTCTCCTTCTGTCATCGATGTTCCTAACCCATTAGCGACGGGCGCGGCGCTCTGTCACGCCCGTCGAGTAATGCCGTACGGCAAAGGGAGCTCGCGCGCCTTTACGCGTGCCAGATCTCGTCGCGGTACTCGCGAATGGTGCGGTCGCTCGAGAACCAGCCCGAGGAGGCGGTGTTGAGCAGGGCCTTGCGGTTCCAGGTCTCCTGGTCGCCGTAGCTGTTCGTGAGCTTCTCCCATGCATCAACGTAGCTGCGGAAGTCAGCCATGACCAGGTCGGGGTCGTTGTTGTTCATGAGCTCGTTGTAGATGCTCTCGAAGTTGCCCGAAAGACCCGCAAACGTGTTGTCCTTGAGCTCGTCCATCACGCGGCCCAGACGCTCGCGATCGTTGTTGAGGGTGTCCCACGCAAAGTAGCTATTCGACGCCCAGAGCTGCTCGACCTCGGGGGCGGTCAGGCCAAAGATGGCCTCGTTCTCGCGGCCGGCCAGGTCGGCGATCTCGATGTTGGCGCCGTCGAGGGTGCCCAGCGTAATGGCGCCGTTCATCATGAGCTTCATGTTGGACGTGCCCGAGGCCTCCTTGCCGGCCGTGGAGATCTGCTCCGAGATCTCGGCGGCGGGGTAGATGAGCTGGGCGTTGCTCACGCGGAAGTTGGGGATAAAGCAGACCTTCATGACCTCATTGACGCGGGCATCGTTGTTGATGACGTCGGCAACGGAGTTAATGAGGCGGATGGTCTCCTTGGCAAAGGTGTAGCTCGAGGCAGCCTTGCCACTAAAGATGAAGGTCGTCGGCGTCACGTGGAAGTTAGGATCGGCGATGCGGCGGTTGTAGATGTCCATCACCTTCATGATGTTCATGAGCTGGCGCTTATAGGCGTGGAAGCGCTTTACCTGGACATCGAAGACGGTGTTGGGGTCGATAACCAGACCGGTCTCGGCCTTGACGTAGGCGGCCAGGCGCTCCTTGTTAGCGCGCTTGGAGGCACCCACGGCCTTCAGGAACTCGGTGTCGTCCTTAAACTCCTTGAGTTTCTCAAGCTCAAAGGCGTCTTTGAGCCAGCCATCGCCAATGGCCTCGGTCACGAGCTTGGCGTAGGTGGGGTTGGCCTCGGCAAAGAAGCGACGGTGCGAGATGCCGTTGGTCTTGTTGTTGAACTTCTCGGGAGTCAGGGCATAGAAGTCCTTGAGCACGATGTTCTTAATGATGTCGGAGTGGATCTTGGCCACGCCGTTGACACTGTGGCTGCAGATCACAGACAGGTTGGCCATGCGAATCTCGCCGTCCCACAGGATGGCGGTCTGGCGCAGACGCTCCTGCCAGCCCTCCTGCGTGGTGTCGAACGACTCGTGCCAACGACGGCTGATCTCGTCGATGATCTGGTACACGCGGGGGAGGAGCTTGGAGAACGTGCCGATGGGCCACTTCTCCAGAGCCTCGGGCAGGATGGTGTGGTTGGTGTAGCTCACGACCTGCGTCACGATGTTCCAGGCGTCGTCCCACTCGAGCTTCTTCTCGTCGATGAGGATGCGCATGAGCTCGGGGCCGCACATGGCGGGGTGCGTGTCGTTGGTGTGGATGGCCACAAACTGCGGCAGCAGCTCCCAGTTCTCGCCGTGCTCCTTCTCAAAGGTGTCGAGCAGGCTGTAGATGCCGGCCGAGACAAACAGGTACTCCTGCTTCAGGCGCAGCAGACGGCCGTACTCGCCGGCGTCGTTGGGGTAGAGGATGGCGCTGATGGCCTCGGCTTCGGCGCGCTCAGCATCGGCCAGGGCGTAGTCGCCGCGGTTGAAGGCCTCCAGGTCAAAGTGCTCCTCGACCGGCTCGGCAGCCCAGACGCGCAGCTTGTTGACGGTCTCGCCGGCATAGCCCACGACGGGGATGTCATAAGGGACGGCCAGGATATCCTGCGTGTCCACCGTGCGGTAAAACGTGCGGCCATCCTCCTCAAAGCCTTCGACGCGGCCGCCAAACTTGATGGTCACAGCCTTATCCTGACGACGGACCTCCCAGGGATAGCCGTGGGTAAGCCACTCGTCGGTGGCCTCGACCTGGCTGCCGTTGACGATCTCCTGCTTAAACAGGCCGTAGCGGTAGCGCATGCCGTTGCCGTAGCCGGCAATGCCCTCGGCTGCCATCGAATCCAGGAAGCATGCGGCCAGACGGCCCAGGCCACCGTTGCCCAGAGCCGGATCGGGCTCCTGGTTCTCGATGACGGACAGATCGAAGCCCATGTCGTCGAGCGCCTCGGCGACCATGTCGCGCACGCCAAAGTTGAGCAAGTAGTTGTCGAGCAGTCGGCCGATCAAAAACTCGATCGAGAAGTAGTACACACGCTTCTTGCCCTCGGCGGTCACACGGGCGTCGCTCTTGGTGGCAACGGTGCGCGCCTTCTCGGCCACGAGCTTGGCCAGGGCGTTGAAGCGGTCCAGGTCGCTCGCGGCCCCGACGCTCTTGCCGCTGATGCTCATGACGGCATCGCGATAGAGCTCGGTAAACTCCTGCTTGTTGTCGAAGATCTTATTCATACGTTCCTTTCCCCCGGGGATGTTTCTCCCGGAACGGTTATGACTTGTATCCTACGCCTCGTCGGGGCGGGTAATTACAGCTGTAACGGTTTTGTTACGCATCCTTGGCAGACGGCTTAACAGAAGCAGACTTGGCCTTGGTAGCGGCCTTTTTGGCAGCCGGTTTCTTGGCTGCGGCCTTAGCAGCGGGCTTTGCGGCAGCCTTGGCCTTGGCCTTGGTCGTCGTAGCCTTGGCCTTAGCCGGAGCCTTCTTAGCAGCCGCAGGCTTGGGCTTCACCGAAGACATACGCTTTTTGGGCGCAGCCTTGGGCTCCTCGACCACGGGCGGCTTATAGCTGCTGGGACCGCGACGCTTAAGCACCACGCCTGCCAGACCGGGCACCTTAATCTCAATGGAGTCCATCTGTCCATTCCAGGGATAGGGCTCGCTCGAACAGGTGTAGGGCTCCTCACCGGCGTATCCGCTGCCACCGAACTCGGGGCGGTCAGAATCAAAGATGACCTCCCAGTCACCCTCGCGCGGCACGCCCACGCGGAAGCTCTCGTAGCTCGCCGGATCAAAGTTGATCAGGATCACCAGGTCGTCATCGACGTCCTCGCCCTGGCGCACAAAGCTCACGATGGACTGCTTGGAGTTGTCCGCGTCGATCCAGGTAAAGCCGTCGTCGGTGTAGCCGCGCTCGTACAGGGCGGGCTCGGCAGTGTACAGGTGGTTGAGCGCCTTGATAAACGCCTGATGGCGAGCATGGGTCTCGTACTGCTCGGTCAGGAACCACTGGATGGACTCGTAGTAGCGCCACTCAATAAACTGGCCGATCTCGTTGCCCATAAAGTTGAGCTTGGCACCGGGGTGCGTCATCTGGTAGAAGGCCAGCGTGCGCAGGCCGGCAAACTGACGCCACCAGTCGCCCGGCATGCGGCCGATGAGCGAGCACTTGCCGTGCACGACCTCGTCGTGGCTCAGCGGGCAGATGAAGTTCTCGGTAAAGGCGTACATGATGGAGAACGTGAGCAGCCCGTGGTTGCCGGGGCGCCACGGAAAATCGGTCTGCATGTAGTGCAGGGTGTCGTTCATCCAGCCCATGTCCCACTTGTAGTGGAAGCCCAGGCCGCCGTCCTGCGGCGGATAGGTCACGAGCGGCCACGCGGTGGACTCCTCGGCCATCATCATCACGTCGGGGTAGTGCGCCTCTACAGCGCAGTTGACCTGACGGATAAACGTGCTGGCGTCCAGATCCTCCTCGGTACCGTACTTGTTGAACTTCTTTTGGCCCGGATCGTCAATACCAAAATTGAGGTACAGCATGCTGGACACGCCGTCCATGCGAATGCCGTCAACGTGGAAGTTCTCGAGCCAGTACAGCACGTTGGAGACCAGGAAGGAGCGGACCTCGCCGCGGGCAAAATCGAACTTGTGCGTGCCCCAGTTGGGGTGAATCTCGTGCTCAAACAGCATGTGGCCGTTAAAGGTGGCAAGGCCGTGGGCGTCGGCGCAAAAACCGCCGGGCACCCAGTCCATGATCACGCCGATGCCAGCCTCGTGGCATGCATCGATAAAGTGCATGAGCTGCTGCGGGTTGCCGTAGCGCGACGTGGCGGCGTAGTAGCCGGTCGTCTGATAGCCCCAGGAGCCATCGAAGGGATGCTCCATAAGCGGCATGACCTCGATGTGCGTATAGCCCATGTCGCGCACGTAGTCCACGAGCTCCACCGACAGGTCGTCGTAGGTGTAGAACTCGCCACGCTGCGCGGGGAAGGGATCCATGGGGCCGGGGTAGTTGCCGTACTCGTCCGGCTCGCCCTGCGGCGCGTCGCCGTGACGCTTCCACGAGCCAATATGCACCTCGTAGATGTTCAGCGGCTGCGACATGTGGCTGTGGCCGGCGCGGCGCTTGAGCCATGCGGCATCGTTCCACTTATAGCCGTCGAGGGTCCACAATACGCTCGCCGTTCCCGGAGGGCACTCTGCCTTAAAGGCATACGGATCGGCCTTGTAGAGCTTTTCGCCCTCGTTGGTCTCGATGAGATACTTATAGAGCTGGCCCTGCTCGGCGCCAGGAATAAAGCCTTCCCAAATAGCGCTCGTATGCACGGGCACCAGCGGGTTGGCTTCCTCATTCCAGTCGTTAAATTCGCCAATGACGTGGACGCTCTTTACATCGGGCGCCCAAACGCAAAAACGCCAGCCGCGCGTACGGTTCTGCGTGTCGGGATGCGCGCCCATCTTTTCCCAGCTGCGCTCCCACATACCGATGCCAAACAGGTAGACATCGTCCTTAGAGAGCTCCGGTGCGTGCGGGGCGGCTTTACGGGTAGCGGGCTTTTTGGTTGCTGGCTTTAGCTTTGTATCGCTCACGTTTGATCCCATCATGACGCGGCAGCGTGTTGCCTTGGTGACTAGATGCGAAAGGTCCAAGGCTGCACGAATCGAAGGGACGGCGATAGTTCTATGATTCGTTCCACCTCGCGTGCTCGGTGGAACTTTCGGCAGAAACTACGATAACACCTGTACGTTACTTTTATGAAGGAAAGTGGTTTTAGGGCGGCGTTTAATCGGTAAGCGCCATGTTTAGACCACTGGCAGAATTGCCGTGGTAAAACTCTTGACAGTTTTACCAATAAGGGTTTTTTGGTTGTTGGTTTGACGTTTGGTAAAACGTTTTTAGCAGGTTGTTTACCATTTGACATCGAAAGGTACATTTATGTCCCAGACCGCCGCTCCCAATGTCGCTTTTATTTTCGATTGCGACGGCACGCTGGTTAATAGCACCCCCGTTTGGGCCTATGCCCAGCCCGAGTTATTGCACCGCCACGGAGTTGACGTGACGGTCGACGATTTTGCCCAGTTTGAGCATTTGTCGCTCGAGGACGAGTGCCAGGCCTACCACGACACCTGGGGCATTGGCGCAAATGGCGAGGAGCTCTATCGCGAGCTGAGCGACATTCTGATCGATGGTTACTCCAAGGTGCCGCCGCGCGAGGGGCTCCTGGCATTTTTGGAGCAGGCGAAGGCGGCGGGCATTGCCATGTGCGTTGCCACGTCCACGCCGGCCGAACTGGTTAAGTCTGCGCTCTCTGGTGCCGGTCTCGATGCCTACATGGAGCTTATTACCACGACGGGCGAGGCGGGACGTTCCAAGCAGTTCCCCGATGTGTACGAGTTGGCGCTGCGCCGCCTTGAGGAGCGCCATGGGTGCAAGTTTGAGCGCACGTGGGTGTTTGAGGACGCGGTCTTTGGCCTTAAGAGCTCTGACGCCGCGGGCTTTAAGCGCGTGGGCATTTATGATCCGCACGGCCGCATGAAGCGCGACGATGTGCGCGCCAACTGCGATATCTTTATCGATAGCTATGAGGACCTGGATCTGGCCCGCGTGCTTTCGTTTGAGGGATAGGCGAGGGCCGTGGCTTCCAAAGTATTAGTGGTTTGCGGCTCGCCGGTGGTGGCGAGCACGGATCTGTTGCGTAGGCTAGCGGGGGAGTGCGATCACGTTGTCGCTGTGGACCGCGGGCTCGACGCGCTGCTGGGCGCGGGACTGGGTTGCGACGTATATGTGGGGGATGCCGACACGGTGAGCGATGCAGGTCGCGCTTTGGTCGATGCCGCCACCGACTTTGAAGTTGAGCGGCACGATCCGTACAAGGACTATACCGATCTGGCGCTGGCGCTCGATTCCGTCCGACGCCGCTGGCCGGTTGCCGAAGTAGTTGCGACTTGCGCCACCGGCGGCCGCCCCGATATGGCCCTAAGCGTCCTAGGCCTATTAGCCAACTACAAAGATGCTCCCGTCTGGATTGCCGAGGACAAGGTAGTCTCCCACATCCTTCGCGCAGGCGAATCGTGGGCCATCGAAGGCGCCGAGGGCAAGACGTTCTCCATCATCGCCATTGCCCCCAACACCGAGGTAAGCGAACACGGCCTAGAATGGGAGCTAGATCACGCCCCCCTGGGCTTGTTAGCCGACACGGGCATTAGCAACGTCGTCAGGTCAACAGCCACGATTCAAGTCCACACCGGCATCGCCATCGCTTTTCTATATCAATAGGCATTTAGAGTCTGGCTCAAAAAAGTCCTTGCACGCCGTGCCAACTTCCCCTATAGTATCTCCACGTCACGGGGGCGTAGCTCAGCTGGGAGAGCGCTTGACTGGCAGTCAAGAGGTCAGGGGTTCGATCCCCCTCGTCTCCACCATCGTGAATGCAAAGGTCTTCGGTATTTCGAAGGCCTTTTTTCATATGAAACACCACACGCCACAAACCCCACCTACGCCAACAAAAAGTTGCACAATTTATTTCCCATGTCTGTACATAGTTTGTTATCCAAACGCAATTACCAGTGCAGCTCGCTGCTCCAGTTTGGCTTCAGGAACGCACCTAATTATTGCCAGCACCCCAATAACCTGCGCCAACGTGAACAACATCCCAAAACAACCCCCTTAATCACGTCAAATGAACGATATGTTGTCCAACGCAGCCCAAATCAGTTTCACTAACAGCTTGTGCTAGGATACCTAACGTTACATGAGTTCAACTGTGCTCACGGCTCCAGCAAGTCATAAAGCGCAGGGTTGATCAGCATCCGGCCGTAACGGCGGTGCCAGAAACACCACGAGCTCCAATATCGATTGTCATGTGCGATTTTGCACTTGCTTTTGTGGCTATTTATAAGCTCGCCATAGGCTGTGCAATATATTCTCATGACAAACCGCAGCAGTATTCAGCTGTTTGCGTGCGGACCACTTTTGAACTCTCTTGACTGGTTCGCACGCAGTCAGCTGAGGTTGCTGGCATTCTTGCGATACGTGCCTGTGACCTCAGCGCTGCTTGTATACATACCGTTCACGGTGGGGCAGAGCCACGTGCTTGTCTGACTGGGCTCAGGGTTTGAATATGGGGCGCCTTTGCGCACAAGCGCTCTGGCGTAGCCATACCCAAACCCCGTGAGCCACACGTAAGACAGCAAGGGGGTGGTACTCGTGTGGTATGTGATCCAGGTCATTAACGGTCGCGAAGACGTAATGCGCGAGCGCATCGAGCATATGGTGCCGGCAAGCGCCATGCAGGAGCTCTTTTATCCCCAATTTCAAACCGAGATCAAGGTACACGGCGAATGGGTCAATACGACCAAGCCGCTGTTCCCCGGTTATCTTATCTGCGACACGGCAGATCCCCGTACCGTGCAACAGTATCTGCTTCGCATGGACGACTTTGCCCGGGTGCTATCCCAGGACGGTCAGTTTGTGCCGCTGGCAAAAGAAGAGGTCCAGCTTATTGGCAGCTTTACGCATAGGGGAGACCGCGTTGTGCCCATGAGCGAGGCCCTAAAAAACGGTGATCAGGTCGTAGTGACGGCAGGTCCACTGCTGGGCCACGAAGGCCTTATCAAAACCATTAACAGACGCAAAAACACTGCTTATTTGGAGCTCGACCTGTGCGGTCGACGCGTGACTACGCGCGTTGGTCTTGCCGTGCTTTCGGCCGAGCAGCGTGTAACGCGAAACCTTAAAAAGGCGATCGCTTAGCTGCAGACGGTCGCTATTCAGAACAGGGAGGATCCCCGACCCGGGGACGAAGTGTTGGAAGAGAACGTGTCGGATAAAACTCAATATACAACGGATGCGCCCGCAGGGGCGGCACTGATTGCTCAGGCCATGGACCGGCGCGAGGGCGTCGGCCGTTACAAGGCCATGCAATCCATCGTGGACTGGGATCGTTCGCGCCTGGCCTACCGCGCCGTTAAGCGCGCCTTTGACATCGTGTTCAGCGGCTGCGTGCTGGCCGTCATAGCCGTACCCAGCCTTGTGCTTGCCGCGGCCATCCGCCTAGAGAGTGAGGGCAACCCCTTCTACAGCCAGATCCGCGTTGGTCAGACCTGCCCCGACGGCAGCCTGTCAACCTTCCGCATGTGGAAGTTCCGCTCCATGTACAAGGACGCCGACGAGCGCCTCGCCGAGCTCAAGGAGCAAAACGAGATCGCCGGCGCCATGTTCAAAATGAAGGAGGACCCCCGCGTCACCAAGATCGGGAAGTTCATCCGCAAGCACTCCATCGACGAGTTCCCGCAGTTCCTGAATGTGTTTCTGGGTCAGATGTCCGTGGTTGGCCCCAGACCGCCGCTGCCGAATGAGGTCGCGGAGTACACCGAGTACGACCTGCAACGTTTGGCCGTGAAGCCCGGCATCACCGGCTGGTGGCAGGTTACCGATCGTAACTCAACTGGTTTCGACGGCATGGTCCGCCGTGATCTCGAGTACATAGCCAGGCGCGGAATTGTCACTGACCTCAAGATCGTCTTCCTCACGGTTCTGGAGGTCTTCAACGGGAGCGATGCGTACTAATGCAGCATGTTTTCATCATCGGATCCAAGGGGATTCCGGCAAACTACGGCGGCTACGAGACGTTCGTGGAGAAGCTGACCGAGAATCAGGTTTCGCCTGACATCAAATATCACGTGGCGTGCGCCGTGGATTCCGCCGAGCAAGTCGGCGAGTTCGAGCACAACGGGGCGCACTGCTTCAACGTGCTGCGCAGGCCCGTCGGTGCCGCGAGGGCGATCTTCTACGACATCGACGCCCTCAAGTGGTGCATCGCCTACATTGAGGAGAACCGAGTCCAGCACCCCATCGTCTACGTGCTGGCCTGTCGCATCGGGCCGTTCTTCGGCAGGTACGTGAACAGGATCCACGCCCTTGGCGGCAAGGTCCTCGTGAACCCCGACGGGCACGAATGGAAGCGCGCCAAGTGGAGCGCGCCCGTCCGCAAGTACTGGAAGGTCTCGGAACGCGGGATGGTCAAGCACGCCGACCTGATGGTGTGCGACTCCAAGAACATCGAGAAGTACATTCGAGGGGAGTATGCCGACCTGGACCCCGAGACGACTTTCATCGCCTACGGGGCCGACATCAGGCACTCCGCGCTCGCTGACGACGACCCCAAGTTCACCGGATGGCTCTCCGAGAAGGGCCTCGAGCCCTACGGCTACTACCTGGTTGTGGGACGCTTCGTGCCTGAGAACAACTACGAGACCATGATTCGGGAGTTCATGGCTTCCGACTCCAAGCGGGATTTCGCGCTCGTGACGGGAGTGGACGACTCCTTCCTCGCAGAGCTCGAGCGGAAGACGCACTTCAAGTCCGACCCACGCATCAAGTTCGTGGGAACCGTCTACGACCAGGAGCTCCTAAAGAAGATTCGTGAGCAGGCTTACGGCTACTTCCACGGCCATGAGGTCGGGGGCACCAACCCGAGCCTCCTGGAGGCGCTGGCATCCACGCGCCTTAACCTCCTTCTCGACGTCGGCTTCAACCGCGAGGTCGCCGAGGACTCGGCTCTGTATTGGAGTAAGGGATCCGGAGACCTGGCTGAACTTATTAACCGTGCGGACATGATGGACTCAAACTCGATCGAGGAGCTCGATACGGCCTCGACCTCCGTTATCCGCGACCGGTATTCGTGGCGGTCCATCACCGACAGCTATGAAGACCTTTTCCTCGGTAGGTAGTAACGCTATGAAAGGCATCATCCTCGCCGGCGGGTCCGGTACGCGCCTGTACCCGCTCACGCTCGTGACCTCCAAGCAGCTGCTGCCGGTCTACGACA
>CAUGNZ010000021.1 GCA_959601045.1 uncultured Collinsella sp.
CCAGAGCGAGCAAGGTGCCTTGAAACGAGGCGGCATTGATCTTTCGATCATGCCGCCGAAGTTGAAAGGCAGATTGCCGCTCTGGCGGGTTTGCAGCGTCGAGCTGTTACGCGGTTTGGCAAAACCGCGTAACTAACGGGCTCCGTACTGCTCGTAGTAGGCGTCGATGGCGGCCTTGAGCTCATCGTCGATGACAACCTTGCCGTCGATCTCGTGGTTGTAGAGGGTCTCGACGACCTCGGCCATGGAAACGATGCTCGCGACGGGGAAACCGTACTTGGCCTCGATCTCCTTCTGCGCGGTGGTAACGCCACCCTTGCCGACCTCCATGCGGTTGAGAGACACGATGAGGCCCTTGATCTCGACATCGGCAGCCGCCTTGACCTTGGGATAGGTCTCATCGATGGACTTGCCGCTGGTGGTGACGTCCTCGACCATGACCACGCGGTCGCCGTCCTGGGGCTCATAGCCCAGCAGGTTGCCCTTGTCGGCGCCGTGGTCCTTGGCCTCCTTGCGGTCGCAGCAGTACTTGACCTCCTTGCCGTACAGCTCGTGGTAGGCAATGGCGGTCACGACGGCCAGGGGAATGCCCTTGTAGGCCGGCCCAAACAGGACATCAAAGTCGTCGCCAAAGTTATCGTGGATAGCCTGGGCGTAATACTCGCCCAGCTTCTTGAGCTGGTAACCCGTCACGTAAGCGCCGGCGTTCATAAAGAACGGGGACTGACGGCCGCTCTTGAGCGTAAAGCTGCCGAACTTAAGAACGTCGGACTCGACCATAAACTTGATGAACTCTTGCTTGTAAGCCTCCATGCGGGCTCCTCTCGTAATCGCGTACGTGCTCTTCAGTTTAGCGCAGGCGAGGCGTCGATGTGGGCGCGCTTTGAGGCCACGTCATTCTGTAAAGGCTTTGTCAGGGACAATGGTTTTCCGAACAATGAGGTTGACACGGCAAACCCCCTCATCAAGAATACGGGCGGATTAAAACGGGTGCGAGACACCCGAAGCGCGCCGCGCCCGGCCTTAAGGAGGTGTGCCATGGAAGGCAGCCATAGTCGAAAAACCTGCATGTCGCCCTCGGCACGCCGCGAGGATTCCGCACACGCATAAGCGCCACGAATCGATCGTCAAAACCACCACAAAGGTGCCTGTCCCCTTTGTGGTGGTTCGAGAGCATGACGTGAGCGACATCTAGGTTTTTAAAGCACATACGACACGTACGCTAACTCCCTTTAACAAGGAGGACCCTATGCTGATGCTCAAAACCGCCACGGTACTCGAAGTCATCTCCAAGCGCCGCCGCACGGCGCGCCCCGCCGCTCACACCGGCCTGTCCAAGAACACCATATTCGCCGCCACCCATAGCGCCGAGGACGCCCTCGTGCTGCTTGACGCCACGGCCGACGGACTCACTGCCGAGCACGCCGCCGAGCGCCTGGACGCCGCCGGCCCCAACACCATCGAGGCGCCGACCAAGACGCTCGCCCGCCGCATCGCCGACGCGTTCATCGATCCCTTCGCCGGCATCCTCGCCGCGCTCGCGCTGGTCTCGCTCTACATCGACGTGCTCGCCGTGCCCGAGCCCCAGCGCGATCCCTCCACGGTCATCGTCATCGGCATCATGCTGCTGGTATCGGGCGGCATGAAGTTTATCCAGGAAGCCCGCAGCGGCAATGCGGCCGAGGCCCTCAAGGACCTGGTCTCCAACACCTGCTGTGCCCTGCGCGACGGCGAGCGTCTCGAGATTCCCTTCGACGAGCTCGTCCCCGGCGATGTGATCCGCCTCTCTGCCGGCGATATGGTGCCGGCCGATGCCCGCGTCATCGCCGCGCGCGACCTGTTTGTGATCGAGTCCGCGCTCACGGGCGAAAGCGAGGCCGTCGAGAAGACCGCCGCCGCGGCTGTCGTTGAGGGTGCCGGCAGCTCCGCGCTGCCGCTCTCTGCCTGCAAGAACATCGTCTTTACCGGCACCTCCGTGCAAAACGGCACCGCTATAGCACTTGTCGTTGCCACCGGCTCGGACACCTACCTGGGCGGCATCGCCAAGATGCTCAACGGGCGCGGCGAGAAGAGCGCGTTTGACCGCGGCGTCTCGAGCGTCTCCATGCTGCTCGTACGCCTTATGCTCGTTATGGCGCCGGCCGTCTTTGCCATCAACGCCGCCACCAAGGGCAGCGTCATCGACGCGCTGCTGTTCGCCACGAGCGTGGCCGTGGGCATCACGCCGCAGATGCTTCCCGTCATCGTGACCACGAGCCTGTCGCAGGGCGCCAAGGACCTCGCCCGCCGCCAGGTTATCGTCAAGGAGCTGCCGGCGATCCAAAACCTCGGTGCCATGGATGTCCTGTGCTGTGACAAGACCGGCACCCTCACCGAAGACCGCATCGTGCTCGAGCGCTATCTCAACACTGACGGCAACGAGGACGCACGCGTGCTGCGCCATGCGTTTTTGAACAGCTTCTTCCAGACCGGCCTCAAAAACCTTATCGACCTGGCCGTCATCGACCGTGCCGACGTGACGCCCTCGACTGTCGCGCCCGACTCCACGCTGGGCCAGAGCCTGCGCGACCGCTATACCAAGGTCGACGAGGTGCCCTTCGATTTCTCACGCCGTCGCCTGAGCGTAGTCGTCGCCGACGCCCAGGGCAAAACCCAGATGGTTACCAAGGGAGCTGCCGAGGAAATGCTCGAGATTTGCTCCTTTGTCGAGGTTGACTGTGTCGCCCAGCCGCTCAGCGAAAATAAGCTCGCCCAGATTCGCAAGCAAGTCGCCGAACTCAATGCCGAGGGCCTGCGCGTGATTGCCGTGGCGCAAAAGACCAATCCGCGCTGCGTGGGTGAGTTTGGCATCGCCGACGAGTGCGACATGGTGCTGATGGGCTTTTTGGCCTTCCTCGATCCGCCCAAGGCAAGTGCCGCCGGCGCCGTCGCCACCCTCGAGGCCAAGGGCGTGGCGGTCAAGGTCTTAACCGGCGACAACGACCGCGTGGCCGCCACCGTCTGCGAGCAGATCGGCATCGACGCGAGTAACGTCTTGCTGGGCTCCGAGATCGATGCGCTCGACGACGCCGAGCTTGCCGAGCGCGCTGAGAAAACTCATCTCTTTGCCAAACTCTCGCCGCTGCAGAAGGCGCGCCTGGTGCGCGTCATGCGCGAGCTGCTCGGTCACACCGTGGGCTTTATGGGCGACGGCATCAACGACGCCGCCGCCATGCGCGCGAGCGACTGCGGTATCTCGGTCGATTCCGCCGTCGACATCGCCAAGGAATCCGCCGATATCATCTTGCTTCAGAAGGATCTGGGCGTGCTCGAGCGCGGCGCCATCGAAGGCCGTCGCACCTACGGCAACCTGCTCAAGTACCTCAAGACCACGGTGAGCTCCAACTTTGGCAACGTGCTGTCCGTGACCGTCGCGAGCCTGTTCTTGCCATTTTTGCCCATGAGCGCCCTGCAGCTGGTGCTGCTGTCGCTGATCTACGAGATCGTGTGCATCGCGCTGCCGTGGGACACCGTCGATGACGCCTGGACTGCCCGTCCGCGCGCCTGGGACGCCGCGTCCATCAAGGGCTTTATGCTTGAGCTGGGCCCCGTGAGCTCGCTGTTTGACATTGTGACCTTTGCCGCGCTCTTCTTTGTGGTATGCCCCGCCGCCGTGGGCGCAAGCTGGTCCGAGCTTGCCGCCGCGGGCAACGTCGCAGGCACGACGGCCTTTGCAGCACTCTTCCAGAGCGGATGGTTTGTCGAGTCCATGTGGTCACAGACGCTCGTGATCCATATGCTGCGCTCCCCGCGCCTGCCGAGCCCGCGCGACCACGCCGCGCCCGCGCTGTGCGCCCTCACCGTGCTGGGTCTGGCACTCGTCACCTGGCTGCCGGCAAGCCCCATCGCCGATGCGCTGGGCCTCATGCCGCTGCCGCCGAGCTTCTTCGCGCTGCTCGTCGGCATCGTCACCGCCTATATCGCGCTCACCCAGCTGGTCAAGCGCCGCTACATCGCCCGCCACGGCGAGCTGCTGTAGCGCCCGAATTGTGGCGCGCGACCCATCAGGCGGTCAAAAAGTCCCGTCTCAAGTTAAACCACTCATTTAAGTACGTCCCCAATGAGTGCGGCGGAATGGCTCCCCTTGACAGCTTAAAGCCGTCATGCAGGAACCATTCCGTCGCAGCCTTATGAAAGGGACTGGGTTGTAAATGTTGGAGAAGAGCCGTTAGCGCCCAGGGGTCAGGATCACCAGGGCGTCGTGCTCAAAGGGATGCTGAGCCACGCGCACGGTGCCGTCACCGTTGTCGCGAACGGGCAGCTTGGCGACGCGCTTGTCTTCCATGTCGAGAACCGTCGCCGTCCAGCCACGCGCGCCGTCGAGCTTAAACTTGAGCGCCGTGGTGCGCGGCAGGTACGTGACGACGCGATCGCCAACGCGCGCCACACGAATGGCCTCGCGCGCGTCATCGAGGAGCTCCTGCGCCGGAACCACGGCAAGTGCGTCGTCGCCAGCCGTAGCACCCAGGCCGGCAAGCACATGCTCGATCGCGCCAAAGTCCCAAACGCCCGCAAACTGCAGACACTCCTGCCAGCGGAACGGCATATCGAAGCCCTCGCCCAGCACCGAGCCCTGGCTCTTGCTAGTCTGCCAGTTCCAAACACCGTGCGCGCCATAGGTCACACCCGCGCTGGCGCCGGCAAGGATCGACGACCACACACTCGCGCGGCAGTCCTGCGCGGTGAAGCGCCAGTACACATTGCGCGACGCACCCATCTGCTCGTAACAAGGCTCAGAGTTGACCATCGGCTTTTTGGGATAGTTGGCGATAAAGTCCTGCGGCAAGTGCCAAGCCTCGGGCTGGCCCTCGTAGTTGTGGCCGGGCTGGAACATGTAGAAGTCCAAGCGGTCCAGGTACCGTGCCGGGATGGTGCGGTTGCCGCGGTTGATATGCATGGTGCGCAACGCCTCGGGCGCGCGATTGACGACTTCGTCGAGGGCATCCTCGTAATAGGCGATCGCCTCGTCGCTGGTAAAGTCGGTATCGCCCGTCACCACGTAAACGGGGTCGAACTCACCCAGGTTCTCGACGACGCGGGCAACGTGGGCACGGACCTCCTCGCGCGGCATAACCTCGGCACCGCAATGCTCGGCAATCTTGGCGCCCCAGGTACCGGGCACGTAGTTGCACCACATAAGCACGAGTGCCGGACGAATGCCGTGCTCGACGGCAGCGCGACACATGGCGGCGGCACGATCCCAGTACGCTTGGTTGGGTCGGGACCAATCAAAATGCACGCCATCCTCGCTGGCATAGGGCCAAATGCCCAGATCGGGGCAGCAGCGATCCCACTGCGGCAGCGTGTTGATCTGCAGCACGTTCATGCCCTGCTCGGCGCGACGGGTCAGATAGTAGTCCCAATCGGCCTCGGCAATGCTCGTAAACGCGCTCCAGCACGTATCGGCAAACCAAAAGAACGGTTTGCCCTCGCACAAAAAGCCATCCTGGCGACCGTTGACGGTCAGCGTTCCCAAACTCATCTGCATGTCCTTTCGTTCGATAAAGGATTTGCGAACCGCCGGAAACTTTCGCGGTAACCCCGCGCGAAAGCCCCCGCCGCTTGGCAAACCCTCGCGGGCGAATCTCACCCGCCCCCCATCAGTCTACCTTGCAAGAAGGGCCCCGCCGGGCTTGCGCCTGACGGGGCCCTGTCGTGTAGGTGAGGTCATATGCAACCGAATGGTTTGGCCTTAGGCCTCCATCTCGGCGAGTTCCTCCTTGGAGAAGCCGCAGGCAAAGACGACGGCAGCGGCGATGACAAAGGAGATTGCCATACCAACGATAGCCCAGACGGTGTTCATCTGGCCACCCTGCAGGTAGTTGGTGAAGACCAGGAAGTTGGAGGCACCGCCTGCGAGGTAGTAGGTAACACCCATGAGGCCGGAGAACACAGCGCCGATAGCACCGCCGATGAACATGCCAAACATGGTGCGACGGAAGCGCATGAGGATGCCGAAGAGCGCGGGCTCGGTGACGCCGCCGGCGATGGCGGAGATGACGTAACCGATGGCGAGAGACTTCTCGTCGGGGTTCTTCATCTTGAGGAAGGCACCGAAGGCGCAGCCCCAGACAGCGGCCATAGCGCAGTTGGTGGAAACGAAGACGAAGGGATCGTAACCGGCAGCGATGATCTGAACCTGGGCGAGCAGGATGACGGGCATGTGCATGCCGCAGACCACGAAGAGCTGCCAGAAGGCGCCGAGGATGGCCATGACGATCAGGATGCCGATGCCGCCAAGGTCAGCAAGGCCGAAGAGGGCGTTGGCGATCAGCGTACCGATCTCGTTGCCGATCGGAGCGAGGACGATGAAGGCAATGGGGATCGTGACGATCATGGTGCAGAACGGCGTGAAGACCGTGGACAGCACGTCGGGCATAACCTTCTTAAAGAACTTCTCGATGAAGTACAGGACGGGCACCGAAAGGATGATCGGCAGGACGGACTGCTGGTAGTTGGCAGCGGCGATCTGGATGCCGTAGACGGAGATGATTCCGCCGCCCTCCTGGGTGGCGACGCTCACCACGGAAGGAGCCATGAGGGCGCCACCGAGCAGCATGCCGAGCACCGGGCTGGCGCCGAGCTTCTTAGCGGCGGCATAACCCAGGTAGATGGGGATAAAGGTGAACGTGGCCTCGTACAGCGTGGTGTAGAGGAACGTATAGGTCGGGTCGTCGGCCGAGAGCACACCGAGCATGGTGGGGCCGAGGACGGCCGCGATGGTACGGAACAGACCACCGGCCATGAGCAGCGGGATGAGCTGGGTCATGGAGCCCGACAGATAGTCGAGGATGATGTTAGGCAGGTTCTTGAGCTCGAACTTCTCCTTGGGAGCGTCGAGGTTCTCGTTGACCGCCTCGCCCTGTTTGACGCCGGAGATGGCGACGAACTCGGCGAGCACCTTGGGCACGTTCTGGCCGATGATGACCTGGAGCTGGGCGCCGGCGAACTGGCAACCCAGAACACCCTTGACCTTCTTGATCTTCTCCACGTCGACCTTGTTGTTATCCTTGAGCGTCAGACGCAGGCGCGTCATGCAGTTGGTGGCAACGGAAACATTCTCCGCGCCGCCCACGAGCTCGAGGACATCGGTGGCAATCTGCTTGTTATCTACTGCCATGGGACCCCTCCCCATATCTTCGTGTGCCAGCCCCCTTGGGCTTAGGCACGCCTTTGGCCCGGCGACTATAACCCCTTACGGTTGCCGGACCCTTGGATACGCTGTCGTAAACAAAGTGTTTACTGAACGTTTACGGGCTTTAGTTTACACGGAGCGCCTCATTTGTGGCAATTTTACCGTGCAGAGTCCGGCGAACGGTAGGAAATCGGGAGTGAACGTATTCCAATGGCGGGAGATAGTCTCTTTGACTGTCTATTGATAAATGGCTCTTTACGTGGGCTTTTATTTTGATAAACACCTCTATGACCTGTTAACTCATCAACAGAAGCCCTGCTAGAAGCTAGTAAACATATGTTTAGTAGTTCATGGCGTGTTAAATTTTGCCGTTTACCGAGTTTATCAGCTTGTTCTGCAATTCTGGATTAAACTAAACATGTTTAGATTGTATTGCCGCTTTTGTTTCCCACTAGCGGCGCAAGGGAGGCAGCTCATGGAACTCAAATTGTGTACCTACGCAACCGTCACCACCTTGGGCGACTTTGGCCCCTGGATCAGCAAGGTCGTACTCGACCTGCCCTGCACCGTGCGCGCCAACGACATCGACGCGAACACCTTCCATATATATGTAGAGCGTCACGAACGCTCGGGCGAAGTTCTGATGCGCAAGGAGCGCGGCGCCGACCATGCCGCGCCCTCCGTGGGTTACATCGACGTTCTCGCCGCATATCCGTGCGACGAAAACGGACGTAAGCTCGCCGTGGGCACCCATGTGGCGCTCGAGGTCGCCGAGCAGCGCCTGACCAAGACCATCGAAGGCGGCGTCATGGGCTCGCGCATGCTCGATGACCAGCTGCGCATCACGCAGCTCGCGGCTCTTCCCGGCAACGACGGCGACGATCCCACCTGCGGCCTGGTCTTCGACACCTGCCGTGGCGATATCTGCCCTGCGCTCAAAGGCTGGAGCAACGACACGCAAAAGACCGCCGTCGACGGTATCGCGCTCGAATACGGCTTCTTTGAGCCCAGCTTTAAGGCCGAGGACTCGGCATGCTTCAACCCCTTTGCGCCCGAGGCCACGGCCGTGCCCCAAAAGGCACCGCTCGTGGTGTATCTGCACGGCGCCGGCGAGGGCAAGGGCGCCACGCAAGGCGAAGGCGCTACGCGCGCCTATATCGGCAACCGCGTGACGGCCATTAGTCAGGCGCAGATCCAGCGCTACTTTGGCGGCTTTGCCTGGGTGCTCGTGCCGCAGTCGCCCACGTTTTGGATGGACAACGGCGTCGAGCAACTCGGTCGCTCCAACCAGAGCATCTACTCCTCCGTGCTCAAGGCGCTTATCGACGAGTTTGTCGCCGAGCATGTCGACCGCATCGACACCGACCGCATCGTGGTCGCCGGTCTTTCCAACGGCGGCTTTATGACCCTGCGCCTGTGCGCCGACTACCCCGATTTCTTCGCCGCGGGCCTTCCCTGCTGCGCCCCGTGGTACAACGCCACGGACAAGGACGTGGCCGCGCTCGCCAAGACGCCGCTGTGGTTTACGCACTCCAAGGGCGACGAGCTCGTGCACCCGCAACAGACCGTGCTGCCGCTGTTCGCGCGCCTGCGCGGTGCCGGCGCCAACGTGCATCTCACCTACTTTAGCCATGTCGAGGACCTGACCGGCGTGTATCGCGAGGCCGACGGCTCGGCCAAGAAGACGTTCAACCACGGCGTGTGGATCCACCAATTCAACGACCTGTGTTATCAAGACTTCGACGGGGGCAACGTACTCATCGACGGCGAGCCGGTGGGCTGCTGGGAGTGGTCGGCCAGGGTTTCGAGGTAACCATCCCATCGGGGGCTCTGACCTTTAGTTTTGTAAACGTCCTCGCGCATGAGCCCCGCTTATCCTGCTCCTTCGGAGCATCGGATAAGCGGGGCTCGCGCTGCGGAATGTTTACAAAACTAAAGGTCAGAGCCCCCCTAAGTTAACGTTGTTCGAAACGCTGGTCGGCCGCTTCCGGCGGGCCGCCGGGTCGCGGGCGATGGGGGCGTGGGTCCCGTCTTGCCTTGCGCGTAACTGGCTGAATTGATTTTGATTGGAGCTGTTCCTATGTCCCAGAAGTTGACTCGGGTGATTGTTACCACTGATATGGAAGTCGATGATATGAACTCGCTTGTTCATTTGGCTCTGTATCTCAACTTGCTTGATGTTCAGGCTGTGGTGTATACGGCTTCGCAGTATCACTTTCTTGGGGATGGGGTTCATACGCTCGGCGAGGTGAATTCGCATTGGCGGACCAAAGGGCGGCGCTCTTATGAGTGGGCTGTTGTGCCTCATGAGCCCGATCCGCTGGCTGGCGAGCTTCGTGAGTATCGGCCGTTTCCCGAGCATTGGATTGAGAGTCTCTGGAGTAATGAATATACCCAGGCTTGGCCGCAGTTGCAGGCAAATGCGGACGCTGCCGGTGAACCGCCGTTTCCCACGCCTGCCCAGATGATCGAGCGTACGTTTGTGGGAAATGTTGCTTTTGAGGGTGATGTGCGCGAGGAGACTGAAGGGTCTCACGTCATCGCCGATGCCATCATGGACGATGACCCGCGCACGCTGTGGCTGCTCAGCTGGGGTGGTATGAATACGATCGTTCGCGCCCTCATGAGTATTGCCGAGCGTTATCGCGCCACACCCGAGTGGCCCGCCGTACAGCAGCGGGTCTATCAGAAGGTGCGCGTGATGGGCGTTGCCGATGGCGTGGGACAGGACAACTCGTGGCTCGACCATGGGCGCGAGCTCTTTCCCGAGCTCATCTTTTGGCGTACGCCCTATATGTATGGCAACTATTTCGACGCCAAAACAGCTCAGCCCGATACGCTGCCGCTGTTTAAGGCTCCCTGGCCCGAGCAGAATCTCACGCAGGGCAACGGCCCCCTCATGGCACGCTATATGCTCTATGGCGATGGTAAGGTCTACGAAAACGAGCCTGAGCGCTTTCAGTTTGGCAAGCATGCCCGTCTGGATTGGGGCCTGGAAGGCATGCCCGCGATGCAGTTTGAGCGCGGCGATTTTATGGCCGAAGGCGACAGCATGACCTATATTCCGCTGCTGCCGTTTGGCCTGCGCGGTATCGACGACCGCGGCTTCGATACGCTGCTGGGACGCATGTTTTTTGATGGGCATCCCGATGCGAACGCGCCCGCCGGTTTTGCCTCCATCGGCACGCCCGCAGACGACAATCTCAATCCCTATCTGCGTGCCTATCAGGAAGACTTTGCCGCCCGCGCGCAATGGTGTGCCCATGATCCGGCAGCCTGCTCGCATCCGGCGCATGTTGTCGAGACCACGGCCGACCGCAGCGCCACAGCCGGCGAGCGCGTCGACCTTACAGCGACCATCGTCGACCCCGACGGCAAGGGCTTCGATGTACATTGGGATGTCGCCGTGGACCCGTCGAGCTATGCAGGCGCCCAGGATCTGTCGCTGTGGCAAGAATGCACGGTAGACACCGCTTTCATCGTGCCCGCCGACGCGCGGCCCGGCGACCGCCTTGTGCTCACCCTTACCGTGCAGACGCGCGCCGAGCGCCCCTGCACCCGCTACGGCCAGGTCGCCATCACCGTCGCGTAGCAGCGACGGCGCTCACACTCAACAAGAAGTGCCCCCAAGTGCCGGCCAAATGACGAGAGTGGATAATCTCCCACTTTGAGCCCCCAAACAGGCCAAAAACGGCAGATTATCCACTCTCACTTTGGGGCACTCATTGGGGACAGACTTAAATGAGTAGTCGTTGGGGACGTTCTTGTTTGACTGGTCATTTAAGTACGTCCCCAATGAGTGCTTTCACTTCTTTTAACAAAACGCCCGGCGGGCATTAACTGCTCGCCGGGCGTTTTGGTTAGGAAACTCTGAAGTTGAGTGTCTCGGCTTCCTTAGGACAGATCCTCACCATTCGTTTCAATGACGTGCTTGTACCAGTCAAAGCTCTTCTTCTTGGAACGCTTGAGGGTGCCGTTGCCCGCGTCGTCGCGGTCGACGTAGATAAAGCCGTAGCGCTTGGACATCTCGCCCGTGCCGGCGCTCACCAGGTCGATCGGGCCCCAGGTGGTGTAGCCCAGCAGGTCAATGCCATCCTCGGTCACTGCATCGCGCATCGCGGCGATGTGCTGGCGCAGGTAGTCGATACGGTAGTCGTCGTTGATGGAGCCATCCTCCTCGACAACATCCTTGGCGCCCAGACCGTTCTCGACCACAAACAGCGGCTTCTGATAGCGGTCGTACAGGTCGTTGAGGGTGATGCGGAAGCCCAGCGGATCGATGGCCCAGCCCCACTGGCTCTCCTGCAGGTAGGGGTTCTTGGCGCCGGCGAAGGCGTTGCCCTGGGTGCGCTCGACATCAGGGTTATCGGCACCGGCGGAACAACGGGTGCTGTAATAGCTAAAGCTGATGAAGTCGACGGTGTTTTCGACCAGGATCTCGCGGTCCTCGTCAGTCATGCCGACGTCGATGCCCAGACGCTCGAGCTTCTTGACGGCATAAGCCGGGTAGTAGCCGCGGCTCTGGACGTCGACAAAGAAGTAGTTGTCCTGGTTGTCGAGCTGCGCCTGGCGCACATCGCCCGGACGGCAGCTGTAGGGATAGCAGCTGCCCGCGGCGAGCATGCAGCCGATCTTGACCTCGGGGTCGATCTCGTGGGCGATCTTGGTTGCCCAAGCGCTGGCGACGAGCTCGTTGTGGGCGGCCGGGTACTCGACGGCTTCCTTGTTCTCGCCCTCCTCAAAGACCAGGCCGGCACCCATAAACGGCAGGTGCAAGATCATGTTGATCTCGTTGAAGGTGAGCCAGTACTTCACCAGGCCCTTGTAGCGGGTAAAGATCGTGGTCGCGAGGTTCTTATAGAAGTCGATGAGCTTGCGGTTGCGCCAGCCACCGTACTCCTTGATGAGGTGGACGGGGCAGTCGAAGTGCGTGATGGTCACGAGCGGCTCGATGCCGTGCGCCTGGCACTCGCGGAACACGTCCTCGTAGAAGGCCAGGCCGGCCTCGTTGGGCTCGGTCTCGTCGCCATTGGGGAAGATGCGGGTCCAGGCCAAGCTCATGCGGAAGGTCTTAAAGCCCATCTCGGCAAAGAGGGCGATGTCCTCCTTGTAGCGGTGGTAGAAATCGATGCCGGTCTGCGCGGGGTAGTAATAGCCGTCCTCAAAGTCGAGCATCTTGCGCTGGCCGGAGACCACCGCGAAGCGCTCGGGGCCGTGCGGGGCCACATCCACGTTGGCCAGGCCGCGGCCGTCCACGTCGTAGGCGCCCTCGCACTGGTTGGCAGCCGTCGCGCCGCCCCACAGGAAGTCTTTACGGAAAGCCATACATCGATCCTTTCACACGCTGTTTGTCGTAGCTTCAGTATCCCCGTAAGCAGCGCGCTACTCAACGGCAACGACGCAGGCCGACACTTCTTTTCGCACACGGCGGCCCGGCAGCCGCCCCTGCCTGACACTTTCTGATACCGCCGCCCCAAACCACCACAAAGGGGATAGGCACCTTTGTGGTGGTTGGGGGCGGTTTGTCTCGATCTGTAACAGGTAGGCAGCCAAAACCGGGCTTGGTGTTACAGATCGAGATTTTCGGGCAGCCCCCCGCAGTTTGTCTAAATCTGTAACAGGTAGAGACGATTTAGCCCGCTAGATGTTACAAATCGAGACGGAAGATGCTAGTCGCAGGCGATGTCGAGGTTCTTGCCGACGAGGCCCACGTAGCCGCCCTCGGCAGCCTTGGGGCTATCGGCGTGGCAGAGAACCCACTTGTCGGCCTTCCAGTAGCAGTAGCTGTCGCCGGCGGCGGGCATGTCGGCTGCGGCCTCGGGGCGCGGGCCATTGGTGCCCGCCGGCAGCGCCACCATCACCTGGAAGCCGCCGTCGTCGACCATGCAGGGCGTGTAGTGGAGCGTGGTGTTGAAGACTTCGACGACCTTGCCCGCCGGTACGCGGAACGCCTTGACGCACGCGGTGTCGAGCTTGCCGTCCTCGATCTCCCAGCGATGCGCCACGAGCAGGATAAAGTCGCGGGCGCCCAGGTTAAACTCGCTGGCGCGGTGATACTCCAGGCAGTTGAGGCGTGTGTTGTGCCCGTTGCACCAGCCGAGCTGGAAGGAGCGGCCGCCGTACATGAGAAAGCCCAGCTTATCGGCATCCTTGACGCCCTCGAGCTCCGGCGCGCTTGCTACGTACTTGGTGCCCTCGGGAATGGGAGTAGCCGCAAGCGCCTCGACAAGCGAGGCGGTCAGGTTGGACGGCACGTCGTCCCACACGCGACCATAGGATTTGAACTCGGGATCTGATACAGAGTAGATATGCATGTTCGCTCCTGTTCGTTTATGTGACAGTATGAACATTCTAGAACATCATTCATCCACGACCACGATCAATACCGAAAACATTGCATGACGAAATCACCCGCTCAAAAAGCGACATGCAGCTTCCTAGTCGAGATAATCTTTAAGAAACTCAATAACGCTCATACACCAGTAGTCGGTCTCCGGCGCATGGGGCTTCATCAATGCGTGCCCCCCTTCTGAATACATGACTCCCTCATGGTGTACTCCAGCTGCATCCAGAGCATCGACCATCTTTTCATAATTGTCGGGCGATACAATATCATCGTCAGCGCATTGCCAAAGATATGTCGGAGGATACTGCTCCCACACATGCTGATTAATACAGAAATCATCGAGCGAGTCGCGACCAGCCCCGCCGCACACCGAATCAAGAAATCTATTGTCTGATGCGTTCTCAAAGCCACGAAGATCAATCGGTGCATAACACAGGACCAAGGCTTTGGGTGCCTCGCATCCGTAGGACGCAAATCCCTTGTTGTCCGTCCCCCACTCGGCAGTTAAATGCGCACCAGCAGAAAAGCCGATAACTGCATAACTTTTTGCGACATTAAATTTCGCTGAATTCTCGAAGACAAAACGGACAGCTCGATTTAAATCGTCGATTGGACGCGGCATCAAAGGCTCGACCCTCACCCTGTATGACAGCACGAACACGTTATAGCCCGCATCGTTGAGCTCGGGGGCAACGGGAAAGCCTTCCATTTGATGACAAACGCTCTGATAACCTCCGCCCGAAACCGCAATGATAAAGGGAGCCCCGGGTCTCCCGGGAAAGAAGAACAGTTTCGTGTTGCGTCGAGTCGGATCACGGATGCAGTCGGCTTCATCCCATATATCGTAGGCAACTTGCCTCCCGTCATCCACGAGCTCGACAATCCGATTCAATCCACGCAAAACGCGAGTAGTTTCATATGGATTAGCATCAGAATTCATATGAGACACGATGGGTTTATTCCACATGCGCTCCCAAGTTGAAGGCCGGCAAAGCATAAGGTGCTCGCCAAAGCCAGCGAACTCAGGAAGGAGCGCGATTTCGCCAAACGTCATATCGGCTGTAATTGTCATAGCTAGTCACTCCAAAAATGAGGGTGGGCTCGCGTGAATCAACGGCAAGCCCATCACATGCAATCTGCCGCGGGGTTTTCGGCAGCTTACATCCCAAATAATTGTCTACTCCACTACTGCCTCTTCATCAGGGCGATACAGGATGTAAACGAGAACGAAGTTAAGAATTAAACCGACGACATTGCAAAGAATTGCGCCGATGAGGCTGCTCATATCACCAGAAGGATCCATATAACCGGGGAAGCTAAAAATGCCGCTCGACGTCATAACGAACGTACAGGTGTTGAAAATCGCCGGGATAACAGCACTGATTGCTCCGGCGACCATGGAAGCGATAATGATCTTCTTGTGCTCCAAGATGATGCCGTACAGCGCCGGTTCCGTAATCCCGAAAAAGCCCGTAATGGCACAGCTGAACCCAAGACTCTTTTCACTCGGGTCCTTCGAGCGGAGGGCAAACGCCAAACAAGCGCCGACAACACCCATGCTGCAGCAGAGAAGTCCAAGGATAGGATCGGAGCCGACGGTCATAATATTGTTGATGGAAAGCACGATCAGGGCCCAATGGAGTCCAAGGGGGATCATAACGAGACCGAATATCGGCCCGAGAATAACGCCGCAAAGGACGGGGCTGAACTGATAGACCGCCAGCACTGCAGTCGCAAGCAAAGAGCTCGCCTGCTGAATAACGGGGCCGATCACAAGGAGCGAGACGGGGGCGGCAACAGCAACCGTCAGGAACGGGACGAGCGCAAATGCCACAACATCGGGAAGAACCGCCCGCAGCCACTTATTAAGAACGGATGCGAACCAAGCCGCCACGATAGCAGGAAACACCGTGGAGGAATAGCTCACCATTGTGAACTTCATGCCGAGCAAATCCAGCGCATCGCCCGCTCCGGCCGCAGCAACGAAAGTCGGATAAATCAGGATTGCACCGAGTACCGCACCGATATATCGATCGGTTCCAAAGAACTGAGCAGCAGATGATCCGACAAGAACGGGCAGAAAATACATGCAGGCATTTCCCATGCCGTACAGCAGAGTGTATATTCCGCTCTCGGCGGAAACAGCACCCGCCGTCGTCAGAATACTAAGGACGGCGTTTATCATTCCGCATGCGATCAAGGCAGGAAGAACGGGCATCATGATGCCGCTGATGAGCTTCATTAGCTTTCCCAGAAAGCCCTTAGTCTCTCCTTCGCTTGCCTCGGAATCTCCGGCATCAATCCCGGTTTCCTTGGCAACGATTTCATAGACCTTATCGACCTTAGGTCCCACAATCACCTGATATTGCCCCGCGGAATGGCGAATGTCGATCACGCCATCAATCGCCTTGACTTTTGCATCGTCTACGATGCTTTCGTCCTTAAGGTTGAACCTTAAACGAGTCATGCAGTGAGCTACAAATGTAACGTTGTCTGCGCCGCCCACCATCTCGAGAATCTCGGCAGCGAGCTTGGTTGTATCTGCCATAAATACCATTTCTCCCATGTTGAGTTTTATATGTAACCATCAGCAAAGCGCGCGCCTTTGCCAACTAATTACCTTGTTTTCGATGCAATTCGATTGATGTGCATCATGAGGTAGAGTCTTTCTTCGTCTATAAGTTCCCGCCCCGTCAGTCGGCTGAGAACAGAAGCAATATCATCGGCGCACATTGATGCCACCGGATATTCTTTTTTGAGCGAGAGGTACATCTTGCGGTTGTCGCTCACGATGCTTTCGCCAGAGTTCAACCTATTGAATAAGTACTGAAGATGGGTTGCGAACCTTGCGTAATCGAAACCTTCCCGATCAACTTGAATGCCAAGCCGATTTTCAACAGCAACGGTTGACTCCTCCAGAACACGATCGTAGATATCCGCGCTAAACTCTTTAACTACTTCGCATGAGTCCGAATCGGCCATGTTATTGATAAACGCCATGGCAATTCCAACTGCCTCATGAGCTGGAAGCCTAACGTTAAGACGTTTCCTGATTATCTTAAGTGCATACTCGCCGATTCTAAATTCGACGGGATATTGTTGGCGGACATCAAACGATAAAGGCATGCGGACAACGATATTTTGCTCTTTGCGCTTAACCGCATACGCGATATGGTCCGCAAGGATAAACGGCAAATTAGGGCTCACCTCATAAGACAGCAAACCTGTCGACATATCAATAACATCCGAGGTAAGCTCGAGAAGCTCGTCGGGGACCTCGTCAACGAGAGCGATGTAGCGAGAGCTAACGTTATAAAACGTTCGTTGAATCTCCGAAAGAGGGACCTCGTCTCCGACATTCTTAAACCCCAGACCACGGCCGAATGCAACCAACTGTCTGCCATTTCCATCGACGCAGAGGACAGCGCTGGTATTAATTCGTTTAACAATTTCCATGTGTCCCCCCCCTAAACAGAACAAGGCTCCCGAAGCAGAATCCGACAATCAATGTCGACAGATGCTGCTTCAGGAGCCTTGCCTGAATATCACTCTGAGAATAGTTTAAGCGAGCTAGTGCTAATGACCTCGAATAAACACTTCTAAACAGTTAAACGGTCGATATCTCCGTGTGAACGGTTTGGAGGCAGAGGGCGGCCCTATGCCTGCTGATAGTGCAGGTGCTTCTCGTCGATATCGGCCAGGTCGCGGTCGAGATAACGACGCGCAAGCCAGTTGGCCATGGGGAGGTTCTGGTCCAGGTAGTTACCGCACTCCTCGGGAGCGGCACCGGGAACATCGCCCTCAAAGCCCGCGACAAACTCGAACAGCTCGCGCACGAGCGGCAAGATCTCCTCGCTCGTCAGCTCACCAAAGACAACCAGGTAAAAGCCCGTGCGGCAGCCCATGGGACCAAAGTAGACAATGCGGCTCGACCACTCGGCATGATTGCGCAGGAACGTCGCGCCCAAATGCTCAATCGTGTGGCACTCGGCCGTGTTCATGACCGGCTCCTTATTGGGTGTGGTCAGACGCAGGTCAAAGGTGGTGACGGCGGCGTCGGTCGCCGGATCGCGGTCGATGCGGCTCACATACACGCCGGGCTCGAGCAGCAGATGGTCAACGGAAAAACTCGCGATGCGCTCCATGGCAGATCCTCTCGGTAGTCAATTTAGGACGGGGCTCTTTTAGCTGGTCACAACAATCGTCACCAATAATAGCAGTCAAAAAAGCCCCGTCCCAAATGAGCTACGCGGGACGAGGACCGAGTGATTATTTAATCCCCGTCCCAGAAAAATCATTCTAGGCGGTGTACGCGATTGTAGATTTCACGGCATGGCGCCAGCCGGCGATCTTTTTGGCTCGCACGTCGGCAGGCATGGCAGGCTCCACGATGTCGCGGGCGCCGTAGACGTCGACGACATCGCGCGTGTACATGCCCAGCGCAATGCCGCAGGCCCAGGCCGCACCCAGGCCGCTCATCTCGTCGTTGCTCGCGATGCGGATGGGCGAGCCAACCAAGTCGCTCTCAAACTGCATCAGGTACGCGTCGCGCGTGGGACCGCCGTCAACACGAAGCTCGGCCAGCGCCGCACCCGAATCCTCGACCATCGCATCGATGACGTCGAAGATCTGATAGGCGATCGACTCATCGGCGGCCTTTACGAACTCCGCACGGCCCGTGGTGCGCGTCATGCCAAAGACGCAGCCCTCGGCATCGCTCGCCCAGTGCGGCGTGCCCAGGCCAGTGAACGCCGGCACAAGGTAGACACGGCTCGCCGGATTGGCGGCGTAGCACAGGTCGGTGACTTCCTCGGGATTGTTGATGAGCTCCAGGTCGTCGCGCAGCCACGTCTTGACGGCGCCGGCGTAGCTCACGTTGCCCTCGAGCACATACTCGGTCACGCCGTCCATACGCCACGCAAGCGAGCTCGAAAGCCCGTGCGAGCTGGCAACGAACTCGACGCCGACGTTCATCATGACCGAGCTGCCGGTGCCATAGGTCGCCTTGGCCATGCCGCGGCTGTGGCAGCCCTGGGCAAACAAGGCGGCATGGCTGTCGCCGAGCACACCGTGAATGGGCACGGGCGCCGGCAAAAAGCCGCCCAGATCCGTCGTGCCGAACATGCCATCGGAGTCGGTCACCTGCGGCAGGCAGGCAGGATCGACGCCAAAGGCCTCACACACCGGCTCACTCCAGCAGCCACGGCGCAGGTCAAAGAGTTGTGTGCGGCTGGCGTTAGACCAGTCGCAGCGGAACTCCGCGCCGCCCGTGAGCGTCCAAACCACCCAGGCATCGATGGTGCCCAGACACAGCTCGCCTGCCGCCGCGGCCTCGGCAGCCGTGGGAACGTTCGCGAGAATCCAAGCCATCTTGCCCGCCGGATAGTAGGGCGAGAGTACCAGACCCGTCGTGTCGCGCACCAGCTCGGCCACACCCTCGCGCGCGGCCAGCTCGTCGCACAGCTCACGGGCGCGGGCGCACTGCCACACCACGGCGTCGCACAGCGGCTCGCCCGTCGTGCGCCTCCAGGCAACGGTGGTCTCGCGCTGATTGGAGATGCCGATGCCGGCGACGTCGGCCGGATCGACCCCGGTCTCCTCCACCACGGCGCGTGCCACGGCCAGCACGTTAGCGGCGATCTCGGCTGGATCATGGCTCACCCAGCCGGCCTCGTTGACAATCTGGCGATGCGAGCGATCGGCACGATGAATCAAATGGCCGCCCTCGTCCACCAGCAGCGCCTTGGTGCCCTGCGTGGATTGATCGATTCCGATGATGTAGCGGCCCATGGCCACCCCTTTCAAAACGAATGTGACAAAGGGGCGGTCCCTTTGTCACATTCCAGTTACTCTGCGGGCAAGAACTCGGCGACGGTCTGCGCGATTCCGGCACCCGTCAGGCCGTAGTGCGCAAAGACCTCGGGGCTCGTGCCGGTGATGACCGGCGCATCGGGCAGGGAGAGGCACTTGACCGGACGCGGGCAATGCTCGCCCACGACCTGCGCGACCATGGACCCCAGGCCGCCGAAGGGGCTGTGCTCCTCGACGGTCACGACGGCGCGCGTGGCACCGGCGGCCTCGATCACAGCCTCAGCATCGAGCGGCTTGACGCAATACATGTCGAGTACCGTTGCCGAGATGCCCTGCTCGGCCAGCAGATCGGCGGCGTCCACGGCATGGCGGACCATCTCGCCGGTGGCGACAATCGTCACATCGGCGCCGCGACGCACCCAGGTGGCGCGATCCATCTGGAACGGGCACTCGTCCTCGGTGTACACGTCCTCCACCGGGTTGCGGCCCACGCGGATGTAGGCCGGCTTGTTGTCGGCGACCAGGGCACGCACGAGCTCGGCGGTCTGGAATCGATCGCTCGGCAGATACACGCGCATGTTGGGAATCGCGCTCATGGCGGCGATATCCTGCGCGGAGTGATGGCTCATGCCTAAGGCGCCGTAGGACACGCCGCCCGAGATGCCGATGAGCTTGACGTTGGTGTTGGAGTACGAAACGTCGACCTTGCACTGCTCATACGAGCGCGTGGTCACAAAGGACGCCGGCGAGGCGGCCCAGGCCTTCTTGCCGCACGAGGCCATACCGGCGGCGATACTCACCAGGTCCTGCTCGGCGATGCCGACCTCAATGGACTGCTGGGGATACTGATCGAAGAACGGCGTGAGCGATGCGGAGCCGCGGGAGTCGGAGCACAAGACGACGATGTCTTTATCGGTTGCGGCGGCCTCGAGCAGCGTGTCGCAGATAGCCTTGCGGTTGGCGATCTTGTTAGCCATTGATAGCCTCCTTATGGGCAGCGAAATCGGCGATGATCTGGGCATATTCCTCATCGTTGGGCAGGTGATGATGCCAGGCGGCCTTGTCCTCCATAACCGGCGAGCCGTAGCCCTTCACCGTGTTGAGGATGATGACCGTGGGCTTACCCTTGGTCTCGGCGGCCAGCGTCAGCGCGGCGTCGATGGCCTGGACGTCGTTGCCCGGAATGGACAGCACGTTCCAACCGAAGGCGGCCCAGCGCTCCTCCTGCGAATCCTGCTTCATGACGTCCTCGGTGCTGCCGCTGATCTGCAGGCGGTTGCGGTCCACGAGCGCGCACAGGTTATCGAGCTGGTAGTTGCCGCCGCTCATGGCGCCCTCCCAGACCGAGCCCTCGGCAAGCTCGCCATCGCCCATGATGGTGTAGACGCGGTAGTCGCGGCCGTCCATCTTGCCGGCAAGCGCCATGCCGACGGCCACGGGCAGACCATGGCCCAGCGAGCCCGAGTTCATCTCGATGCCCTTGAGCTTGTTGTTGGGGTGGCCGATGTAGGGGCTGCCGAACTTGGAGAAACGGGCCTTAACGTCATCGAGGTCAAGATAGCCCTCGTGGCAGAGCACCGCGTAGTAGGCCTCCATGGCATGGCCCTTGGAGAGCACGAAGCGATCGCGGTTGGGATCGTCGACGGTCTCGGGCGAAATGTTGAGGTGGTTGGCGTAGAGGGTCATCAGCGCATCGATGACCGACATGTCGCCGCCGATGTGCCCGCCGGCGCCAGCCATGATGATATCGACGCAATCGCGGCGAAGGTTCCAACGCAGGGACTCAAGCTCTTCGATAGTTGCCATTTCTACTCTCCTCGCAGGTAAGCTTTGACGTCTTCTTCGATGGGGTCGTACAGGTCGGGGACAATGCCGAGGTATTTGCATGCCTCGTAGAGCACCGGCACCACGTTGGCGTGAATGGCGACGCAGTGGTGGATGTAGGGACCCTCGACGATCTTGGTCTCGAGGCGCTTGAGGTTGTCGACCTCGACCCACAGGTAGGTGCCCATGCCGGCCGGGCCGTCGATGCCGCGAGCGTTGCCCAGCAGCAGCGAGTACTCACCGTTGTCGCCGTCAAAGCGAGCAAGGGTGAGGTCGCCGTGCTTGGCCTCGGCCGTCAGCGCGCCGGGGTGATCGAACGCCAGCGGGTAGGTGAGCTTGGGCTTGACGGCCGCACAGCTGCAGGGCCAGGGACCACAGTGCTGCAGCAGCTCGCCGTTCTCGTTATCGGGATGGCGCACGGTCCAGTCGGCGAACATGCCGCGGTGACGGCCCAGGTCGGCGGCCTCGACCATCAGCGCGGTGATGGCGCCATGGATATCGGTCTCGCATACGATGGGGATGCCCATCTCGTTGAGGATTGCGTTGGCGGCGCAGGGCATAATGCCCAACTCGTCCTGCAGGGCGTTCCAGCACTGGATGGCGCCGGCGTTGCAGCCGTACTTCTCGACCAGGCGCTTCATGGCAATGGCGAGTCCTGCGACCGCAGGAACCTTGTCCTCGGGGATGCAGATCTCAAAGCTGTCACCAATGTGGGCGAGCATGGCTGCCATGGCCTGCTCGTCAGCCTGGGCGTCGCGCACGGCCTGGACAAGCTCGGTCATGGGGATGGGCGAAAGCTGGATGTTGAACTTCTCGAGCAGCTCACCCTCGTTGCACATGGTCGACCAGAAATCGAACGGACGGGTGGCCATCTGCAGGATGCGGGTGTGCTTGAAGGTCTTGACCACGTTGCACACGGCCAAAAAGTCCCAGACGCCGCGCTCGAACTCGGGATCGGTCAGACGGCAGTTGGTCATGTAGGTGAAGGGAACCTGGAAACGGCGCAGGACCTTGCCGGTGGCGAACAGGCCGCATTGGCTATCACGCAGACGGGTGCCGTCGGGCTCGGGGCGCTCGTCGCGCGGCCCCCACAGCAGCACGGGCAAGCCGAGCTCGCGGGCAAGGCGGGCGCAGACATACTCGGTACCAAAGTTGGCGTGGCAGAGCATGATGCCGTCGACGCCCTCGGCGCGGAACTTCTCGACGATAGGCGCGATATGGCTGTCGTCGAACAGCAGGCCCTCGTCGTTGATGTCGTCGATATCCACAATCTCGACGCCGATCTCGCGCAGGCGATCAGCCGTCAGACCGCGATACTTGATCGCGTCCGGCGCGCTAAAGATACTGCGGCGCGTGGGCACAAAGCCGAGCTTGATCTTGTCCATGTACGTCCTCCCCTAGTCACATGTTCAGTAAACAGACGCATGTTTCGTTTTGTTCTGTTTACTAAATGTTTTACTCTTTTGTTTAGAAGTTTAGCGCGAAATACCCGTAAGCGGTAGAGAAATCAGCCTAAACGGTATGTAAACAAACTGAACATACAAGGGAAACAAAAAGAGGACCCCGAAGGATCCTCTCTTGGTAGCGTTATGTTTACCGCCCTGGCGCGCTTTGACACGCCGCAGACGATGCCGTCTCCGCCTAGATTTCGCGCACGCTCTGGCGCTCGACAAAATAGGTCGACACAGCCGTTTTGCAGGTATAGCTCTTGGGATTGCGGATGTTGCCCACCAGGCGGCGCACCGCGATCTCGCCCACCTCGTGTTTGGGAACATGCACCGTGGTGAGTGGCGGGTTGGAGAAGGCGCCCAGAGATAGGTCGTCAAAGCCGATGATCGAGACATCCTCGGGCACGCGAATGCCGTGCTCGTTGAACGCGCGCATGGCACCCACGGCGAGCACGTCGTTCTCGGCAAAGAAAGCCGTCGGCAGGTCGTCGCGTGAGACGCTGTCGAGCCATGCACCCATATCGCGATAGGCACCTTCGAGCGTGGTGCCCAGCGTGACGCGCCATGCCGGGTTTGCCTCGAGGCCCGCATCCTCAAGTGCTTGGCGATAGCCGCGCTCGCGATCCTTAAAGTTGCGGATACGAAGGTCGCCCGCCAGATAGCCGATTTGCTTGTGACCTTTCTCGATAAGGTAGTCCACGGCGCGCAGTACCGAATCGGTGTTGGCAATGACCACGGCATCGAAGTACTGGCGGTCGCTCCAGCCGTCGAGCACGATCAGGTGGGCGGCAGCGTTGGCGAACAGGGCGTAATCTTCCTCACCCAGCTCGGTACCCATCAGCACGATGGCGGCAGACGGGTCGGCGATCAGGCCCTCGACCTGCGGACGCACGGCGTCCAGGTCGCTAAAGTCGAGCGAGACAAAGCTCGTGCTCATGCCGTGGCGACGCGCCTGGCGCTCCACGCCCTCGATGACCGCGGGGTGGAAGGTGCTCTCGTCCAGGATGGCGCCCGTCTTGCGCGCAAGCACAAACTGAATGCTCTCGAGCTGCGTCGACTGCTGGTAGCCGAGCGATTGTGCGCACTCCAGAATGACCTTGGCGGTCTCCTCGCTCACGCTGCGCTTGCGGTTGAGCGCGTTGGACACGGTCGCAGGCGAAAAACCGGTGATACGGCTGATCTCGCGAACACTTGCTTTGGCCATTGTTCCCCCTAGTAACGGTCACGGTCGAGTATCATGGACTGACCGCCCCGTGACTCAACATCTAAACGACCGCAAATTCAATCTAAACAGAATAGTAAATGTTTAATAGCTAGTTTAGCCTGTTGTCAAGCGAAGTGGTGCGACTATTCCCCCAACGGGCACATTTACTCGGTAGCTAAAAAAGCCCCGTCCCAAATTGACTACATGGGGCGGGGCGTAAAAAACATTTAGCCAAGGACACGGGCCATACGTGTCTTGAACTCGGACAGGAAGCGCGGAGCATCCACGGTCAGTGCCACAAGCGCACTCTTGTCCGGATCAGACAGACGGTGCTCGTCGCAAATGGTGCGGCCGCGATACTCTCCCAGCAGATCAACACGCAGGTTGCAGCCGAGCGCACCTACGAGCGTGGGGTCGATCGCCACGGCAACGGCCAGCGGATCGTGCAGCGCACAACCACCCAGGTAGGGTGCGTTCATCTCGTACGAGCCAATGTAGTGCTCGACCATGCTCGCAAATGCGCAGCCCGCCATGGTGCCCGAGCCCGTCCAGCCGGCAATGTCGCGGCGCGTAAGCACCACGCGATGCGTCACGTCCAAGCCTACCATGGTGAGCTTGCGACCCGAGCGCAGCACGGCATCGGCCGCCTCGGGATCGCTTGCCATGTTGGCCTCGGCGCCCGCGCTCACGTTACCGGGCACGGTCAGGGCGCCGCCCATTACCACCACGCGGCCGATAGACATCACCGCCGCCGCATCGCGCTCCAGGGCAAGGGCCAAGTTGGAGAGCGGGCCAGTCGCCACGTAGACCAAATCGGGACCATAGGTGCGCGCGGCATCGATCAGATAATCGACCGCAGCGTTGCCATCAGCCGATGTCGCCCCCACCGGCTCGTAGGGCGACGCGGGCACGCTCGCGCCGCCGATGCCATTCTTGCCGTGAATGAGCGCGGTGGACGCCGGCGGCGTATAAGGCTCAGTCGCCTGCAAAGGACGGTCGGCACCCAGGTACACCGGCACCTCGGGACGACCCAACAGGTCGAGCACCGCCAGGCAGTTATGCGCCGACTGGTCGACGCGCACGTTGCCAAAACATGTGGTAATGCCCACGAGCTCGACCTCGGGGCTCGCGATGGCATAGGCAAGCGCCATCGCATCGTCCACACCCATATCCAGATCAAGGATCAGCTTCTTAATTGCCATTGTTCTACTCCGCTTCTCCGTCTTGTATCAAATCGTCTAAATCAAACACGCGCTCAACTTCGGCACGCGTGGGAATCGACTGCTGTGCGCCCAGGCGCGACACCGTCACCGCCGAGGCGCGTGCGCCCGCCGCCATGCACTCAAAGAGCGGCAGGCCCTCCAGACGAGCCGCCGCCAACGCGCCGATAAACGTATCGCCGGCCGCCGTGGTGTCGACCACCGTGCTCGAAAGCGCCGGCATGCGCAGCGGCTCGCCGTCGTCGCCGAGCGTAACCGACCCGGTGCCGCCCAACGTGATGACCGCAGCCCCGGCGCCCTTGTCGAGCAGCGCATTGAGCGCGGCGACGCAACTCGCATCATCCGTGGGCAGAACGCCCGTCAGCACCTGGCACT
Organism: uncultured Collinsella sp.; assembly: GCA_959601045.1. Lineage (GTDB taxonomy): Bacteria > Actinomycetota > Coriobacteriia > Coriobacteriales > Coriobacteriaceae > Collinsella. Next base: position 25,403 of record CAUGNZ010000021.1, read on the forward strand.
CGGTCTCGTTGGGGCAGACCAGGTCGACCGCAGGCCACGCTCCTGCCGGCAGGTCGCAGGCTGGTGCCGGGTTAAAGATCGTATAGAATCCCAGCTCGTGAGCGCAAGAGAGCGCCGCGGCCGTTGCCATCAGATCACATTCGCCCTGGGCGATAAAGACGCTTCCGGCAGCTGGGGCAATCTCGCTGGCGTCACCATCGAGTTCATCGGCCACCAGACGCCTCAGCGCGCAGACAACGTCCCCACCCGCAAGCGCATGGTTGGCGCCCGGCGACAGCACGATGCGGTTGTCTCCCTCACAGCGAATGATGGTCGCCGTTCCCGTCTCCACGTCATCGCGACGCGCCACAAAGTCACAGTCCACGCCAGCATCTTGGAGCCCCGCCACGAGCGACGTGCCAAATGCGTCGCAGCCGACCGCGCCGATCATGTGCGTGCGCGCGCCCATGCGCGCGGCAGCTACGGCCTGATTGGCGCCTTTGCCGCCAGCGTTGGTGATAAACCCGCTGCCGCCGACGGTCTCGCCCGCACGCGGCATGCGCTCGCACGCCACCGAAAGGTCCATGTTCATGCTGCCGAACACCGCAACGATGCCGCAATCTGCCATGGAAACCTCCTCGTCCGCGGGCTCTGCGCCCGCTGTTGGCCGTCAATCGTGCGCTCTCGCACCTCTATAACTTTAGTTCACTTTGATGTGGACGCGCGCTTGAGCTTGCACCGGCAGCAAGCATTCACAGGAGCAGGCGGCTACAATGAAGGCGTGCTGATTATTCTCGTCATTGGATGAAGTTTTATGGAACAATTCCCGCGATCGAGTTCGCGCAGCTCACGCCGCGCGAGCGATCAACAAGCGCCGCACGAACGTTCGCGCGCTAACCGACAAGCCACCGAGCCGCGCCGTGCCACAGGCTCTCATCGCACGCCCGCCAACAAGGGCGCCCGCACCAACAGCGCCGCAAAAGAACAGGCACCCACGCGCCCCAAATCTCGCTATATCCCCGCCCTCGACGGCCTGCGCACGCTTGCCGTCGTCGCGGTGGTGCTCTATCACCTCAACCTCACGTGGGCACAGGGTGGCCTGCTCGGCGTCACGATTTTCTTTGTGCTTTCGGGCTATCTGATCACGCGCTTGCTCATCAACGAAGTGTCAAAGACCGGCCGCATCGACCTTAAGAGTTTCTGGATTCGCCGCATCCGTCGCCTGTTCCCCGCCGTGGTAACGGTAGTGTTCGTGACCTGCGCGCTGTGCACCATCTTTAACCACGTGATGCTCACCAAGATGCGCCCCGACATCCTGCCGTCGCTGTTGTTCTTCAACAACTGGTGGCAGATTGCCCAAAACGTCTCGTACTTCAATGCTCTAGGCGACCCCTCGCCGCTCACGCACTTTTGGTCGCTTGCCATCGAAGAACAGTTCTACCTGATTTGGCCGCCGCTGCTGTTTGCCATGGTATCCATGCATGTGAGCAAGCCCAACACGCGCCGCGTGGTTCTGGGCCTTGCTGCGGTATCTGCCCTCGCCATGATGGTGCTTTACAACCCTGCCGCCGACCCCAGCCGCGTGTACTACGGCACCGACACCCGCGTGTTCTCGCTGCTGCTGGGCGCCTGGATGGCCTTTATCCCCGATCGCGACCTGGCGCCGGTGCGTCTCGCACATCGTTTGGGGCTCAATCGCCTGGCTGGCGCCGCCAAGCACGGCAAAAACGCCGAGGGCAAGTCTGGCGAGAAGGCCGACGAAGCAGCCGAGACCGCTCCGGCACAGCCGAGCGCCCTCGTGCGCTTTTGGTCCTCGCCCGCATCCATCGATGTGTTGGGCGTCGTGGGTCTGGTTGGCCTTGCCGCCATGGTCGCGCTCACCAACGGCTACACCGCGTTCCAGTATCGCGGCGGCACGCTGTTATGTTCCATCCTCACGCTCATGGTCATCGCGGCCTGCGTGCAGCCCCAGGGAATGGTTGCCCGCGCGCTGTCCGCCGAGCCGCTCGTGTGGGTTGGCAAGCGCTCGTACAGCATCTACCTGTGGCACTATCCTCTGCTGTTGCTCATGAACCCGGTCGCCAACATCAACGATACGCCCTGGTGGCAGTACATTTTGCAGGTGCTGCTGGTGGTCGCCGTAGCCGAGTGCTCCTATCGCTTTATCGAAACGCCGTTTAGGAAGGGCGCCTTCGGCCGCACCGTCGCCGAATTCCGCGATGGCACCACCACGCCCGCCAACTGGGCTCGCGCGCACGTCCCTGTCTGCGCGGCCTGCGCTGTCGTGTTGGTCGTTGCACTGGGCGGCCTGATTTTTGTGCCCGAGACGTCTGCGCTGAGCGGCGAGGGCGCCGAAGTTCTGAACAAGGAAGCCAAAAACACCGCGCCCACCGACCAGCAGGCGGCCGACGACACCGACAAGGACAACGACGGCTTCCCCGATGGCTCCTACGACCTGTTGATGATCGGTGACTCCGTGTCGCTGCGCGCCGTTGATTCCTTTGACGGCGTGTTCCCGCACAGCCATATCGATGCCGAAAAGGGCCGCCAGTTTGATGCTGGCCGCGCGACATTTGAGGGCTATATCCAGCAGAACCTTGCCGGCAAGATCGTGGTCTTTGCCCTGGGCACCAACGGTTTGGTAACGGACGCCCAGGTCGACGCGATCATGGCCGACGCCGGCGAGCAGCGCATTGTCGTGTTTGTAAACACGCGTAGCCCGCAGCCGTGGGTCGGGTCCACGAACCAGGCCATCGCCAACGCCGCCACGCGCTACAAGAATGTACGCGTTGTCGACTGGTACGGGTACAGCGCCAACCGCAACGACCTGTTCGACGGCGACGGCACGCACCTGTCGACCACCGGCGTGACCGAATACCTCAACCTGATCCACGATGCGGTCAAGAAAGACCTGCCCGTGCACCCCGAGGACCACGTCAACGATCCGCAGCCGGCAGCCGTCAAATCCGCCGCCGACGCACTCGTCAATGCCCTCGCCTACAAACCACACAAGCTGGGCACCGACAAGTAACACGCGGCCAAATCTGCTTCCACCCGCAGGGGGCGTCGGCCGTGGCCGACGCCCCCTGCGGCAGTTAGGGACGCTCCTTTTGCACCGGCACCTTGAGGCACTTCTGGCGCAGCCAATGAAGACCTCTAGAGATGAATTTCAAGCCGCTCCGCCGCTCCAGGCATCGTTTCCGCGCCTCGCGCCTGCCCCAAACAATCAAAACAAGCCCTTTTCGCCGCAACCTCAAAGGTCTGTGGGCAAAAAAGGGCAAATATGAGTACTGTTACCATTTTAGTAGCAGGCAAAACCACCCAAAATGACGTCCCAGCAACCCCTACAACCCCCTAAAGCAGCCAACCTGACTTGTTTAAGGTGTATTGGAGCCAATTTTAATGAACATACTATAGGTTATGTTCATTATCTTCTTGGCCGTAAATGTCATCAGTCTAGCAACAGTACTCATATTTGGCATTTTTTGCCCATCGTTATATAACTGACCCCCTGTAGCGGGCAAAAAAGAGGCCGCAGCCCATGGCCGCGGCCCGCTCGAAACCCAAAAGAGGCGCTACGCGCTGTAGCCCATCGCTTGCAGCACAAACATGACGACCGTCAGCACCGTAATCACGCCGATAGTCGCCCACGTGAGCACGTTCCACACGCGACCGTTGCGGTTGGCCCCCATAATGTGGCGATCCGCCGCGATAACCACCTGGAATACCAAAACTACGGGCAGCAGCACGCCGTTGATGACCTGCGAGGTCATCATAATCTGGAACAAATCGACGCCGGGCATGAGCACCAACACGGCAGAAATGCCGATGATGGCCGTAATGATGCCGCGATAGACCGGGGCCTCGTCCCAGCTGCGATCGGCGCCTCGTTCCCAACCAAATGCCTCGCAGATGGCACTCGACGTAACGCCCGGCAGCACGCAGGCAGCCAAAAAGCTCGCTGCGACCAGGCCCGAGGCAAACAACACCGTGGACCACTGGCCCGCGATGGGCTCCAGCGCGCGGGCGGCATCGGCGGCATCGCTAATCTGAATACCCGCCGGGAACAGCACCGTACCGGTCGTGATGATAATGAAGCCCGCAATGATATCAGCAGCAATCGAACCGCTCACGGTATCAATACGCTGCAGCACGATGTCGTCCTCGCCCGCATTCTTATCGACCACGTTGTTCTGAGCCAAGAAGATCATCCACGGTGCGATGGTGGTACCGATCGTTGCGACCACGAGCGACACGTAGCTGGGGTCGTTTTGAATATTGGGGACGACCAAGTCGACCGCGACCTCGCCCCAGTTGGGGCCGGCCATAAACGCGGCGACGATGTAGGTCACGAACACGCAGCTTACCAGCAGCAAAATCTTCTCGATGCGCTGGAAACTGCCCGACATGGTAAGCATCCACACCAGCAGCGCCACGAGCGGCACCGAAATGCTCGCCGGCACGCCAAACAGGGCAAGGCCGCTCGCGATACCCGCGAACTCCGAAATGGTCACGGCCGTATTGGCGATCAGCAGCGCCGCCATGGCCAGCACGCTCTTGCGCACGCCAAAGCGCTCGCGAATGAGCGAGGCCAGGCCCTTACCCGTCACGCAGCCGCAACGCGCCGCAGTCTCCTGCGTCACGATGAGCAGCACGGTCATGACGGGAAGCATCCAGAGCATCTTGTAACCATAGCTGGCGCCCGCGCTGGAATACGTGGCGATGCCGCCGGCGTCATTACCCGAAAGCGCCGCCAACAGACCGGGGCCCATAGCGCCAAAGATGGCGGCGATGGTCAGCTTTTGCTTGGCGCTCGCCTTTTGCTTCGTGTTTTGCACGCGACCACCTATCCCATGACCGACATGGTGAGCAGCACCGCGGCGATGCAGTACGCCACACACGAGATCATGACGGCGATAACGTTCATGGCGGTACCCGACGTGTTAAGGTCGTGCTCGTCGCGCCAGAACAGCACCATCAGGTAAATCACGGCGCTCATGTTGCCCACCAGGCAGATGATGGCGGCAATGTTAAAGCAGCCGGTAAAGAGCTGCTCCTCAAACATAGAGGCATCGGGGAACGCAGCGGTGCGCACCAGCTGCGCGCACAGGTAAGTAACAAGCGAAAGGATCAGACCCATGCCCGTGCTCTGGAAGAAGAATCCCAGGTACGGTTTGGGCTCGTCGTCGTGACCGTCGTACTCGAGGAAGTAGTTCTTGACGAACGACACCATGCGCGAGGCAGCCAGCAGCACGAGCGGCATGGCGCACATGGGGAACACCACCAGATGCGCGGAGCCCAGCGCCGTCCCCAGCACCGTCGCCATAATGCACGAGGCGATGCCCCACACGACAACCCAGTACTGACGATGCACGAACCAGCTGAGCACGTTCGTCGAGTCGTCCGACGCGCTATCGCCCGAGCCGACACCGGCGATCTGCAGGTCCTCCTGATGCTCCTCGGCGATAACGTCCATGGCGTCGTCGAAGGTCACGATACCCAGGATATGACGGTTCTCGTCGCAGACGGGGATGGCAACCAGGTCGTACTTGGTCATCTCGTCCGTCACGTCTTCCTGGTCCTCGTCGGGCGACACGTAGACCAGATCGCGATAGGCGAGCTGGCCCAGCGTGGCGTCGCGGTCGGCCACGATCAGCGTGCGCAGCGAAAGCACGCCCGTCAGCATACCGCTCGGATCCTCGGTATAGACGTAATAGACACTCTCAAAGTCCTCGTCGAGTTTGCGAATCGCCTCGATGGCATCGCCGACCGTCGCTGTGGCGGGCAGCGAGACAAACTCCGAGGTCATGATGCGGCCGGCGGTGTTGTCCTCGTAGCCCAGCAGATTACGAATCGCCTTCTCCTCCTTGACGCCCATCAGGCGCAGGAGCTTCTCGGCCTTCTCATAATCGAGCTCGTCGATCAGGTCGGCAGCGTCGTCCGGGTCCATCATGGCCAGCATCGACGATGCGTCGGTATCGGACAGGCCCTCGAGCATCTCGGTCATGAGTTCGTCGTCATCGAACTCCGAGATGGCCTCGGCGGCCTGTGCCGTATCGAGCTGGGCGAACACCTGCGCGCGCAGGCGCGGATCGAGCTGCTCGATGATGTCAGCGATGTCGGCAGGATGCAGCTCGCCAAGCGTCTTGTGCGACACCGAGAGCTGGATGTTTTTAGTCGAGCGATCGAGCAGGTCCATATAAGACCAGGCGATAATGTCCTCGCTGAGCGGCTTGCCCAGGTGCTTCATAAAGCCCTCGACGACGTGCTCGAGCGCGGGGCTGATTGCACGCAGCAGACCGCGGGCACCGACCTCGGCACCCAGCAGGCGCAGCTGATTTTCGCCCGACATGGAGAACTTGATGTCGTTGACGCGCACGACCTTCATGCCCTGTGTGTCGACAATCTGCTTGTTGAGAACATCGCGCGCCAGCAACAGCTCGGTCGGCTGCAGGTACGAAAAACGGATTTCGGTGGCCGACGTCTTAAGGTGTACACCCGTCTCGTCGATACGGTCGACCCATTTGCGCCAGCTGATCATAAACGGCGTCTTGCCGGGACCACGGAACGCGAGCGACGTCACGTGCGGAAAAACTTCGCCGGTTGCAATGCCAAAATCGTTCACAACGCCGAGCTTTTCGCCGTCGACGTCCAAGACCGGCAATTTGAGCATCTCACTCAGATAATTCAATGGTGCTCCCCATCATTATTCCTGCGGACCGCGTGACCATGCCGGCACGCAATTCGTGGACTTTTAGACATATATACGCATGCGCAGGCGGCACGCCGCTCGGCGCTCACACCCCGTGCACGCGCAGAAAGCACCTGCATGGGGTCATCGACTGTATGGTCGAGGTTTGGATTTCACCTGTAACCTTTCTCTTGACCCTCATTAACCGCAGTAACTATAGCATCAGCATCGCGCTGCGGCACCGAATTTATGCGCTGCACATTGCAGGCATACCAAACACTGACGTATCCGTGACATAGTCATTGGGGACGTTCTTCAATGACTAGTCCGTGGTGTCGTCGTCCTCGGGAAGTTGGGGGAACACGGCGTTTTTGGGCATGGAAACCTTGGTGAGCGAGGTGAGCTTTTTGCTCAACGCCGTGTCCGTCTTGACCAGGTCGCTGAGCGTCACGATCTTGTAGCCGTCGGCGACAAGGCCATCGATAATCTGCGGCAGCGCCTCGAGCGTCTGCTCGGCGCACTCATCGCTATCGGTGAGCAGCACAATACTGCCCGGCGTCATCGAGTCGAGCACGGTCGATACTTGCTCGTCGGCGCCGTTGAGCAGCCAGTCGCCCGAATCGATATTCCACGAAACCACGGCGGACACCAGGTCCATCGAGTCGATCCAGTTTTGCTCGTCAAACGCGGCGTAGGGGGCACGAAGCAACATCGTCTCGACACCGGTCGCCGACTTAATCGCCTCGGTACCCTTCGTGATCTGCTTGCGCACCGTCTCGCGATCCTCGCCCTTGAGCGAATCATCGCTGTAGCTGTTGGAGCCGACCTCGCACCCGGCATCGACAATCGCTTTGGCGGTAGCGGGCGAGGCTTCCGCGGCATCGCCCGAAAGGAAGAACGTTGCCGTGACGCCCTTTTCCTTGAGCACCTGCAAGATCTGCTTGGTCGCGCCGCTCGGACCCTCGTCAAATGTCAGGGCCACGTACTTTTCGTTGCCCTTGGGCGCTACGCTTGCGCACTCGACCACGCAGTCGGTGGCGGGCACGACCTCGCCGCGGTCCTGCGTCTTGCCCGACTGCTCGCCGACCCATACCTCGGAGCGACCCTGAACGCCCCAGGTTTTGACATACTCAATGGCGCCCGTGCCCTCGACCTTAAGCTTTGGCTCGATAGTCGTGGCCTGGACCTCGTGCTTTTCGTACACGTTGCGGCCGTCCTTGACCGTCACCTTCTCGCCGCCCGTAAGCTCGCGACCATCCCATTTGCCTTGCTTCACGCGCTTGCCGTCGACCTTCACCGACAGCTTTTCACCGCCATGGCGCTTGAGCACGCTGTCGTCGACGGCCAGCAGATCGCCGGCGTCGTATGTTTCGGCCAGGCTTTGATCGTCGATAAGATTCTGCAGCGTAGAGCCCACGCGCACCGCGGTCTTCTGGCCGTTGAGCTCCACGTCCACGCTGCGGTTGACGTAGCCCACGACGGCAGCGATAAACAGCACGAGCGCACAGCCCACGGCGATAAGCGCATAGGGCAGACGGGACGGTCGGCGCGGCGAGCGCCCGTTGCCGATGCGCGCACTGCGATCGCTAAACCCGCGGCTATGGTTGAGGTACATCGCGCCGGGCTTACGGTGACGCTTGCGCTGACCGCTGGGCAGCTGCCCCAGATCGCGACGCGCCGTCGGACGCGTACCCGAACGCCCGTTTAAGTTGGATCCGTTTTGGCGCATGTGCCCTCCCCCATAAACACAGCAAGCCGGAGCAACAGGTCTCCGGCTTGCCTCCCATCATTTGGTACGTCGCTATTTTGTAGCTTTTGACGAGCCTCCGCTCGCCTTTTGGTATTCGTCCTTAAAGGCCTTGAACATGCCGCGCGTCTTACCGAGCTGCTTGCCCAGTGCGCGACTGCCCTTGTCCACGGCAACCGATCCCTTGTCATCGAGCACCTTGGCGCCCTTCTTGACCTTATCGCCCACCACGACACTGGCCTCGGCAGCCTTGGCGGCCGCGCCGCCCGAATACCCGAGCGCCTTGACCTCGTCCGAGACAATCATCGCGCCGTTCTCGTAGCCACGCAGCATCGTCGGCGGCACCTGCGTGTCACCAACCAAAACACTCGAAGCAGCACCGGCGGTCACATAGAATGCCTGCACGATGCCCGAGCGCGGCTTGAACTCGACGTCCGAGCAATAGCCCACGACGTCGCCCGATTCCGTGCGCACGTCCATACCGACCCAGATGATGCAATCGTCCAGGTTGATGTCGAGGCGCTTGGCGGCGGCGGCATCGTACGTGTCCTTGACGTCATCGACCGCAATGGCGCCCTCGTAGACACCAATGGCGTCGAGCGCTACGAATCGGTCGGGACGCTCGATCATGCCCGCGATATCGGGCTGGCGGACCATAAAGCCGACCACGCGCGTACCGCCCGGGGTAAAGACCGGAAAGTGAATCTTTCCGAGCTTTTTAGGGCTGCGCGGTGTGCCGTCCTTTTTGGTGCGCTTGTCCTCGGTAGGCTTGCGATAGATCTTGGCGCCGACAAAATCCCCAGCGCGCATTATGCCTCGGTCGAGGGCTCCGCAGCCTCGGTATCAGCCTCGACGGCGTTCTCCACCACGACGTCGGCGGCAGGCGTCACGTTGCCGCCCGAAATGGCGTCGTTGAGCTGCTCGCGCAGCTGGTCCATGCGCTCGCGGGCCAGGTCGACCTTGGCGCGCAGGTCGTCGGTCTTGGCGTCGACCATCGGGCCAAAGTCATTCACCGCGGCACGGGCCTCCTCGGCGCTGTGCTCGTAGGTGTCGCGCATATTGTCCCAGGCGTCGTTGGCGATATCGGCAGCCATGGCGCGGGTCTCGGCGCCCGAGCGCGGGGCCAGAGCAACACCGATAATAGCGCCGGCAGCGGCACCAAAAAGTGCGCCGGAGACAAAGCTGAAAGTCTTACCCATGATCATTCCTCTCCTGCGGGCACGTCGGTGCCCACCGTTTGAATGCTGTCCATTATACCCGCAGCGCATCACTTGCCGCTCCGCTCATCTGCGTACGGCAAAGACGCAGGTACGTGATGGTGATAAACGCGTAGGCCTACTCCTGGGGCATAGCCGGCATGGCCACCGTGGCACCCGGGTCCTCGCCGGCGCCGTCCACGAGCGGCAGGCCGCCCTCATGCGCAGGTCCTACCGGAACCGTCGCCGCACCGCCAAAGACGGCAGCGGAGGCCTCGTGGTTCTCGGCAACCGCGCCCTCGGTATCAATCGCCACCTGGGGCTCGTCGTCAAAGTTGGGGACGCCCTGGGGCTCGGTGGGAACGGGCTCGGCGGTCGCATCGGCAACGGGCTCGGCGTCGACCGGCACATCGCCCTCGTCAGCGCCCTCGTCCTCGGCAGCATCTTCGCCGTTCGCAGCGGCGACGGCCTCGTGAGGATCCTTGCCCTCGGCCTCGGCGCGCATGCCCAGCACCAGGTTGCGCAGGCCCGCGACCGTGCCTTCCACGTCGGGGGCAGGCTGGTCGGCGTGCAGGTACGCCCAGTCCATCATAAAGGTGGCCGACGACAGCGCACCGATGGCCAGTGCGTCGTCGGGGCACGAAAGCTCGACCTCAAAGACACGCTCGTCATGCTCGCTTACGCGCGTGCGGCCGCACGAGATGCTACCGGCAAGACCGGTCTCGTTCATGAGCTCGACCGTCACGTGCTCCAGCAGGTGGCAGAGCTCGGTCTGACCCATGCAGTCCTGGAACTCGCGGCCGGAATCGCCCAGGCACAGGTGCTTGGCAATCGCCGGCACCAGGTAGTACACGCGCGCCGTGGCCTCGATATCCTCCGAGGTCATGAGCGGCATGCCGGGGTTCACCAGCACGTGCGCGCAGATCTTGTCCTCGCTGACGGTGACCTTAAGGATGTTGAACAGGCCTGCCATAACTCTCCCCTACTCTTCCTTGTCCTACTCGTCGCCGTCGTGCGGATTCGCGGAACCCGCACCCGACGTCGTCGGCTCGTCTACCGAAGACTCGGAATCCTTCTTATCGGTTTCGGCCGGAGCGATCACGCGAATGAGCGAGATGCGCTGGCCACGCATCGACTGCACTTTAAACTTGTACCCCGCGACCTCAAACACCTCTCCGATGTCGGGCACCGAGTCGCAAAGCTCCAAAATCCAGCCGGCGATGGTCTCATAATCATCGCTTTCCTCAAGCGGCCAACCAAGCTCAATCGCGTCATCGCACGAAAAACGCCCATCAACGAGCCACTCGCGGCGCGAAAGGCGCGTGAGGTACTTGTTGTCGGGGTCGAACTCGTCCTCGATCTCGCCCACGATCTCCTCGACGATGTCCTCGATGGTGATGATGCCGGCCGTGCCGCCGTACTCATCCACGACGACCACGATCTGGTCGTGCGAGGTCTGCATCTCGGACAGCAGCGGCAGGATGTCCTTGGTGTCGGGCACAAAGGTGGCGTCGCGCAAAAAGCCGGCGATGGGCTGGTCGCCCTTGCCATCGAGCGCGGGCTGGATCAGGTCCTTGATGTGCGCGATGCCCGCGACGTTGTCGGGGTCCTCGTGATAGACGGGGATGCGGCTGAAGCCGGTCTGGCGCATGGTGGATAGCACGCTGGCGACCGTCTCGTCGTCCTCGCACATGGTGGTGTCCACGCGCGGCACCATGACCTCGCGGGCAACGGTGTCGCCCAGGTCAAAGATCTCGTGGATCATGCGCTTTTCCTCGTCGAGCAGGTCGTCCTGCTCCGAGACCATGTACTTGATCTCTTCTTCCGAGACGTTCTGACGGTCGTCGGCACTCTTGATACGCAAGATGCGGGCCAGGCCATCGGAGCAAGCGCCAGTCAGCCACACGAGCGGACGGGCGATCTTCTGGAACACGGAAAGCGGGCCCACGACCTGCTTGGACACGCCCTCGGCATTGGCCAGGCCGATGCGCTTGGGGACGAGCTCGCCGATCACGATGGACACGAAGGCGACCGCGACGGTGATGATGACCGGCGCCAGGCCGCGCGCGATGGCGGAGAGCGGCGCGATGCCAAAGCTCATGAGCCACGTGGCAAGCGGGTCGGACAGGCTCGTCGAGGCGACGGCGGACGAGGCGAAGCCCACGAGCGTGATGGCGACCTGGATGGTGGCGAGCAGCTGGTCGGAGTCGGCGGCCAGCTTAATGGCACGCTCGGCGCGCTTGTCGCCTTCCTCGGCCTCATGCTCCAGCACGGCGCGCTTGGCCGTGGTGAGCGCCATCTCGGACATAGAGAAGTAGCCGTTGATGAGGGTCAAAACGAGGGTAGTGATAAGGGAGATGGTTATGTCCATCGGGAGTTTCTCGAACCTCCAAGATTCGGGACGTCAGGTCAAAACGTTGATGACGGATACGGCAATTGCACCGGCGCCCAAACGAGGACGCGGGCGCGCAGGCGCGGTCGCTAGATTACGAAGAGAATCACCGCCATGAACTGGAAGATGCTGCCGGCGAGCACCCACAAGTGGAAAACACTGTGCAGATAGCGCACGTTTTTGGCGATATAGAACGGCACGCCCACGGTGTAGCACACGCCGCCGACGGCGAGCAGGGCAAGCGCCACGGGGTTCAGCAGCGCCACGAGTGCGGGCAGTTTAAAGACAACGAGCCAGCCCATCAGCAGATAGACCAGGCCGCTTACCCAGTGCGGCTGGCGCTCGCGCATAAAGCACTCGAGGGCAATGCCGATAATGGCGATGGCCCATACGGCGAAGAACAGCGCAGCGCCGCCGTCGTTTGCGAGCGTGATGAGGCAAAACGGCGTATAGCTGCCGGCTATGAGCAGGTAGATGCAGCTGTGGTCGATGATGCGGAACACGCGCTTGGCGCGCGCGGGTTGAATCGCATGGTAGAGCGTGGAGGCTAGGTACTCGAGGATGATGCTGACGCCATAGACAATTGCCGCGGCCATGTGGGCCGGGCCACCGCCGCGCAGGGCAGCGAATACGATCAGGAGCACCAGGCCCGCGATACCCAGCAGACAGCCGACACCATGGGTGACGGAGTTCATGATCTCCTCGCCCACCGTGTAGTGCGGAACGGCCGCGGCCTTGGGTCGCGGCTTGGAACTGTCGCTCGAATCGGACATGCCGGTTACATCCTCCAACGTAAAGAGTTCTCAACACTATATCAAAGCGTCTGGGTGCGTGCGAAATTTGCACCATACGTGACCCTTTGTTTACCCATTCTTTGCCTGTTGACGCATCAACGGCGAACGTCCATAATGCGCTTGCATTAAATGTTGATGCATTAACATCTTATAGGAGAATACCGCATGGCTCAAAACGCACATTCCCATCGAAAGCTCAAGATAGCCGGCATCGTTGCACTGGTGGTTGTCATTGCGCTGCTCGGATTTGCCGGCAACTTTCTGTTTGACTTCGCGCTGAATCCCCGCGCGCCATACACCATGAAGATGATGCAGGACGGCAAGGACGACAAAGAAAGTGAGCAGCCGGATGCCGAGGGAACCGAGGCGCGGGCATGGTTTAAAGAGAACCGCGAGAGCAGCAGCCTCACCGCAGATGACGGAACCGAACTTGCCGCTTGGTATTTTGCCGCCCCAGAGAGCACGCACAATTACGCTATCTGCCTACACGGATACACCGATGAGCCCATCGGCATGGCCCGATACGTCAAACGATTCCACGACCGCGGCATGAACGTACTCGCACCCGCCGCCCGCGCCCACGAGCGCTCCGGCGGCGACTATATCGGCATGGGTTGGCCCGAGCGGCTCGATGTCGTTGCATGGATTGGGCGGATCGTTCAGGCTGACCCCGAGGCGCGCATCCTGGTCTTTGGCGAGTCGATGGGTGCGGCAACCGCCATGGACGTCGCGGGGGAATCTCTGCCCGCAAACGTGAAATGCATTATCGAGGACTGTGGTTATACGAGTGTTTGGGACGAGTTTTCTCTGCAGCTCAAGGACGTGTTCGGGCTGCCCAGCTTTCCCTTGCTCGATGTAGCAAACTTGGTGTGCAACGTGCGCGCGGGCTACGACTTTCATAAGGCGAGCAGTGTGGAGTAACTCAAACACGCGACGGTTCCCATGCTGTTTATCCACGGCGACCAGGACACCTTTGTGCCGTACGACATGCTCGACCAAAACTACGACGCGTGCGCCAGCAAGGTCAAGCAAAAGCTCACCATCCATGGCGCCACCCACGCCAAGAGTGCGCAAGTTAACCCCGAGCTCTACTGGAACACGGTCGACGACTTCCTCGACGAGTATTTTTAGGCAAATAGTACGGTTTACTGGTCTATCTGACCCCTAGCACTTCCGAAAATCCGCCCGCGAGCTTTGTGCTCGCGGGCGGCTTTTGCTCAACTAACGCTACAAAGGCGCTTGATATGTCCAATAACTAGGTGCTATTTGACCTCGATGAGCTCGTACTTGCTCGTGCCCAGGCCGATCTTCTCGGCATGCGCGATGCACGCGCGCCAGTCGGTGTCGGGATGCGTGATGCAGAAGGGATCCTTGGCCTGCTCGCCCTCCAGATGCTCGTGATTATGCTCCATCTTGGCCGCGCTGTCGGTAAGCTCGGTGTTAGGCAGCGGCTCGGATGCCAGGACGGCATCGGCACAGGCCTGATCGATGGCGACCGGGTCGAAGCTCGCGAACATGCCGATATCGTTGACGATAGGCGTGTCGTTTTCGGGATGGCAGTCGCAGTTGGGGCTGATATCCATGGCAAGCGAGATGTGGAAGCTCGGGCGGCCGTCGACGACGGCTTTGGTGTACTCGGCGATCTTGTAGTTGAGTACGTCGGCCGCGGCATCATAGTCGGGCTTGATGCAGTCCTGGTTGCACGCCGCAATGCAGCGTCCGCAGCCCACGCAGCGATCGTGGTCGATGGCAGCCACGTGAACCGTGCGAGTGCTGCCGTTGGCAAGCTCGCGCTCACGCGTACCGTCAAACGTGATGGCGCTGTGCGCGCATATCTTCTCGCAGGCACGGCAGCCAACGCAGTTGGTGGTATCGACGCTCGGCTTGCCAGCGGCGTGCTGCTCCATCTTGCCGGCACGGCTACCGCCGCCCATACCCAGGTTCTTCATGGCACCGCCAAAGCCGGCCTGCTCATGGCCCTTAAAGTGGGTGAGGCTAATCACGATGTCGGCATCCATGAGTGCCTGGCCGATCTTTGCCTCGCGCACGTACTCGCCGCCCTCGACCGGGACGAGCGCCTCGTCGGTGCCCTTGAGGCCGTCGGCGATGATGATCTGGCAGCCCGTGGCGTACGGGGTAAAGCCGTTCTGGTAGGCGGTGTCGATGTGCTCGAGCGCATTTTTGCGGCTACCCACATAGAGCGTGTTGCAGTCGGTAAGGAAGGGCTTGCCGCCCAGCTCCTTCACGACGTCCGCGACGGCTCGGGCGTAGTTGGGGCGCAAAAAGCTCAGGTTGCCCAGCTCACCAAAGTGAATCTTGATGGCGACAAACTTGTTCTCAAAGTCGATCCGCTCGATACCAGCGCGGCGGATGAGGCGCTTGAGCTTGTCGAGCTGGCTCTCGCGAGCATGCGTGCGCAGGTTGGTGAAGTACACCTTTGCCGGTGCTGCGGGTGCGGTTGCGGTCATAGATCTATCCCCTCGGTCTATATGGCGTTACAGACATAGAGGATGGTACCCGTTGAAGTGGGGTTGAAGTCAAGCGCAACGCCGAGTCGCTAGGCACTCATTGGGGACAGACTTAAATGAGTGCTTGCCGCCCGGCCAGCGAGCCGGCGATCCGGCAAAGACTGTCCCCAACGACTAGTCGTTTAAGAACGTCCATTACAGTCGAAATTGTCAGCCCGGGCCCG
>CAUGNZ010000022.1 GCA_959601045.1 uncultured Collinsella sp.
ATGCGTCGGAAGCCAGGAACACGGCGGGGCCCTTCAGGTCCTCGGGCGTGCCCCAACGGGCGGCCGGCGTCTTGGCAATGATGAACTGGTCAAACGGATGGCGGCTGCCGTCGGGCTGCGTCTCGCGCAGCGGTGCGGTCTGCGGCGTGGCGATGTAGCCGGGTCCAATGCCGTTGCACTGGATATTGGCCTCGCCAAACTCGGAGCAGATGTTCTTGGTGAGCATCTTGAGTCCGCCCTTGGCGGCGGCATAGCCGGCGATGGTCTCGCGGCCCAGTTCGCTCATCATGGAGCAGATATTGATGATCTTGCCGTGACCCTTGGCGATCATGCCCGGCAGGCAGGCCTTGGACACGATGAACGGGGCATTGAGGTCGATGTCGACGACGCGACGGAAGTCCTCGGCGCTCATGTCGAGCATCGGGGTGCGCTGGATGACGCCGGCGTTGTTGACCAGAATGTCGGGCGTGGTGCCAAAATCGGCCTCGATCTTGGCGATGAGCTCGGCGACGGCGGCCTCATCGGTGACGTCGGCAACATAGCCGTGAGCATCAAAGCCCAGCTCGCGGTAGTGCTTCTCGGCCTCGGCGACCTTGTCGGCGTGACGGGCGTTAAAGGCGATCCTGGCGCCGGCTTCGCCGAGTGCCTCGGCCATGGCCATGCCGATGCCATAGGTGGCGCCGGTCACGAGCGCGACCTTGCCGTCCAGGCGGAAGCTGTCCATAAGATCAGACATAGCAATCCTTCCAAAAGAAACGTTCATCTATATAAGTCTTGCTTTTCGTACAAGCTCAGTATATGTGAAGTAGGGTAATAAACCCTCCCATTCTCCGAAAAATAGGTGAACGTTCACTTTTAAAAGGTAAACGGTGAACTCGCCCTGCTGTGCGGACGGCACGATTGTCCTGATCGAGGAGGGCAAGCTCGAGAGACAAGTGGGCACGGGCTGCCCGTTGGCCCCGCGCGTAGTGCTACTTTTCAAACGCGGCGCGCGCAAAGTGCCGGGTGAACAACTTACTGGCGATGCCGGCGACGTTGCCTAAGATCAGCGCCGAGATAGCGGTGGTCACGTCTGGTCACGTCAAAGCCATCTAAGTTGTGCATGGGTGCCAGCGGCCCTTATTTCACCGCAACTGAGGGTATGGGGGATGCGATAGTATTACGTGGTGAAATTCGACAAACCGTGAGCTTCATCCGAGGGCTTTATGGAACAACATCAGCTTTATCAGAGCCTGCAAGATCAGGCATACAACGCATTGCGCTCCAAGATCATCTATGCCGAGCTCAAACCCGGCACACGTCTTTCGGCGATTGGTCTGGAAAAGGAGACGGGAATCGGGCGCACGCCCATTCGCGAGTCCTTTGTGCGCCTGCGCGAGCAAGAGCTGGTGGAGACGCGTCCCAAAAGCGGCACCTATGTCTCAAAAATCAGTATGGAACGCGCCGAGAACGCCTGTTTCTTGCGCGAGAAACTCGAGAGAAGTGTGCTCATTAAATGCTGCTCTGCCGCCACGCCCGAGCAAAAGCATCGGCTCGAGCAGATTCTTGCCGAGTCCGAGTCGCTCGACCACAGCGAAACGCGTCGCTTTTTTGACCTGGACAACCTGTTTCATGAGACATGTTTTGAGATTGCCGGCCGCCACATGTTGTGGGATTGGATGAAGAGCGTCAACACGCATTTTGAGCGATACAACTGGTTGCGTATGGTGTCGCAGGATCTGGATTGGGAGCCGATTCGTCGGCAGCATCGCCGGATTCTCGAGGCCATTAAAAAGGGCGATACCGACACGGCGAGCTACCTGGCAGAGACGCACCTGCATCTGATGCCCGAGGAGCAGGGCCCGGTTATCGCCTTGCATCCCGACTATTTCGAGCTGTCCAAAGACTCGGCCATCTAACTCGTTCCCTACATTAGTTGCGGTGAAATAGGGACTGTTTTGCGGCTTTGACGACGTAGACAGTCCGTATTTCACCGCAAGTGCGGGGGTGCAATCGGGGCATGAAAAGGCTGCGGCGCCGCTTGGAGGAAAAGACCGGAAGCAAGGGTCCATTCCTCCAGACGGCGCCGCAGCTGTTTTGGTGGACTGGATTATGTTGAGTCGGTTGATTGACCGGGAAAGCAAAGCGGCTTGGGGGCGTGTCGCTTCCGTCACGTTCTATCAGCATACAAGACGGTTTCGGTTCTTGTTCGTGACGGAAACGGCGCGCTTCCGAGCCGCTTTAAAAGAAAGGGGGCGAGGTCTAGGACACGCCCCCTTTCACGATAGAGAGCTAAACCTAGCCGCGGACCTTCTTGACGACGTCCATGGCCTCGCGGGCGATCTGCTCGACCTTGGAAAAGTCGCCGTCGGCGAACAGGGCCGGCTTGACCATCCAGGTGCCACCACAGGCGATGATGGCGCTGGAGCTCAGGTACTCCTCGACGTTGGCAGTGTTCACGCCGCCGGTGGGCATAAAGCGATGGCCGACAAACGGAGCAGCGAGGGCCTTGATGGTGTTGAGGCCCCCATACTGAGCCGCGGGGAAGAATTTGGTGACCTTGAGGCCCAGATTCTCGGCAGCAGTGACCTCGGAGGGGGTCACGGTGCCGGGAAGGACGGGCAGGTCGATGTCGATGCAGTGCTTCACGACGTCCTCGTTGTAACCCGGCGAGACGATGAACTTGGCACCGGCGGTGCGGGCCTGCTCAACCTGCTCGACGGTCAGGGCAGTGCCGGCGCCGACGCACATCTCGGGCTCGGCCTCGGCCATAGCGGCGATGCACTCGGCGGCGCAGGCAGTGCGGAAGGTGACCTCGGCGGACTTCATGCCGGCTGCCATAAGGGCATGGGCGAGCGGTGCGGCGTCTTCGACCTTGTCGAGCACGACGACCGGCACGATGCCCAGGGATTCAAGCGTGGTGTAGAACTGATCGAACATAGTGTTCCTTTCGATGTGAGGCGCGCACGGGCGCGTGATTGCCAAAGAAGATTGGCCATGAGCCGGTTCCGGATTGGTTATCGGAGGCACTGCTTGGGTCACAAGCAATTTCGGAACCGGCTACGAGGCCAGTCGTGAAGGAATGCCAGACAAAACCGGAATGGGACTAAGTGGTTCTACCTGGCCGGAGGAATCGGGGAGCGGGCTGCAGAGGTATGGGTATGGAAAGCTGCGGCCCGCGGAATGGGGACGGCTTAGCGCGCGACGCGGGTGCCACCGTCGGCGGCGGATGCCACGGCTGCGATCTCGTCTGCGGTCACCAGGTTGGAATCGCCCTTGATGGTGAGCTTGAGGATCGAGGCGGCGATGGCGTAGTTGACGGCGTCCTGCGGGGCAAAGTCGTTGATGAGGGCATGGACGAGGCCGGCGTTGAAAGCGTCGCCGGCGGCAACGCCCTCGAGCACGTGCACGTCGTGAGCAGGGGAGAACCAGTGCTCGCCGCTCTCGGCGTCAAAGAGCATGCCCATCCAAATGGAGCGCTCGACGCAGGAGATGTTGCGGACGACCGAGGCGACCTTCTTGCAACCGTACTCGGCGCAGATCTGACGGGCCATCTCGACGTAGGTGTCGCGCTCCTCGATGCCGTGGGCAAGGGAGCCGGAGACGCAGGTCATACCGAGGCCGGCAGGAGCGTCCTCGTCGTTGGCAATGCAGATGTCAACGAGCGGCAGGAGTTCCTTCATGGTGGCCTGCGACTTCTCGGGCGACCACATCTTGCCGCGATAGTTCACGTCGCAAACGGTGGTGATGCCCTTGGCGCGGCAGGCGGTGAGGGCATCCTTGCAGGCGGCGGCCATCTCGTCGGAGACGGCGGGCGTCACGCCGGAGAAGTAGAAGACATCGACACCCTTGAGGATCTCGTCCCAGTCAAAGACGTCGCGCTTGGCCATGTTGATGGCAGAGTACTTGCGGTCGTAGACGCAGCCGTTGCCGCGCTGCGAGGCGCCGACCTCAAACACATAGGAACCAAGACGGTCGCCCTGGCGCACGACGCGCGAGGTATCGACGTCGTAGACCTTCAGCGAACGCAGGGCGCACTCGCCCAGACGGTTGGCCGGGACAACGGAGACGTAAGCTGCCTTGTCACCCTGGTAGGCCAGGGAAAGCGCGGTGTTGGCTTCGGCGCCGCCGTAGCGGACATCAAACTCGGTCGCCTGCTCAATGCGCAGATGGTCTTTGGGCGAGAGCCTCATCATGATCTCGCCGAAGGTAAGAACCGTTTTACCCATGGTCGCGCAGCTCCTTCTTACTCGTGCGTACACCTTTGATATGGCGTTGGCACGGAGGTGCCAAGACGGTAGGGTACATCTTTGCACCTCCGTGCCAACGCTTACCGAAATCGGTTTACGAAATCGGTTTCGTTTCGAGTTGTAGTATACTCACCTACAGCGTTTTGCAAGCGAGATTTTTAAAAAAATGCCTAAAATGGCTCAGACTGCCGACAATTGGGAAACGGGGTGCGCTATGGCGCAGATGAGAATCAAGGACATTGCCGCCGAGGCGGGCGTGAGCCCGGCCACGGTCTCGCGCTATCTCAACAACCGTCCCGGGCAGATGACCGAGGAAACCCGCGCTCGCATCGCGGCGGTTATCGAGCGCACCGGCTATCGTCCACGTGCCGCCGCGCGCAATCTGCGCAGCTCGCGTACCAACCTCATCGGCGTGATTTTGGCCGACATCGCCAACCCGTTCTCGAGCGCCATGCTCGAAGGGCTTTCCGCCAGTGCCGCCGCGCGCGGCTGCTCGCTCATGACGGCCATTAGTGGCAACGATCCCGCCAAGGAGGCAGAGTCGCTCACCAGACTTATCGATGCCGGCGTGGACGGCCTGGTCGTCAATACCTGCGGAGGCAACGACAAGGCGATCGCCGAGGCTGCGGGACGCCTGCCCGTCGTGCTGCTCGACCGCGATGTTGCCGACGGCGGTGTCGATCTGGTGACCTCCAACAACCGTGAGCTGGTCGCCGGCCTGGTAGACGCCTTGGCCTCTGCTGGCAGCGAGCGCCTGTGCCTGCTCACCGAGGCAAGCGATGACAGCCCCGTGCGTCGCGAGCGCGCTGAGGCCTTTGCCGGCGAGCTTTCGCGCCGCGGTCTTGCGGGCGAGGTCGTCACCCTGGCCGACGGTGGCGCCACGGGTGTCAGTCGCCTGGACGAGACCATCCGCGGCTATGCGGGTAAAAAGCTCGGCCTCATTGCCGTCAACGGTCTGGTCTTCCTGCGCCTGACCGAGGCGCTGGCACAGTTGGGACCTTCGTTGCCGGCGGGTCTCAAGATCGCAACGTTTGACGACTATCCCTGGAACCACGTGCTCTTTGGCGGTGTGACCACGGCCGCGCAGAACACCCTTACCATTGCCGAGCGCGTAGTCGAGCGCCTGTCCGAGCGCATCGACATCGTTACCACTACGGTGGGCGATGCCGCAAAGCTCGCTCCCAAGCGCATCGAGGTCCCCGGCCACATCGAACACCGCGCTTCGACCTCGCGCTAACTACTCGTTCGCAACTGCCTGTTCGCACACGTTTTTTGAGCGCTTGATACGCTTTAACCCTGCGGAAACATTTTTCTGCGATAGTATCTGCGATATAGACCAGTCGAAACCCGCCCGAAAGAAAGGGGAGCGACATGAACCAGCAGAACATCGATTACGTACTCCGCTCCGTAGAGCAGCGTGACATCCGCTTTGTGCGTCTGTGGTTTGTCGACATTCTCGGCCGCCTCAAGAACTTTGCCATTAGCCCCGAGGACCTCGAGGTCGCTTTTGAGGAGGGTATTGGCTTTGACGGCTCCGCTATCGAGGGCTTTGCCACGCCCGAGGAAGCCGACATGCTCGCATTCCCCGATGCTTCGACCTTCCAAATCCTGCCGTGGCGCCCGAGCCACAACGGCGTCGCCCGCGTGTTCTGCGACGTGTGCACTCCCGATCGCAAGCCGTTTGCCGGCGACCCACGCGATGCCCTGCGCCGCATGTTCCGCAAGGCCGAGAAGGCTGGCTATCTGCTCAACGTGGGTGCCGAGCTGGAGTATTACTACTTCCCCGACGAGCACACCCCCGAGCCGCTCGACAACGTGGGCTACTTCGATCTTTCGGTGAGCGATGCCGCCCGCGACCTGCGCCGCAACACGGTCCTCACGCTCGAGAAGATGTCCGTGCCCGTGGAGTACACCTTCCACGCCGCCGGTCGCTCGCAGCACGGCATGAGCCTGCGCCACGCCGAGGCCCTGAGCATGTCCGACGCCATCACCACGGCCAAGCTCATCATTAAGCAGCAGGCCTACGAGAGCGGTTGCCACGCTTCCTTTATGCCCAAGCCGTTGGCGGGCGAGGACGGCAGCGCCATGTTTTTGCATCAGTCGCTGTTCGACCACGACGGCAACAACGTCTTTTGGGGCGAGGACGACGAGAAGTACCACCTCTCCGAAATCGCCAAGCACTACATGGCCGGCATCTTGGCGCACGCGCGCGAGATCAGCGCCATCACCAACCCCACGGTCAACTCGTACAAGCGCATCACCACGGGTGGCGACTCCGTGCCGCAGTACGCCACGTGGGGCCTGCGCAACCGCGCGAGTATGGTCCGCATCCCGGTCTACAAGCCCGGCAAGCCGCTGTCCACGCGCATCGAGCTGCGCAGTCCCGACCCCATGGCCAACCCGTACCTGGTCAACGCCGTCACGCTGGCGGCTGGTCTGGACGGCATCGAGCGCAAGCTGGAACTCCCGCCCGAGGCCACGGCCGAGACGCTCAAGCTTACCGACCGTCAGATGGTCGAGGCCGGCTACGCGCCGCTGCCGCGCTCGCTCAAAGAGGCGCTCGACGTGTTTGAGGACTCGCAGTTTATGAAGGATGCTCTCGGCGAGCACATCCACAGCTTCTTCCTCAAAAAGAAGCGCGACGAGTGGCATAAGTTTGAGTCTACGATCACCGAGTGGGAGATCAAGCACTACCTGGCGAACTCCTAATCGCGCTGGCTTGTTCCAGTACGATTGAGCTCATTTCTTTGGAGGTCGATATGTCCGAAAAGAGTGCCCTGTTCATGGCGCGCACGACGCGCTTCCACGAGTTTGCCCGCAGCTTGACGACTACCCTGGGTGTCGAGGTGAGCCTGGCAACCCCCGATTCGCCAACTGCGGCGCACGACTTTGACCTGCTGATCCTCGATTCCGACGGCATCCGCAGCGACCGCATCGATCAGATTGCCAAGTGGCTTGACGATCGCGGCGGTGTCCCCATGTTGGTGATCGTCGACGATGAGGCGCTCGGTACCCTGCGCCTGCCGAATCACGCGCATGCCGACTTTGTGTGCCCCACGGCGACGCCCAACGAGCTTAAGGCTCGCGCGCAGCGCCTGATGGGCGAGGAGGAGACCGTCACCGCCGACGATGTGCTCAACATCGATAACCTCGAGATTAACCTGGCTACCTACCAGGTGACACTCGATAACGAGCCCATCGACCTGACGCTGATGGAGTACTCGCTGCTGAGCTTTTTGGCGACGCACCCCAACCGCGCCTACAGCCGTGAGGTGCTGCTGCACCGCGTGTGGGGCTTTGAGTACTGCGGCGGCACGCGTACCGTCGACGTGCACATTCGACGCATCCGCTCCAAGGTGGGCCCGCAGATTGCAGCGCACATCACCACCGTCCGCGGCGTGGGATATCTGTTTAAGGACTAGATTTCCACCACAAAGGGGACAGGCACCTTTGTGGTGGTTTTGCCGCAGGTGCGGGTTCCCTTCGAGTTTGCAGCAGAACTTAAGCCTTCCTAAAAGATTGCGTTCTCGTACACGTACGCCCGCATATTGGGGTACAACTCAACGTGAACAATGATGGCCCGCCACATGTTTGGCGGGCCTTTGGTTATTTGACGAAAGGATCGCAGCTATGAGCGAGAACGATTCCCAGCGTCCCCAGGACGCGGGCAACGCCGGCGAGACTCAGCAGCAGCCGCGTGTGCAGGTAGAGTCGACGCCTGCCGACAGCAACATTCCCTACGTGCAGGCCTACGACACGCAGACCGGAAAGCCGCTGGGCAGCCAGCAGGTTGTAAACAAGCACACAGTGGTCAAGACTAAGACCAAAAAGCTGCCGATCTTTATTACGGCGCTTGCCGGTTGTGCCTGCGGCGCCCTGCTGGTCATTGCGCTCATTATGAGCGGCACGCTCAACATTGGCGGCGGAAAGAATGCCGTGACGGCGGGTGCTTCGGGTTCATCGACGCAAAAGATTACGATTGATTCCGAGGACACCACGCTGGCCGAGGCCGTTTCTGCCAAGGCGTTGCCCTCCGTGGTTTCCATTACCGCCACTTCGAGCGGTGGCCAGAATGGCTCGCTTTCGCAGTCTGCCGACGAGTCGGACAGCTCGGGCAGCGTCGGCTCGGGCGTGGTGCTCGATACCGAGGGCCACATCCTCACCAACAACCACGTGGTCGATGGCTATGACCAGTACGTGGTGACCATGGATGACGGCACCACCTACGAGGCCGAGTTCGTGGGCAACGACGCTTCGAGCGACCTGGCCGTCATCAAGCTCAAGGACGCAGACGCCTCCAAGCTCACGCCGATTGAGATCGGTGATTCCTCCAAGCTCAACGTGGGCGAGTGGGTCATGGCGATCGGCTCGCCGTTCGGCAACGAGCAGTCTGTCTCCACGGGTATCGTCTCGGCGCTCTATCGCTCCACGGCCATGAGCTCTGCCAACGGTAACACCATCTATGCCAACATGATCCAGACCGATGCCGCCATCAACCCGGGCAACTCCGGCGGCGCGCTCGTTAACGATAACGGCGAGCTTGTGGGTATCAACTCGCTCATCGAGAGCTACTCGGGCTCCAGCTCGGGCGTGGGCTTTGCCATTCCGGTCAACTATGCCAAGAACATTGCCGACCAGATTATCGACGGCAAGACGCCGGTGCATCCGTACATGGGCGCTACGCTTTCGAGCGTCAACGCGCTCAACGCCCGCACCAACAAGCTGAGCACCGATAGCGGCGCGTATGTGGCGAGCGTCGTTGAGGATGGTCCTGCTGCCAAGGCCGGCATTCAGGAGGGCGATGTCATCACCAAGCTGGGCGACGACGAGATCACGAGCGCCGATGGCCTGATCATCGCGCTGCGCAGCCACGAGGTGGGCGAGAAGGTCGAGATCACGCTCATGCGCGGCAAGGAAGAGAAGAAGGTCACTGTCGAGCTGGGCTCCGACGAGGAGCTGCAGAACCAGCAGCAGGACGACAGCGCGACCGACACCGGCAACGGCGGTATTACCGACGAGCAGCTGCGCCAGTACCTGGAGGAGCTGCTCGGCCAGCAAGGCCAGGGGCAAGGCCACGGCCAGGGCTACTAACGAGCCGTTTCGCACATATCGAGGCCAGGGGGCTGTCCCATCAACGTGGGACAGCCCTTTTTTTCTTATTGATCCGTTGGGGACGGAGGAAAACGGATCATTTAGAGCTGATAAGAGCATGGTTTAATCGCGCGACCCACCCCAGTCTGGCGGCTGCCGATTCGGTGCGGTTTGAGACCGCTATTCGGCCCCGTTGCGACCGGTGGTACTCTAGTGTCCGTTTGAAATCGAGCGAAGGAGTACCGCTATGGAGCAATCGAGCCTGTTTGGTGACGGTGTGGATATCGATACCGAAGCGCCCGCGAGCGCGGATGCCGCCGCACTGACCGATGCCCGTGCCCAGGCGGCAGCGCGCGCGGCCGAGCTGCGCCACGAGCTCGATTACCACGCCTACCGTTACTACATGCTCGACGCGCCCGAGATCACGGACGCCGCCTTTGACAAAATGCTCGTTGAGCTGCAGGAGATCGAGGCGGCCTATCCTGACCTGGTGACGCCCGACAGCTATACCCAGCGCGTGGGCGGCTACGTGAGCGAGCAGTTTACGCCGGTCACGCATATGGCGCGCATGTATTCCATGGACGATGCCATGGACCTGGACGAGCTCGACGCGTGGCTCCAGCGCACTGAGGATGCGCTCGGTGCCGGCAGCGTCACCTATACCTGCGAGCTCAAGATCGACGGTCTGGGCGTGGCGCTTACCTACCAAAACGGCACCTTTGTGCGCGCCGCCACGCGCGGTGACGGCACAACGGGCGAGGACGTGTCGCTCAACGTGCGTACCATCAAGGATGTGCCCATGCACCTGTCCGAGCCGGCGCTCGCCCACATGGGCGCCGACCGCGAGCGTACCATCGAAGTACGCGGCGAGGTCTATATGCCCAAAGGCAGCTTTGCTCGTCTGAATGAAGAGGCCGATGCCGAGGGCCGCGACCCCTTCGCCAACCCGCGCAACGCCGCCGCCGGATCGTTGCGCCAGAAGGATCCCAAGGTCACGGCGCGCCGCGACCTGGCCACCTTTATCTACGCCATTGCCGATACCGATCCGCTGCACGTCCACAGCCAGCGTGAGTTCCTCGACTGGCTGCGCAGCGCCGGTTTTAGCGTCAACCCCAACGTGGCCCGCTGCGCCACGCCGGCCGAGGTCCACGAGTTCTGTGCCCAGGCCCTCGAGCATCGCGGCGACTTGGACTACGACATCGACGGCGTGGTCGTAAAGGTCGACAGCTTCCAGCAGCAGCTCGACCTGGGCTTTACTGCTCGCGCACCGCGCTGGGCCATTGCCTTTAAGTTCCCGCCCGAGGAAAAGCAGACCGTCCTACGCGAAATTCGCATCCAGGTGGGCCGCACCGGTGTGCTCACGCCGGTCGCCGAGTTCGACCCGGTGACGGTTGCCGGCTCCACCATCGCGCGCGCCACGCTGCACAACATCGACGAGATCCGTCGTAAAAACGTGCGCGAGGGCGATACCATCATCGTGCACAAGGCGGGCGACGTGATTCCCGAGGTCGTGGGGCCGGTGCTCGACAAGCGCCCGGCCGATTCGGTCGACTGGCACATGCCCGAGGTCTGTCCCGTGTGCGGCAGCCCCGTGGTTCACGAGGATGGCGAGGTAGCCTACCGCTGCGTGTCCATCGATTGCCCCGCACAGCTCAAGGAGCGCCTGCTCCACTGGGTGAGCCGCGGTTGCATGGACGTCGACGGCCTGGGCGACGAGATCGTCGACAAGATGATCGCCGCCGGTCTGATCCATGATGTCGCGGACTTCTACCAGCTCACGGTCGACGATATCGCCGGCCTGGACACAGGGCGCACCTATGCCAGCTCCAACAGCAAAAAGGGCGTCAAGAAGGGCGACCCCATTCCGGTGGGCCTCAAGACGGCCGAGAAAATCATCGCCGAGCTCAACAAGTCCAAGAGCCAGCCACTCGGTCGCGTGCTGTTTGCCCTGGGCATCCGCCATGTGGGCAAGAGCGTGGGCGAGGTCATCGCCGAGCGATTCCTGTCGATCGACAAGCTCATCTTGGCGAGCGAAGAGGACATCGCCGAGTGTGAGGGTATCGGTCCCAAGATTGCGGCGAGCGTCAAGCAGTTCCTGGCCGTGCCCGAGAACCTCGCCGTGCTGGAGCGCCTGCGCCAGGCGGGCCTGTCGCTCGAGGTCGACTTGGGCGCCGCGCATGCACAAGCCGCAGCCGACGCTGGCGTGGCAGGCGATCTCGCTGACGCCCAGCCGCTCGCGGGCCTGACGTTTGTGCTGACCGGCACGCTCGTCAACCGCACACGCGACGAGGCGGGTGCGGCGCTCAAGGTGCTCGGCGCCAAGGTTTCGGGCAGCGTGTCAAAGAGGACGAGCTATCTGGTCGCCGGTCCCAAAGCGGGCTCCAAGCTCGCCAAGGCCGAGCAGCTGGGTGTGCCCGTGCTGGACGAGGACGCGCTCGAGCGGATCTTGGCTACTGGCGAGGTGCCCCAGGCTTAAGGCGCCGATAATCAAATTGGAAAACCTCCCGGAAAGCATGATGCCTTCCAGGCGGATCTTACTTTGCTGGGGCAACCGGCACCGTGATCTGTGTCACGTAGGTTGCCGGATCATCGCTGATGATGTCGTCGATGAGGGCGATCTCGCGTCACCCCGCTACGCTGCCAATTTGTCAAAAGCTCCGCGGCGGTTGAGCACGGTAAACGCGACAACACAAATGACCGCCGATAGAATCGACCCGCACGGCGAGGCGATGCCCATAGGAAACAACGTATCAGAATAGGCGTTCGACAGCAGCCACGCGCCCGGCACGCGAATGAGCGCCACGGCCAGCACGTTGTGCGCAAAGCCGATGTAGCTCTTGCCGTACGCAGCGAAAAAGCCGCTAAAGCAAATGTGGATGCCGGCAAAAATCGCGTCGAAAATATAACTGTGCATATAGCCGGTACCGGCCGCGACCACTGCGGGGTCCTTGGCAAAAAAGCCAATAAACGCCGGCGCCACCAGCCACATCAGCACCGTGATCAGGCAGCCGTACACTACCGAGATGGTCATGGCATCCTTGAGCACCTGACGCGCGCGGTCACCCTTGCCCGCGCCGGCGTTTTGCGCCGTGAGTGCGCTGACGGTGGCGCCCATGGAGCTCGGCACAATGAACAAAAAGCTGATCATCTTTTCGACCAGGCCCACGGCGGCGGCGTCGACTAGCCCTCGGTGGTTGGCGATGACGGTGATAAACATAAACGCCACCTGGATGCAGCCGTCCTGCACGGCCACGGGCACACCGATCTTAAGGATGCTACCGAGCACTTCGGGCTGGGGGCGCAGGTCGCTGCGCTTGAGGTGAATGTACGTACGACGGCTCTTGAGCCACACGAGTGCGAGGGCCACGCTTGCCGTCTGGGCGGTTACCGTACCGAGCGCCGCGCCCACGGGGCCGAGTCCCATGTGGCCGATAAACAAAAAGTCGAGCGCGATGTTAATGATGCACGCCACGCCGATCACGTACATGGGCGAGCGCGAATCGCCTAGGCCGCGAAAGATAGCCGAGAGGATGTTGTAGGCGGCGATAAAGGGAATGCCGACAAAGCAGATGCGCAGGTAAGCAGCGGTGCCTTCGACCGCCTCGGCCGGCGTGCCAATGAGTGCCACGATCTGCGGGCACAGTGCGAGCAGGACGGCGGCCAGCACCACCGAGACACCCATAAAGAGCGTGATGGTGTTGCCGATGGCAACCTCGGCGCGGTCGAAGCGGCGCGAGCCCACAGCGTGGCCGACGATGACCGTCGTTCCCATGGCCAGGCCCACGAGCGTCACGGTAATGATATAGAGCGTCTGCGCGCCATTGCCCACGGCGGTGATGCCGGCGGCGCCGCTAAACTGTCCCATCATGTACAGGTCGGCCATGCCGTAGAGCATCTGCAAAAAGTACGAGAGCATATAAGGCAGGGCAAAGACCGCGATGGTCTTAAGGACATTGCCGCGTGTGAGGTCGTGTTCCATGGGCGGGGCTTTCTGGCTGGGTTTGTTTACGTACCAGTGTAGTGAAAACCCTACAACGATTGTAGAGTCAAGGTTTGTGACGACGACGGGGCGAAAAAAGTCACGCTCCAAGCACGATGCTTTGACCCCTCCATGCTCCTCACCTCGCCTCGAACCATCACAACATTCGCCGTTTTTTGCCAAATCGGGGAAAGCATCGAATGTTGTGATGGTTTTTCTGCCACTCGATCGGGTGGAATCGCTTTCTTGCGCGCGAAGGTGTGCGGACCCGTGGGCAGGGGAATAAGGTTGGTTATCCGACTCCATTGGAGGGCTCATGGACCTGCCGATCGTCCTGTCCCATAAGACTGCCTGGCTGTACCACAACGTGGCGCGCCCGTCCGAGCCGCTCTCGCGGGCAAGCAGCCTATACGATGAGGACTCGCTTGCTAACGAGGCGGAGCCAACTGCGGGCCTGCCCAAATTGGGGCTCGATGCCAAGGGGCTGAGGGCTTCAACGGCAGTCGGGATCGTTACCGACTATCTGCTTTCGCTTGGTATTCCACGAGAAGAACTCAATCATATCGATACGCTCGTCAACTTCGATTTTGAGCGCTCGACGCCGACTGGATTTAGGTGCCACGTGTTTGGAGCGCCGGTACCTCCAGGCCATCTTATCGAGGTGGCAGAGGACCTTCTGGTGGTTGATGAGGTCATGTGCTTTGTCCAAGCGGGTTCGTGGATGAGCGAGCCCGAGCAGCTGGAATATGGCTACGAGATCTGTGCCCGGTACCATTTGAATCATCTGTCGACAGGCGATTATATCGAGATGGGGCAGAGGTATACCGTTGCCGACTTGATTGCTTATTGCAATGAGAACCGATCTCGTCAGGGGGCTGTACGCGCGGCCGCCGTGCTCAGGCGCGTGCACGATGGCTCGCGTTCGCCCATGGAGACGGCCACCGCAATCATGGTCGTCGCGAAACGTTCCCAGGGAGGGCTGGGATACGTCAAGATCGAGCTCAACCATCGGGTCGATGTTCCCAACGAGTTCAAGTATCTCGCAAAGGCCGGGTATTTCGAGATCGACGTATATGCGCCTGCGAGCGGTACGGGGATTGAATATAACGGCTCGGACCATCTTGATAAACAGCGCAGCGCGTCGGATGCGGAGCGTATGACCGTGCTGAGCGCGCTGGGCTTTAGGATGATCGTCCTCACCGGGACTCAGTTTGCCCACCAGCTGCAATTGCACCGGGCGATGAACGCCATCGCACTCGCTATGGGCCTCAAGTGCGACCGAAGCGAAGCATTCCAAAAGCGGCAGAACGACCTGCGAGAATTCGTGATTCGGCACTGGGACGGCGACATTTAGGGGCGCTTTGGTCCTTCTACGGGGTGCCGCGGGCAGACAAACCATCACAACATTCGACGTTTTTTGCCAAAAACGGGAAAAGCACCGAATGTTGTGATGGTCTGTGCTGAGGATGGGCTTGGAAAGTCCGTTTTGCTCGAAGCGACCTGTCCTGTCGTACGGGTGTCGGCATGATTCTCCCGTGGGGTATTATGTTTTCCGAAGAATAAAACGCCGCGTGAGGGGAGGGCTGCGTGGACGGGCGCGTGCAACATGACGGCTTTGGCCGCG
This sequence comes from uncultured Collinsella sp., assembly GCA_959601045.1. Taxonomy (GTDB): domain Bacteria; phylum Actinomycetota; class Coriobacteriia; order Coriobacteriales; family Coriobacteriaceae; genus Collinsella. The sequence continues at coordinate 14,924 of CAUGNZ010000022.1, forward strand.
ATATCAACTACCTGCGCATTGCCGTTACCGACAAGTGCAATTTTCGCTGCATTTACTGCATGCCGGCAGACGGCGTGACGCCCCGCGCGCACGACGGGCTGCTCAGCGCCGAGGAAATCGCCCGCTTTGTGCGCTTGGTGGCGGGGGAGGGCATTCGCCGCGTGCGCCTGACGGGTGGCGAGCCGCTGGTCAGCCGCCGTATCATTCCGCTCATTCGCGACATCCGCGCGATTCCGCAGATCGAGGACATCTCGCTCACCACCAACGGCGCTCTGCTGCCTAAGCTGGCACCGCAGCTCAAAGATGCCGGGCTTAGCCGCGTCAACATCTCGCTCGATACGCTCGACCCTACGCTGTTTGGAAAGATCACGCGCCTGGGTCGGCTCGAGCAGACCATGGCTGGCATCGACGCGGCGCTGGCTTGGGGCTTTGAGCCCGTTAAGGTCAACTGCGTTGTGGTGCGCCGGCTCAACCAGGATGTGGCGGCCCTCGCGCGGCTCACGCTCGACCGCCCCATCCACCTGCGCTTTATCGAATACATGCCCATCGGCGACGAGCACACGAGCTCGCATTGCGCTGTGGACCCGCATGCGCCCGCGCTCAATCCCGAGCTGTGGGACGCGAGCGATACCGTGCCGAGCGACGAGCTGCGGGCGCGCATCAATGCTGGGGCCGCCGCGACGGGACTGGGCGAGCTCGAGCCGCTCGACATCAACGACGCTCCTGCCGGCGCGGGCCCTGCGCGCTATTGGCACTTTCCGGGCGCGGCGGGAACGGTCGGCTTTATCAGCGCCATGTCCAACCACTTTTGTGCGAATTGCAACCGTCTGCGCCTGACGGCCGATGGCAACGTGCGTCCGTGCCTGTTCAGCGATGCCGAGTATTCGGTACGTGAGGCGCTACGCCGTGGTGATGATATGCAGGTGCTTTCGATTTGGCGCGATGCTGTGGCCCACAAACCGCAGGAACACGCGATAATTGAGGGAACGCAACGATTTATGTCCCAAATCGGAGGATGATTATATGGCCAAGAGCAGGTACGCCGATGCCACCAAGGCCGCTCGCGGGGCCGCGATGTCTGCCCGCAAAGTCACGGCTGCGGCTGGCGATGCTGTCACTGCCGCACAGCCGACTTCCAGCGCTGCAGCCGAGCCCACCCGTGATGCCCGTCGCGACGAGCTGACGCACGTGGACGCCAAGGGCGAGGTACGCATGGTCGACGTGTCCGACAAGGCCGAGACCCATCGTATCGCCATCGCCGAGGGCACCATCCTCATGCACCCCGAGACACAGGCCACGGTGCTGCAGGACCGCGCCAAGAAGGGCGATGTGCTTGCCTGCGCGCGCGTGGCGGGCATTATGGCCATCAAGCGCACGAGCGACATCATCCCCATGTGCCATCCGCTGCTCATTACCAAGAGTAAGTGCGACATTGCGCCCATCGCTCCGGCGGGGACGCCGGCCGAGGACGTGCCCGAGGGCTGGGCGCCGGCGCGCACGGACGGGCAGGTTGGCTTTCACGTACTGGTCACGGCCGGCGTGACGGGCAAGACGGGTATTGAGATGGAGGCGCTGACCGGCGCGAGTGCCGCGTGTCTGACCATCTATGACATGTGCAAGGCCGTCGATCGCGGCATGGAGATTGTCGACGTGCGCCTGTTGCACAAGGAAGGTGGCCGCTCGGGCGTGTGGGATCGTTCAGAGCGTCAGGCCGCTGCTGCTGAGGCCGCCGGCGCCGACGGTAACGCGCCCGCGAGCGCACCCGTCGCCGTTGCGTCCGCAGCTCCGGCGCCGGCCGTCCCCGCGATCGCGTTTATCGGCTACCAAAATTCGGGCAAGACCACGCTCGTCGAGAAGGTTATCGCCGAGCTCACCCGCCGCGGCCTGCGCGTGGGTTCGCTCAAGCATCATGGGCATCACGGCTTTGATATCGATGTACCCGCCAAGGATACGTGGCGCCATCACCAGGCCGGCTCCAAGCATGTGGGGCTCATCTGCGCCACGCGCTGGGCGGAGTACGCCGACACGCGCGAGGAGGACGAGATGCCCGCGCGCGAGCTGCTGTCACGCTACAACGATGTCGACGTGGTGATCATCGAGGGCTACAAGACCGAGGGCTTCGACAACATCGTCGTCGCGCGCTCCGGTGTCGACCGTCTGCGCGGCAAGAGCTCGCTCGACCTGGTCGACGGTCACACGCTAGCCCTTGCCTGCAACGAAGCCCTGGCACGTCAGGCCTTCGACGCCGGCTTTGCGACCCGAGCCATCAACATCAACGACGCCCGAGCCATCTGCGATCTGATCCAAGATCACCTTTAAGGCTCGACGCTGCGCCGGCCCCAAGCACCCCATCTCGCCCCTCAAGCCGTCGCTCGCGTACCAAAGTACGCGTCGCTCCTCTTTCGGGGCGACCTGGGGCACTTGGAACCGGCTCGCTGCGCTGCCATAACCTGCCAAAAAGGGACAGGCATCTTTGTGGTGGTTTTTGCAAAAAAGCTTTGACTTAAAGTTAGCTCAAGGTGTCATAATCGCTGACAAACGATTGCGATCACGGAGGCCTCATGTCAAAACTGTACTTTATGCGTCACGGTCAAACGCTCTTTAACTTGCTTCGTCGCAAGCAGGGCTGGTGTGACTCGCCGCTCACCGAGCTGGGAATCGAGCAGGCTAAAACTGTCGGTGCGACCCTGCGAGGGCGTGGCCTTACGTTTGACCATGCGTACAGTTCGACGTCCGAGCGTGCGTGCGACACGCTTGAGCTTGCGTTCCCCGGTCAGCCTTACGAGCGCGTCAAGGGCCTTAAGGAGTGGAACTTTGGCAAATTTGAGGGCGCGAGCGAGGATTTGAATCCGCGCCTGCCGTACGGCGATTTTTACAAGCAGTATGACGGCGAGGGCGAAGTCGAGTTTCGCGAGCGTATGATGGCGACCATCACCGAGTTCATGCAGCGCCCTGGACATGAGAGCGTGTTGTGCGTGAGCCATGGCGCCGCAGCGGCTCAGGTCATGCGCGGCGTGGGCGTGGAGCCGCTCAAGATGAAGCACCGCATTGGCAACTGCTGTGTGCTCGAACTCGACTTTGATGCTACTACCGGCACATTTGCTCTTGCAGATTTGTACAACCCCTACGGCACCCCGCGCGAGTAACATCGGGGCATCAGCCAAAACCACCACAAAGGGGCCAGGCACCTTTGTGGTGGTTTTGCCGTTTACAGGCGATTTCCTACCGTTCAGCGGACTTTCGCACCAATGGGGCTTACGCTGCATGCAAGTTTCATCCTACAATCGCCCACGTGCTCACAAGTTTGTTACTCCTCGGGAGGCATCACTTGCGCATAATAGAAGACGAGGAATATCGCCCCGTCGTCTAGCGCCGATGTCCGAGGAGTTTTTTCATGCTCATTTTAAAGAAGATCAACAATAACGTTGCTCTCGCCGCCAGCGATGACGGCCGAGAGGTTGTTGTCTTTGGCAAGGGCATCGGTTTTCACGAGATGCCCTACGAGCTTGCCGATGAGTCGCTCATCCAGCGCAAATTCTATAACGTTCCCGAGAGCCTGCAGGATATGGTCGGCACACTTCCCGACGACGTTCTGCTCGCGGCAAGCGACATTGCCTGCTTCGCATCCCAGCAGCTTGGTTGCAAGCTGTCCGGTGGCCTGCCCTTTATCCTGGCAGATCACCTGCAGTTTGCCGTTCAGCGCGACGACGACCAGATCAGCGCTCCCAACCCGCTCGAGCATGAGGTGGCTTTCATCTACCCGCGTGAGCTCGAAATCGGTCAGGCCGCGCTCGCCATCGTGCAAAAGCACACCGGCGCCAAGCTGGGTCAGAACGAGGCCACGAGCATCGCGCTCCACATCGTTAACGCCGAGGTCGACGGCATGGGCCGCGCCAAGGACATGGACTTCATCATGAAGAGCACCCGCGTGCTTGACGAGGTAACCCATTCCGTGGAAAAGCAGCTCGGCTGCTCGCTCGACACGGCGTCGTACTGCTACATTCGCTTTCTTGCGCACCTGCGCTTTTTGGTTCGCCGCCTTGTTAAGGGCAGCTGCACGCAGACCGAGAACTCCTCACTGTTTATGCAGGCCGCCCGCGATTTTCCCGAGGCCTACCAGTGTGCGTACGCCATCAACCGCGTGTTCGAGAAAGAGTTCAAGCAGAGCTGCTCGGACGAGGAGCTCTTGTATCTGATGATGCATATCAACCGTCTGCGATCGGCTTCGCAGACCGAGTGAGTAAAGCCGCCAGCCCGGCGGCAATCGCAACAATTCTTTTTGGTTTCTAACTGCGGGCAAGGTACCGGCTCGCGGTAGGGGATATTTTTGTCGAAATTTGGAAAAGAGAGGACAGATCATGGCAGGTAAATACGACGATCTTGCTGCCCAGATCGTAGAGCTGGTTGGCGGCAAGTCCAACGTCAAATGCGTCGCACACTGCATTACCCGTGTTCGTTTTAAGCTCAAGGACGAGTCGAAGGCCAATGACGAGGCAATCTCCGAGCTGCCCAACGTCATCAAGGTCATGCACGCCAACGGCCAGTACCAGGTTGTTGTGGGCAACATCGTCGAGGACGTCTACGACGCCGTTCTCAAGGCCGGCGGTTTTAGCGACGGCGGCGCCGTCGACGCCGATGACGACGATGCCGCTCCCAAGGGCGTTACCGATGTGATCATCGACCTCATCTCGGGCATCTTCGCCCCCATGCTCGGCACCTTCGCCGCTGCCGGTATCATGAAGGGCCTGCTGGCGCTCGCTACCTTCCTGGTCCCGAGCTTTGCCAACGACGGCGCCTACACGCTGCTCTACACCGTCGCTGACGGCATGTTCTACTTCCTGCCCGTGGTGCTTGGCTTTACCGCGGCCAAGAAGTTCAAGATGAGCGAGTTCAACGGCATGGCCATCGCCTTTGCCCTGGTGTATCCCACCATGGTTGCCCTGACCTCGGGCGAGGTTGTCGGCTCCGTCGAGCTCGGCTTTGCTGGCACCTTCTCTTGGTACACCACGTTCCTGGGCCTGCCGCTCATCATGCCTGCCTCGGGTTACACCAGCTCCGTTATCCCCATCCTGCTCATGGTCTGGTTTGGCTCCACCCTCGAGCACTGGGTTAAGAAGTGGATGCCCGCTTCTATGAAGATGTTCTTCACCCCGCTGATCGTCGTCACCGTTACCGTCACCCTTGGCTATCTGGTCATTGGCCCCATCGCCACGCTCATCACCAACCTGCTTGGTGAGTTCTTCGCGCTGCTGTTTGGCCTGCCCATGATCGGCTCCCTCCTGGGCTGCACCCTCGTCGGTGCCTTCTGGATGTGCCTGGTCATCTTTGGCTTCCACTGGTCGCTCGTGCCCATCGCGCTGGTCAACCTGTCCACTCTGGGCCACGACTACATCCTGGGCTCCGTTATCGCCCACTCCTTCTCGCTGGGCGCCGTGCTCTTCGCCATGTATCTCAAGAACAAGGACGAGAAGTTCCGCGGTATCGCGCTGCCGGCCATGATCTCCGCCTTCTTCTTTGGTGTCACCGAGCCCGCCATCTACGGTGTCGCCCTGCCCGATAAGAAGGCCTTCATCAACGCCAGCATCGGTTCTGCTGTGGGCGGCCTCATCATTGGTCTCTCCGGCGCCGTGGTGTACATGTCCGGTGGTCTGGGCGTCTTCAACTGGCTGTCCTTCATCGACCCCTCCGGTGTTAACGGCATCAACCACATGATCTGGGCTATCGTTGCCTCTTTCGTGGGTGCCGCCGTGGGCTTTGCGATCGAGTTTGCCACCTACAAGCCCGAGGCTGCCAAGTAGCCCAAACGACAAAGACTCGGTACCAAGCCGGCGGGGGGAGCGCCCCGCCGGTTTTTTTTCAAAGGGGCTAGATGCCATGCGCTCGTCCGAGCGACTGCCCAAAATCAAAACCATGCCGGATTACGGGGCTGAAACGGTGAGTGCTGACCATACCCCGTTTTTCCGTAAACTGACAAGCCTCCTACCTGCGGTTTTGTCCTTGCCGTTTCTGGCATGCTCAAGGGGCACTGGTTCTGCCCCGTAAACCGGCATGGTTTTGAACCTGCCAATAAGGGACAGGTTTATTTTGGTCGGTTTTATCTGGGCAAACGTCGTCTCCGTCAGCTCCGTCCGCATATCTTAAGCCGGCATAGTTTCGATGGGTCGGTCCGTGCGCGTCCCGCAACATGCCTCGCCACGAAACCGGCCTATCTACTACGTTTAAGTGGTAGGGGCCAACCACACGGTGGTTTTTCGAAAACCGCCAAGCCGTCTACCTGCGGTTTTATTTTTGACAATTGCGGCGTGGTCGGGGGTTCACGACTAAACGTAGTAGATGGGCCGGTTTCGTGGCGGCCGACTCAACGCGAACTCCGATCGGGACGCAAATTACCTCGTGGACGCCGCTTCGGCGTCCACGCAACATCCCAACACGTACGAAAGGAGCCAACATGGCTTTTCCCGATGGATTTCTGTGGGGCGGTGCCACTGCCGCCAATCAGTGCGAAGGCGGATACAACGAGGACGGCAAGGGCCTCGGCGTTCCCGACATCATGACCGGCGGCACGGTCTCCGAGCCGCGCCACATTACCGACGGCATTCTGCCCCAGTACCACTATCCCAGCCACGAGGCCGTGGACATGTACCATCACTATCTCGACGACATCAAGCTTTTTGGCGAGATGGGCTTTAAGTGCTACCGCATGTCCATCAACTGGAGCCGTATCTTCCCCAACGGCGACGAGGCCGAGCCCAACCAGGCCGGCATCGAGTTCTACCGCCGTGTGTTCCAGGCCTGTCAGGAGCAGGGCATCGAGCCCATGGTCACCCTTAGCCACTATGAGCTGCCTTATGGTCTGTCCAAAAACTACGGAGGCTGGAAGAACCCCAAGCTCATCGATTTCTACCTCAACTACGCCCGCACCGTCATGACCGAGTACAAGGGCCTGGTGCGCTACTGGCTCACCTTTAACGAAATCAATTGCCTGCTCATGGGCGGCTTTGGCGGCGTGATGGGCGGCGGCATGGTGCCCGAGGCAACCGACACGCCCATGGCCTTTGGCGACTGCGACTGGGACGACCCACAGGCGCGCTTCGATGCCCTGCACCATCAGTTCCTGGCGAGCGCCAAGTGCGTCACCATGGGCCATCAGATCGATCCCCAGAACAAGATCGGCTGCATGATCGCCGGCAACGCCTGCTACCCGCACACGTGCAATCCGGCAGACGTTCTGGCCGCACAAAAGCAGCAGCGCGAGATGAACTTCTACTGCGGCGACGTGCAGGTGCGCGGTGCGTATCCCTCGTGGGCGCCCAGCGTGCGGCGCCGCGAAGGCGTGCACGTGGAGGTTTCGCCCGAGGACGCCGCCACGCTGGCCGCCGGCAAGGTCGACTTCTACAGCTTTAGCTACTACATGAGCGCCACGGCCACGGCTGACCCGGTGCTGCTGGAGCAGGGCAACATCTTTGGTGGCGCCGGCAACGAGTACCTCAAGAAGAGCGATTGGGGTTGGGCGATCGACCCCGAGGGCCTGCGTTACTACCTGGAGGAGGTCTACGACCGCTACCAGGTGCCGCTGATGATCGTCGAGAACGGCCTGGGCGCGGTGGACGAGGTCGAGGCGGACGGTGCGATTCACGACGGCTACCGCATCGATTACCTGCGCGAGCATATCAAGCAGATGGAGATTGCCATCGAGGACGGCGTGGACCTGATGGGCTACACCATGTGGGGCTGCATCGATTTGGTGAGCGCCTCGACCGGCGAGATGAAGAAGCGATACGGCTTCATCTACGTCGACAAGGACAACGACGGCAACGGCACGCTCGCCCGCAGCCGCAAGGACAGCTTCTTCTGGTACAAGAAGGTCATCGCCACCAACGGCGCCGACCTGGCCTAGCCAAGTCTCAACCAGCGTAAACGTCGCAACCACCACAAAGGGGCCAGGCACCTTTGTGGTGGTTTTTGCTTTGGTAGATGTGTGGGACATGCCTTACAATCTACCAAGTAGTTCATGACGGGCGAAAAACGGAGAGAAGGGTCCTGATGTGTCCTTAATGTTTCATGCGGATAGATTGATTTGACAGACGGTGGCGAATGCCCACCGCCCGTATTCGTATGAAACAAGGAGTCTCCATGCTCGCATCTCTTTTCTCAAAGCCTCAATCATCGCTGTCCGTGCAGGCCAAGCGGCTGGTGGCGATGCGCTTTCTCATCTACACCGGGTTTCAGACCAGTTATTTTATCGGCGTCATCGGAACGCTCACCTATGCAGACGATGCCTCAGTCGTGGCGACATCGCTGGCCGTTCTGTTTATGAACGTTTTCGTGATCCTGGGATCCTTTGCGGGTGGCGCTGCGCTCGACGCCTGGGGTCCGCGCCGCCATTTCTTGCTGAGCATCATCGGCGCTCTTGCAACTGGCACGGCAATCATCGCCTTTGGTAGCGCGACCGGCGTCGTCCTGCTCGGCGCGGTGTTTCTGGGCTTTGTGATGGGATTCGCCCAGCCCATCGCCACGTCCTATCCGGCCTACCTCACCGACGATCCTGTCGAGCTCAAAGACATCAACTCCGCCATCGCCATGTTTTCAAACGTGAGTATCATCGTTGGCCCCACGCTGGGTGGCTTTGTCGCGGCTGCTGCGTCGTCGCGCGCGGTGTTTGTTCTCATGATGCTCTTTACCGTGCTGGCGCTCATCGCCGGTTGGGGCTTTAGGCCGCAGACCAGCCATGTCGCCGGGGATGCGGATGCCGATTCGGCGGAGGAAGGGGAGCGTGCGGGACAAAGCTCCAACCCCAGCACATCCACCCGCGCCACCTTCGCAGCCAGCATCAAGACAGTCTTCACCAACAGTGTCCTCGCGCTACTTTTCTGCATCATTTTTCTTTCGAACTTTGGCTACGGAGCCTTCGATCCGCTCGAGTCGTTTTTCTATCGCGATGTCCTACGCGTCGGCGTTGAGTGGATGGGCTGGCTCTCGTCGGCCTCGGGCGTGGGCGCGGTACTGGGTGCCGTGCTCGCGCTCCGCTTGCCGCCGCACTTGGTCAACCTAAAAACGCTGCTCGTGGCACTTATGTCCGTGGGCCTGGGAAGCCTGCTCTATGTGGGGACGCCGTACGTGGGTGTGGCCCTTGTCGGTCAGGTCGCCCTGGGCATAGCTTGGGGTGTCGTCAACCCGCTCCACAACACCATCGTGCAGACGACGGCGCCGCTCGAGCAGCTTGGTCGCGTCAATTCGGTCATGGGCTTTGGCAATATGTTCGCTGGCGTGGCCCCGCTGGCGATTGCTCCGTGGCTGGCGGCGACGTTTGGCGTGCAGCAGACGCTCATCGGAGCAGGCATGGTCGTGACGGCAGTCCCCGCGGCGTTGCTGCTGTTTGGGCGCCGGCATTTTGATCGTGCCGCAAGGCAGTAAAGACCATCACAACATTCGATGAAAATCGCGATTTTGCCGAAAAACATCGAATGTTGTGATGGTTTGGCCCACAAACGCCACTTCCCCCACAAAGGGGGCCAGGCACCTTTGTGGTGGTTTTTGCTTTGACGGGCCGCGCCTGTGCCTTGGTATACCATGTACGCCGTTTGCGAATACACCCCACACCGCCGCACAACTCAGAAAGGCCCCCATGGACGCCACCTTCAGCCACATCAAAGCCGTGTTCTGCGATATCGACGGTACGCTGCTCACGAGCCGGCACACGGTGTCCCCGCGCACCGTGGCGGCGATCCGCGCCCTGCGCGAGTGCGGCGTGCTCTTTGGCCTGTGCACCGGGCGCGACGCCCACGCGACCGAGGCCATGTACGAGCTCTGGGGCATCGAAGGCTTGGTGGACGTGCTCGTGGGCTGCGGTGGTGCCGAGGTCATCGACCGCGCGCACGACATCAACGAGCTGAGCTATCCGCTGTCGGGCGAGACCATCGCGCGCATCTGCAAGCACATGGCGGACCTTCCGGCAACGCCCGTCTGCCCCCGAGACGGCGTGTTCTACGTGCCCGAGAGCAACGCGTGCGTCGAGCACCTGTCGCGCGTCGACGGCGTGCCCTACCAGGTGGTCGATTTTGCCGAGTTTTTGCGCGAGCCACAGCCCAAGGTGATGTTTACCATGGCGCCTGAGGTAATGCCGCGGGTGATTGAGCGGGCGTCGACGTTTGCCGATAACACCGTTAAGGCGGCGGCTCTGCAGACCACGCAGCGGCTCTACGAGTTCATGGATCCGCGCGTGTCCAAGACGCGCGGCCTGGTGCGCGTGGCAGAGCTCAACGGCATGGAGCTCCAGAACATCTGCGTGTTTGGCGATGCCGATAACGACACCTGCATGGTGGCTGACGCCGGCGTGGGCGTGGCCATGGCAAACGGCAGCGACGCCACCCGTGCCGCCGCCGATTTTGTAACCGCCAGCAACGACAAAGACGGCATCGCGATCTTTATTGAGGAACATCTGCTGTAGCGCGGGGGAGAACTACCACAAAGGGGGCAGGCGCCTTTGCGCCGGCCTCAGGCGATTTGGGCGAATTGATACCTAAAATCTGCGCGCAAATTCAAATATGGTCGTCAGAACATTACGCTTCTAACCACCGATGGGTTAAAGATATTCTCATCAGTTTGGTAGGGTGTTTCTCCCGGTAAATGACCTGCCGCTCATGGTCAATTATCGACCGTTCACAGGATGTTTGCTCTTGAGCAAAATGTTGTGCAAATAAATCTAATGCCATTAAAAAATAATACGCAACTAAATTACCAGCAGAAACAAAAAATAGATAGCGAATAAACGAAGGCAAATCCGAGCAATTGTCAAGAGAATTGAGAACTCACTACAAAACTATCGGTTTTATTTGCTCAGATGTTTAAACAATCGTTATAATTGCATTACTAAACGAGCGCAATTACAGATTGCGCAGATACGTTTGATGGTGAAAGAGCAAGATCGCGGTCTCTTGGGGAGGAGACATCGATGAAAGCGAATTCGGACAAATCTAAGCAGAGTAATAAAGCGACGCGCCGTGTACTGGCAGGCGTTTTGTGCGGAGCCTCCGTGTTGAGCCTGGTACTGTCGCTCGTCATGCCTCCGATCTCGCAGGCCATTGCCAACGATGTCCAGACAGTTTCTACTGAGGAAACTGTAATGGGGGGGGTTCCTCAAGTGAGTCTACTGATGTAGAAAACACCAAAAACGGGGATACCGAAAACCAGAATAGTGACGATGCCGAAAACGGCGTGGGCGATGCCCAACCGGAGGAGCAGCCCAAGGACGAGTCGCAGGCAGAAGATAATGAAGCGGTCGACGATGGCACTGTCTCGGTAGCCGAAGAAGCTGCGGAGAACGAAGAAGCAGCCACGGCTATTGCTAATGGCGGTGAATTGCGAGATAAGCTTCAGGGCGTTGGGGAAAATCAAGCTGTTAGCTTTGAGCTTGCGAACGATATCGACTATCCCGGCGAAATCAAACTTGAGAAGAGCGGCAGCAATATAACGCTGGACTTAAGCGGCCATAAAATCACGCATTCGGGCGACAATTCAAATAAGCCGCTCTTCAACATCACCAATAACGCGGCGCTTACAGTTAAAGATTCTAACCAAGGGTCTGATCAAAAGCAGACTTCGGATGGCGGCAATAATGGGCGAGTTGCCTCGATGGACTACGACACCAGCTCTGGCATTCCGACCAAACTCACGTATTACGTGACCGAATCGACGCCGAACGGTACGGGGACAACCGAGACTCTCTATAGGCACGAGGTCAGCATCAACGGTGCCATCGTGGGTACCGCTGCCGGCTCCACGATGAGGCTCATCAACGTTTATGCGGGCGGTACGTTTAATCTTGATAGCGGTGTAATTACCCAACAGTATAATTGCAATGTTGGCAACCTCATCTATGCCGAGAACGGCTCTACCGTCAACATGAGCGGTGGCTATGTGTGTGGCGCTTCTAGCTCGGGTGCGGGCGCGGGCATTAAGGTGTCCAACGATAAAGGTAAGGCCTCGACCCTAAAACTGACCGGTGGCGTAATTGCCGGCAACAGCGCTCCTAGTGGCGGCGGTGTGTATGCTGGAGGTTCCACGGTCACCATAACTGGTGGCGTAATCTCCGGCAACAGCACACTTCCTTCTGGCACTGGTTTCGGCGGCGGCATCATGGCCGAAGGCGGCAGCGTCACTGTTTCCGGTGGCTACATCACTAACAATAAATATGCCAATTTCTGTGGCCAAGATGGTTATGGCGATCATGGCGGCGCTGGACTTGCCGCTAGAAACGGTACTCATGTCACCATTTCGGGCGGCCAGATCACGGGCAACTATTCTGAGGAAGCAGGCGGCGGCGTTTACATTACCGATGTCGATCGACACGGGGCGAGTTCTCGCGAGACAATGGCATGGCTCAACATTACGGGGGGAACTATTGCCGCAAATGTGAGCAACCGTTCCGAGGGTGCTGGCATTCGCGTGGGCCAGATGGTTGATGCGATGATAGAAGGTGCGTCAAAATCTACTCCAGTCTATATCACTAATAACTCCTGCATGTCTCGCTTTGACTGGGGCGGAGGCGGTATCTTTGTCCAGGGCGATTCGGATACCGCATCTAATGCGGGCAGGCTATTTGTCTATAACTCCTATATAAGCAGCAATGAGGCCGGTGGCTACGGTGGCGGCGTTGCGGTTTGCCCGACGGGCAAGACCTTGGTGACGAACACCTACGGCACAGCGATTTTTGGCAATACGTCTGCCAAAGATCAGCATGAGGCAAAAGATGATTATGATTCTACGAATAATAGCGGCAATGAAGGCACCCCTCACCTATCCGCTGGTGGCTACGAAGGCCTTGTCAACAAAAAGAACCAGGATACTGACGCCTACAATGCCAAAGAGTTTCGTGAAAACGGCCACGCGGACTTCTTCCTTGCGGCGGAGGGTCATAAGACCCCGATCGCGGCGGTGATTGGCAAAATGCTTGGCGGCGGTGACGCCAAATACAAGGGAAGTAAAGAGCTTACGCAAGCCATTACTATCCCCGCTAACGGTGGCGTGCAGGTATATAACAGCATCGGTCTGAGCTCGGGTGTTCAAGCTGGAGACGCCGCGGCAACTGCCGCGCAGACAGCCGCGACAACCTTCATCACGGGCAATTATTCCTGGAACCATGGCGGCGGCATCATGTCGAACGGCGACCTGTACTTGGGCGTGCCTGCGGATACGTATGTCTATCCGAGCCTTAAGCTGAAGGCAACCAAGGCGCTGAAAATGAAAAATAAGCAGACCGAGGAAAGCATAGCGCTCGCCAAAGACCAGTTCTCCTTCTCGGTCTACCGTAAGGATTCGGATGGCGCGACGGAGCCCTCTTGGAATGACAAGACATTCAACAGTGGCGGCTGCACCTTGGTCGGAACCGCCAAGAATGATGCGGACGGTAACATCACCTTTGACCTTGGCGAACAGTTCATTGATAAGACTGTTGAGGCTAACAAGATTACATACTACTTGGTCGAAAATGCTGGCAATGATCTCGACATCACGTACGACCCAGCCGTGTACAAGATTGTGGTGACGGTTCGGGACAACCAAACGCTACTCATGAAGGTGCCGAGCAGGGAAAATCCAAACTCGGACGTTCCTCTTTACGTTCACAACTACACGATCACAAGCGTGAGTCCGGGAGATTCAACTAACTCGCTGGAAAAGGACGACCAAGGCTATTATTCGATTAACGGCCCCGGCGGGGAAAAGACCTTCACCAACAAGTACACTCCGTACACCTCTACCGGCACCTGGACTCCTAAGGTGACCAAGGTCGTAAAGGGCGGCGAGATGAAGGAGTTCACGCTCGAGTTTGCGAATAACGCGGACTTCAAAGATGCCACGACGGTTAAGACCGACCCCAAGGGCGAGATTCTCACCGCTGCCGACGGCAAGAAGTCTCAGACCCGGAGCTTCGACGAAATTGAGTACAAACTCGATCAACTCGACAAGCTCAAGACCGACTCTACTGGCCGTGGCGCCTCCAAGACCTTCACGTACTATGTGCGCGAGAAGGGCGAAAGCTCGACCTATCCGCATTACAAGTTTGATCAGTCTGTCTATAGGTTCAAGGTTGTGGCAACGGATAACACCAAAGGAAGGATCGACTGTGCGGTGACCTACATGAAGGGAACCGTTGACTCCGATGGCAACTGGAAAGCAGACGTCGATGCCGAAGAACAGAACCTCACCGACACCTCCAACCCCACCTTCACCAACACCTACTCCACCACATTGCCCCTTTCCGGTATGTCGGGCGTCACTCTGACGTACCTTGCCGGCGCGGCGGTGCTTTGCGCTGCTGCGGCCTGGATGCACGTTCGTCGCAAGGCGAGCGCGAAGGGAGGTGAGCGTCGTGAATAAGAAAGTTTGCTCCTTCCCGATCTTGTTTGCGCTGCTTGCCCTCCTGATCGGCACCTGCGCGGTTGTGTTCCCCGCTTCCGCGCAGGCCGCGCCGACCTCGACCGGTTCCATCACGGTGAGCGGCACCGTGGCGAGCAGCTACGACGCCTACCAGATCTTTAGCGCCAACGTCGTCGACGGCGACAGCGACGCCAAGATCGCCACCGACCTCGCTTGGGCAAACGACGCCGCGCGCGACGCCGCGCTGCCTGTGCTGCACAGCGCCGGCATGCCCAATTCCCAGACCACCGCGCAGGAAGCTGCCGAGTGGCTCAACACCGATTCCCACCTTACGAGCGCGCTGAGCGCACAGCTCGCTCGTTCCCTCCAGAGCTCTGGCGCCGTGTCCGTGGCCCTTAACGCGGGCACGACGGCCGGGCTACCCTGCGGCTACTGGCTCATCGTCGCCAATGACGACGCCATCTCCCAAAACGAGGCCGGCACCGCGCCGGTCATGGTCCTGGTCGGCGGCAGCGCCGTCACCGTCAAGCCCAAGGCCGCGACGCCCAAGGTGGCCAAGCACGTGCTGGAGGACAGCACCGCCGCCTGGCAGAAGGCCGCCGACGCCACGGTCGCCGACGACCTGTACTGGCGCCTCTCCGCCACGGTCCCGGCGGGTCTTACCGCCTACGACACCTACACGGTGCGGTTCGTCGACACCATGAGCGCGGGGCTCGACCCCTCCAAGGTGGCCGCGAGCATGCGCGTGTACGTGGCGGCGGGCGCGGACGGCGGCTTCGACGCCGTTTCGGCCGACAAGGATGGCCGCGCCGGCACCGAGCCCGCGAAGGGCTGGACCGACATCACGGCCCAGTGCGCCACCAAGGTGGCGGCGGACGGTAGGACCTTCACCGTGCACACCGGCGACCTGATCGCCGCGCTCGGCGGGGTCGACGCCTTCACCGCGGGCGCCCGCGTGGTCGCCGTGTACAACGCGCCGCTCAACAGCGCATGCAATCACGGCATCGCGAAGGGCAACCCCAACGAGGTCTACCTGCGCTACCCGCGCTCTCCCTTTGCCGACCAGTCCGGCGATGCCGGCTTTACCCGCACGCCGAGCGATGACGCGTGCGCCTACACTTGGGATCTCGCGCTCACCAAGCGCGGCAGCGACGGCGACAAGCCGCTTGCCGGGGCGGTCCTGAGCATCGCCGACGACCGCGGTCGCACGCTGGCGGCCGACGGCACGTGGGATGCGGAGGGCAAGGCCACCGTCACCACGGGCGACGACGGCCGCGTGACCGTCTCGGGCGTGGACTCGGGCAAACTGGAGGTCCGCGAGCTCAAGGCACCCAAGGGCTACACCGCCTTTGAGGGCACGCGCTCCGTGACGGTCAAGGCCGAGGGCCTGGACGTTGACCAGGTGGCCGCCGCCAAGCCCAAACTCACCATCACGGCCGAGTCGCCCCTGCGTGCCGACAGCGCGGACGGGTCGACGGGCAGCCTGGAGGCGTCGCTCATCAACACGCCCACCGGCACACCCCCTAGCATTACCACCGGAGGCTTTATGCCCTCGACTGGCGATATGGCAATGTACGCCGCGGCCGCCGCAGCGGTCGCCGGAGCCGCGCTCATCGTGGTCGCGCTCCTGGTCAAGCGGGGAGGTGGCAGCCATAAAGAGTAGCTGGCAGCCCCACAGAGAGCGGGGCGAGACGTAGCGAAGTAGATGCTAAGACACAGACAGATGATGATCGATCGAATGAGAATCAAACGGAAAACGGAGGAAAAGAAGATGAGCATGAGCAAGAACATCGCACGCCTGGCAGTAACCGCCGGCCTCACAGCAGCGCTGAGCTTCGGCGGCGTGATGGCGCCCGTGACCATGGCGTTTGCTGAGGGTACGGGGTCGACCGTCACGTTCGAGGACGCCGATTACGCTGCGTCCACGACCTATAAGGGTATCCAGATCTTCAAGGCAAAGGTCACGACGACCGGTGGGAATACGACGGTGAGTAGCATCGAATGGGCCAGCTCCGATGCCAAAACTGCTGTCGTAAACGCCATCAAGAAAAAGGATGCATCCTACAAAAGCGAGAACGCACAGGATGCTGCCGATTGGCTTAGCACCAAATCTGAAGTTACCGGGACCGATTCGAAGGTTGCTAGCGACAACGTTCTCAGTCTAATTGCCGATGGCCTGAAGAACAGCACCACCTGGAAGGTGACGAGCGAGGGCAGTGCATCCCTTTCCGGACTCGGCGCCGGCTACTGGCTCTTCCTCACCGCTACTCCCGGTAAGCCTGCTGACAAGTCGACCGATGTGTCCACCTCTCCCGTCTACGCCGTGATCGACGGCGTAGACGCGACGACCGTTACGCCAAAGAAGGGCGTGCCTACTGTCGAGAAGAAGGTCCTCGACGATGCCGACGCCGCCGATGCCACCGACATCAAGGGCTCCAACAAATGGAATGATGTCGCCGATTCCCAGATCGGCCAGGAAGTTAACTACAAGCTTACCGGCACGATCGCCAGCAACTACGCTACCTTTGGCACGTATGCTTACAAGTTCACCGACGGGCTTTCCAATGGCCTTGACTATGTCAAAGGCTCGGTTAAGGTGTACGCGCTGAACGGCGAGACTTACAGCGAGATTGAGTCGAGCAATTATACCGTGACGGATGCTGATGCTAGCAACAACAACACGCTGACGGTCGAGTTCAAGACCGGAGACGGCAAGAAGGGCCTCAAGGACGTCGCGAGCGTGACCGCCGACACCAAGATCGTTGTCTTCTACAAGGCAAAGCTCAACGGCAACGCCGTGATTGGCAATGCAACCGACGGCAACAAGGGCGGTAACCCCAACACCGTCAAGCTCGAGTACTCCAACAACCCGTATGCCGAGGGCACGGGCGAGACGATCGAGGATACCGTCGCCGACTTCGCGTTCAAGCTCAACCTCAACAAGGTCGACCAGGGCACCGAGAGGGGCCTTGCGGGCGCCGTCTTCACCATCCAGTCCGCTGATTCGAACACTCAAGACCAGTATATCGCCTCGAAGGACGACCCCACCGCGGGCGTCGTCGCGGGCCAGCTCGTGACCGTTGCCGACGTCAACCACCTGCCTGACTACGTGACGTTCACGTCCGACAAAGACGGCAAGATCCCCGTCTCCGGCCTCGACGCCGGCTCCTACAAGGTGACCGAGGTCAAGGCCCCCGGCGACCCCTACACCAAGGCCAAACCCTTCACCTTCAAGATCACCCCGACGTATGACGCCGTGACCATGAAGGTGACGGAGCTTAAGGCGGAGGTTTCCGAGTACGACAAGGGCCGCAACGACATCGCCTTGGGTACGCTTGACGACACTGCCGGTGACAACAAACTGAACGGCACGGAAGGCGCCGGCACCAACGCCGCCACCGGTGAGATCACCATCAACGTCGGCAATACCAAGTCCGTCGGCCTCCCGCTGACCGGTCTCAACGGTGTGACCTTCACTTGGATCGCTGGTGGCGCGGTGCTGTGCATCGGCGTGGCGCACCTCATCCGCAGCCGTAAGCAGGCCGAGGAGTCCGAGCAGGAGTAACGCTCGCTCACCCATCCCTTTGGCAGGTGGGATGCGATGGCCATGAGACTTGCGGACACTTTTCTCGTCCATTGACGTTCTTGCTTTGCCATTCTCTTTTCGGGGCAGACTCCGCACTGGAGTCTGCCCCGTTCTTTTTAAAGGCTTTAGCCTGTGCGGGGCGCGCAGCGCGCCGCATCAGAAACCACCCGCTATGCGGGTGGGGACAACCGGCTTTACAAAGCCACCCCTCCGACCGATATTGACGATTGTTCAGGCCGTCAAGAATTCGAGTCGAAGGGGTGGTCGCCATGGCCCAGAAGGCCTACAGCCTTTCCCACACGAAGTGGATGTGCAAGTACCACATCGTGTTCACGCCGAAGTATAGGCGCAAAGTGATCTACAACCAAATCAGGAGCGACATAGGGGAGATCCTCAGGAAGCTGTGCGAGTACAAGGGGATCGAGATAATCGAGGGGCACCTGATGCCCGACCACGTGCACGTGCTGCTGGCGATCCCGCCGAAGTACAGCGTCGCGAGCGTCATGGGCTACCTGAAGGGGAAGAGCTCGCTGATGATATTCGACAGGCACGCCAACCTCAAGTACAAGTTCGGCAACAGGAAGTTCTGGGCGGAGGGCCACTGTGTGTCCACCGTCGGCCTGAACGAGGCGACGATCGCCAAGTACATCCGGGAGCAGGAGAAGGCCGACATCGCGCTCGACCGGCTGAGTGTCAAGGAGTACGAGGACCCCTTCGATAGGGGGCCGGGGCGCAAGTAGCGCCGGTTTGACCGGCCCGTCACGGGTCAACCTGCAGTGCGGCCCGAACCCCGTGAGGGCCGGCGCCTTTAGACGCGTGCCGGAAATCCAAGGGTTATACCCTAAGAGCAAACCACCCCTTTTAGGGGTGGTTTTGATTGGGATAACGCAGTCAGCCTCCATCGTCCGATGCGGGCACGCTCGTCATCGCGTTTCTTGACTCGTATGAGGTTCGGTTTAAGGTCCGTAGGCGCACGCGCGATACGGACGGTGGACGGCATTTGCGCCGAAAGCGCAAATAAGAATGCCCGGGGGTCGGATCCCGGGCATTTAACAAAAACTGAAAACTAGGCCGCCCGCGCTCCCAAACATTTACGCGGGGTGCGTCGTTTTCTATTGAGATTGTATCCCGAATCACCCCGCCGATCCGGGATATTTTGAAAACTCAAATGTAGGCTTAGGCACGAACGGTATCTCTTTAATTCCGAAAATTATGTATAATTCCAATACAAACTGGAATCGAACGAAAACAATGGAAATGAACGAAGCGTTAATCTACTTACAAGAAGCACTAGGCCTCTCCGCCAAGACCAAAACTTGGCCTGGATCCGCACGCTTGCCGCTGCATCTGCGGGCGATTGAAGTCCGCGCTGTTGACGCAAACGGTTTTTCGTTTTTGCTTGCAAGTTTGCCTACTGGCGTCGGGCTTCCCGAGGCTAAGAGGGTCTATAGTCAGCTAGCCTTGCGTGCGGAGACTCCTGTTGTCGTTTCGTTTCCTGATGCCGATGCACGTCAGCGCAAAGCATTGGTCGCACAAGGGATTCCGTTTGTTTGCCCCGGCAGACAGGCTTTTCTTCCATTTATGGGCACGGCCTGCACGGAGAGGGGCGGTGCCCGGTTTCGCAATCACGCGACCAAGATGTCACCCAACGCACAGGCTGCCGCAATCTGGGGAGCAGCCCAGGAGCCATATCGCCCCCATGACCTTTGTCGTGCGCTTGGGATCTCGGCAAGCCGCGCGAGTGAGGCCATAACCGAGCTTGTTGACAGGGGGCTCGCGAGGCGCGAGCGTTGCGAGCGACGTGTCGTCGTGTTCCCTGTTGCCGTTGATCTTCTGCTCAGTGAGCACATGGCAGAGCTCTCCTCGCCTGTCTTGAAGGTCTTATTTGCAAGGAAGACGCCGCAGATCGAGTATCTTGTTGACGCCGGGGAGACGGCGCTCGCTGCGCGTTCGATGCTCGCTGCGCCGGGTATGGAACAAAAGGCCGTCTTAAGAAGTGCATGGCGTCAACTGAGTGACCTCGAAGTCGCAGACGGGGAGTTGCCGGATAACGAAACGGCGATGATCCAAGTGTGGCGCTATGCGCCCGTGTTTGCCAACTCCTCCCGTGTCGATGACATTTCGCTTGCGCTATCTTTGGCGGCAATCGACGATGAGCGAATTCAACTCGAAGTCGATCGCATGTTTGGAAAGGAATATCCATGGCAAGAAGCGCTGTAGAAGGTCTCCAAGAATTCGAACCGTAGGCGGCGTTTCGGTCCTAGCTGCGTTGTCCGGTGCATGAGTTTGCTAATCGGCTATTATTTGTTTAGACAACCTGAGTTGTAGAGGAGTGACCGGCGATGGTGCAGGGCGCCAAACATATGAAGAGCAATAACGCCGCGGACAACGGCGGCTCAAGCCCTCAGCCCAAACCTCAACAAAAGCCCAAGCGCCGCCGCAAGCGGCTGCCGCGCTGGGCCGATCGGCTCATCACTATCGTCATCATCCTTATTGGCGTGGGCCTTATGACCTGGCCGTGGATCTTGGACCGGCTCGAGGCCTCGGGCGTGTTTAACCAGATCAGTACCGTGTCCAGCACCGTGGACGCGCTGTCTGCCGAGGAGCGCGAGCGCATCCTGCTCCAGGCTCGCTCCTTTAACGAGCAGCTGGCGGGCGAGGCCACCGAGCTCCCCGCCGACCAGATTGAGCCCTACGCCCAGCAGCTCATCTTTGACCGCGACCCCATGATGAGCTGGGTCGAGATCCCCTCCATCGACGTGAGCATGCCCATCTACCACGGCACGAGCGAAGAAGTCCTCATGGCGGGCGTCGGCCACCTGGAGGGCACGAGCCTGCCGGTGGGCGGCACCTCGACGCATTGCGTGCTCACCGCGCACTCGGGCATGCGCAACCTGAGCATGTTCGACGACATTCACTCGCTGGAGCCCGGCGACCTGGTGCTGCTGCACACCATGAACAAGACACTCGCCTACAAGATGGTGGACTCCGAGGTGGTGCTGCCCGAGGAGATGGAGTCGCTGACCATCGAGCCCGGCGCCGACAAAGTGACGCTCGTTACCTGCACGCCCTACGGCGTAAACGACCACCGTCTGCTGGTGCACTGCGTGCGCACCAAGTACAACAAGAAGGACGTCGACAAGCAAAAGTCACTGGCCGGCCGCCACTGGGGCAAGCGCGAGTTTGCCGTGCTCATCGTGGTCGTAGCCATTGTGCTGTTGCTGCTGGACATCGTGATCCACGCGGTCCGCAAGCGCCGCAAGGCCAAGGCCTCGGCATAAGACATTCTCCAGAACCACCACAATGGGGACAGGCACCTTTGTGGTGGTCGGGGGGTCCAAACCATCACAACATTCGATGAAAATCGCGATTTTGGCGAAAAACGTCGAATGTTGTGATGGTTTTTAACGTGGGTGATGCGGCATTCGCTATGCGCGATGTGGTTTTCGCTGCAGAACCGCCCACCCGTGCTCGCCGCCCTCGTTACGTTTTCGCTGCATTTAGGTAAAGCACCTGCTCCAAGCGGCGTTGCCTTGTATACTAGAGCGGTTTATCTGTTATGCGGAAGGGAGCGCCTATGGCACTCAGCGAGAAAGATGTGCGCGGCATCGCCGAGTACGCAAAGATCGCACTGACCGATGACGAGCTCGCCCAGATGACGTCCTACATGAACGACGCCGTCCAGATGCTCGAGCCCGTCCTGCAATATGACTTGCCCGACGTGGAGCCCACGTTCCATCCCATCGGAAGCCTGTCCAACGTGATGGGCGACGACCTGCGCGAGCCCGAGCGCGATCTGCCGCTCGACGTCGCGCTCGAGAACGCCGGCAGCGCGCGCGACCGCTACTTCCGCGTGCCGTCCATTTTGGGAGAGGGGGAGAGCGAGTAATGGCGCAGAGCTTCGATTCCCTTACCGCCGCCCAGATCGCCGCGGGCGTTGCCGCCGGCGACTTTACCGCTACCGAGGTGGCCCAGGCCTCCCTTGCCGCCATCGAGGCGCGCGAGGGCGGGGTTCAGGCATTCCTGCAGGTGGCGCCCGAGCTTGCGTTCGAGGCTGCTGCGCGCGTGGATGCCGACCGTGCCGCAGGCAAGCCGCTGCCCCCGCTTGCGGGCGTGCCGCTGGCCATCAAGGACAACATGAACCTCGTGGGCACGCGCACTACCTGCGCTTCCCGCATGCTCGGGGACTACCAGAGCGTTTACACCGCCACCTGCGTCCAGCGCATGCTCGATGCCGGCTGCCTGCCCATGGGCAAGGCCAACATGGACGAGTTTGCCTTTGGCAGCTCCACCGAGAGCTCGGCGTTCCACCGCACCAACAACCCCTGGGATACCGAGCGCGTGCCCGGCGGCTCCTCGGGTGGCTCCGCTGCGGCCGTCGCCGCGGGCGAGGTCGCGCTCTCGCTGGGCTCGGACACCGGCGGCTCCATTCGCCAGCCGGCGAGCCTCTGCGGCGTGGTGGGCTTTAAGCCCACGTATGGCGCTGTGAGCCGTTACGGCGTGGTTGCCTTTGGCTCGTCGCTCGACCAGGTGGGCCCCTTTGGCCGCACGGTCGAGGATGTCGCGCTGGCCATGAACGCGCTTACCGGCGCGGGCCATGATCCGTACGACTGCACCAGCCAGGATTGCGCCGTCGACTTTACCGAGCATCTCAACGACAGCATCGAGGGTAAACGCGTGGGCATCATCCCCGCGTTTATGGAGGCCGAGGGCCTGACGCCCGAGGTCAAGGCCGCTGTTCAGCGCGCCGCCCAGGAGCTGCAGAACCAGGGCGCCGAGCTGGTCGAGGTCGACCTGCCGCACCTGGACGCCGCCATCGCCGCCTACTACGTCATCGGCCCGGCCGAGGCGTTCTCCAACTTGGCTCGTTTCGACGGCATTCGCTACGGCTATCAGGAGGAGGGCTGCGCCAACCTGTCCGACCAGAGCTCGCTTTCGCGCGCCCACGGCTTTGGCGCCGAGGCCAAGCGCCGTCAGATGCTCGGCGCCTACCTGTTGAGCTCGGGCGTGTACGACAAGTACTACTACGCCGCACAGAAGGCTCGCACACTCATCACGCAGGATTACGACGCCGCGTATGCCAAGGTGGACACCATCCTCATGCCCGCCTCGCCGCGCACGGCCTTTAAGTTTGGCGAGATCAGCGACCCCACGCAGATGTATCTCTCCGACCTGTACACCATCTCGCTCAACATTTGCGGCAACGGCGGTATCTCGGTGCCGCTGGGCCTGGGCGAGGACAGCAAGCTGCCCGTTTCTGCCCAGCTGGTGGGGCCTGCCTTTAAGGACCGTCAGCTGCTCACGTTTGCCCGCGCCCTGGAGCGCGGCTTTGCCGATGCCGCCACGGGTGCGCCCGCGCTTTCCGTAGCGCCCGATTTTGCCGGGAAGGGAGGCGAGCTGTAATGAAGGAGCTTTCCGAGGTCCTGCAGGATTGGGAGGCCGTGATCGGCCTGGAGATCCATACCGAGCTCACCGCACTCGATACCAAGATGTTCTGCAACTGCAAGCTCAGCCACGATGACGAGCCCAACGCCAACGTGTGCCCGGTGTGCTTGGGCCTGCCCGGTGCGCTGCCGGTGCCCAACAAGCGCGCCATCGAGAGCATCGTCAAGGCCGGTCTCGCCACCAACTGCGAGATTCAGCGCCACTCGATGTTCTACCGCAAGCACTACTTCTATCCCGATATGGCCAAGAACTTCCAGACCACGCAGGGTCCAGTCGCCTTTGCCATGTACGGTCATCTTGATCTGGACGTGACCGGTCGCGGCGCCGCCGAGCGCCCCGACTGCGCGTTTGGCGAGGCCGAGGCCCAGAGTCTGGCGAGCGCCTCGGCCAACGCCGAGGGCCTGTCCACGTCCATGACGTCGACCATGCGCGAGGGCAACCAGCGCGCCGGTCACCTGGCCAGCTATGACGCGTCCAACCTGCAGATGCCCGAGCGTCGCGAGGACGGTTCCTACACGGTGCCCATTCGCATCCTGCGCATCCACATGGAGGAGGACGCCGCCAAGATGGTCCACGTGGGCGGTGCCGAGGGCCGCATTACCGCCGCCGCCGAGTCGCTCGTCGACTACAACCGCTGCGGCACGCCTTTGATTGAGCTCGTGACTGAGCCCGATCTGCGCACGCCCGAGGAAGCGCGCCTGTTTATGGAGAAGCTCCGTCGCATCTTTGTGACGCTGGGCATTTCCGATTGCTCCATGGAGAAGGGTTCCATGCGCTGCGACGGCAACGTGTCGCTGCGCCGCCGTGGCGAGACCAAGCTGGGCACCAAGACCGAGCTCAAGAACCTCAACTCGTTTAAGAGCCTGCACGACGGCCTTGCCTACGAGATTTGCCGCCAGGCCGAGGTGCTCGAGGAGGGCGGCATCATCTATCAGGAGACCCGCCACTGGGAGCCCAGCCGCAAACGCACCGTGGTCATGCGTGTGAAGGAGACGGCCGACGACTATCGTCTGTTCCCCGATCCCGACCTGGCGCCGTTCGATTTGGATGACGAGTTCATCGACCGCTGCCGTGGCGAGATTCCCGAGCTGCCCGATGCCAAGCGCGTCCGTTTTGAGGCCGACTTTGGCATTAAGACGGCTGACGCCGAGCAGATTGCCGGCGACCCTGAGTTTGCCGACTTCTTTGAGGCCGCCGCTGCCGGTATGGCCGGCAAGGAGGCCCAGACGGTCGCAAACCTGCTGGTCAACGAGATGATCGCCTACCTTAAGGGCGCAGGCGTGTCGCTCGCCGAGTCCGGCATCGCGCCGGCTCAGGTGGCGGCACTCGCCAAGCTGCTGGCGACCGATGCCATTAGCTCCAACCAGGCGCACGAGGTCTTTGAGGCCATGGCCCAGACCGGCGACGACCCCAACAAGATCGTCGACGAGCGCGGTATGCGCCAGGTGAGCGATGCCGGCGCGCTGCAGCCGATTGTGGACGAGGTGCTGGCAAACTGTGCCGAGCAGGCGCAGCAGTATCGTGACGGCAACCAGAAGGTCATCGGCTTTTTGGTGGGCCAGTGCATGAAGGCGAGCCGCGGCAAGGGCAACCCGAAGCTCTTCAACGAGTTGCTGAGAACGTCGCTCTCGTAAGCGGGAACCCGGGAGCCCCGGCAGGGCGGGTGCTTCCTCAAAATTTCAAACAGTCCTGCGCAAGACGAAGGCCACATTAAGTGGCCTTCTTTGCGTGCGGAACT
>CAUGNZ010000023.1 GCA_959601045.1 uncultured Collinsella sp.
GGGTGGTTTAAAGCTGGCCGCTGCGCGGCCAGCAGACTAAAGTCTTGAATCCAACCAGATTGGCGTCTACGACCCCAACTCGGCCAGCCGCAGCGCCCGCCGCTGGGGCGTGGTGGAGGTCCTCAACGAAATCGAAGCCATGTGGGCCTACTACTAGTCATTGGGGACAGACTTAAATGAGTAGTCGTTGGAGACGTTCTTGTTTAACTAGTCGTTTAAGAACGTCCCCAATGACTACCCGGAATGAGAATGGATAATCTCCCACTTTTGGCCTGTACGCAGGCTCAAAGTGGGAGATTATCCACTCTCGTGATTTGGGCGCGGCGCGCAGCACTCCTCATGAACAGCGACCTCAATAGCAAAAGCCCCGCAGTCGGAGCGGACTGCAGGGCTCATGAAGAGAGGCTAGTTTGTGGGCGCTTTGCCTGGCGCCCACGGGAGAGGCAACGGAGTAGGGACTACTCGTGGATGCGGGTACCGGAGAGGCCGGCCATGGTCTCGGCGGCCTTGTCCAGGGCGCCGATGATGCAGGTGCGGCCCTTGCGGGAGCGGGCGAACTTGATGGCGGCGCGGACCTTGGGCTCCATGGAGCCCTTGCCGAACTGACCCTCGTCGGCCAGACGCTCGGCCTCGTCGGCGGTGAGGTCCTCGAGCTCCTCCTGGTTGGGCTTGCCAAAGTTGATGGCGACATGCTCAACGGCGGTCAGCAGGAACAGAACGTCGGCGTCGCAGTCCTCAGCCAGCAGCTCGCCGCCCAGGTCCTTGTCGATGACGGCGGGAACGCCCTTGTAGCAGCCCTTGTTCTCGTAGTCGCGGACGACGGGGATGCCGCCGCCACCGCAGGCGATGACGATGAACTCGTTGTCGAGCAGGTTGAGGATGGAGTCGGCCTCGACGATCTTCTTGGGATCGGGGGAGGCGACGACGCGACGCCAGCCGCGGCCGGAATCCTCGACGAAGACCTTGGAGGGATCCTCGGCCATGAACTCCTTGGCCTGCTCCTCGGTGTAGAAGGGGCCGATCGGCTTGGTCGGGTTCTTGAACGCGGGATCGTCGGGATCGCACTCGATCTGGGTGACGACGGTGGCGGCGTGCCAACGCTTATAGCGCTTGTGCATCTCGCGGCCGATGCCCTGCTGCAGGTGGTAGCCGATGTAGCCCTGGGACATGGCGCCGCACTCGGGCAGCGGCATCTCGGGGGTGCCGATGGCATCGTGGGCAGCAGCGAAGGCGTTCTGGATCATGCCGACCTGCGGGCCGTTGCCGTGGGTGATGATGATCTCGTTGCCCTGCTCGATAAGACCAAGGAGAGCGTGGGCGGTGTTGCTCACGGCCTCGATCTGCTCGACGGGGTTGTTGCCGAGGGCGTTGCCGCCGAGGGCGACGACAATACGATCGGGCTTGCCAAGAGGCTTAGACATTGCTGGAATCCTTTCTGTAAAAGGCCTACAACCCATTAATAACCCGCGTCCGTGCGATACGCGAGTTTATTAAGGTTTATATTCTCTTTATCGCTCATTTTATTCATTTTGAAAATACCTAAGCGGCGAACGGTCGATTTTACCCGCTCAGCGTAAAGAAGCCCAGTTCAGGCATATCTACGCCATTTACGTGCAACTTTATTTAAATAGAGCAGGGATTAGACCAGATTATGCAAACTATATCTTTGCTAAACACAAAACGGACAGCGCAATATCTTACTCGCACTATACGCGATTCTATACATTAATTTGACGAGTATGCACCCCTGCAAAAACATGGGGCTTTTCATCCAACATAAGGGATAGCCGATCGCGCTTCACCCCGCGGCAAGCGACTGCGAGTTCGCAGTATGGAACTTTACCGTCGGCTTCTGCATGAACGCTGCCGACGCCCTTTCGCTCCTGCGCGCCCAAGCAGCCGAGAACGCTAACGGCGCCACTGTCAACCTGGCCACCCTCAACAACGGCGCCGCCAGCCTTTTCGCAAAGTACCGTGCTGGTTCGCTGGCTTTGAGGCCTAAGTGAGCTTTGCTATTTGCCAATTTTTGTATGATTTGGGTCAAATCTATTTGCCAATTTTTGTATGATTAGGGGCAAATCTATTTGCCAATTTTTGTCAATGAGGTGTTTTAATGCTACGCCGCAAGGTCACTGATAGGCTTTTGAGCTGGAAGAATAACTCCCATAAGGCCCTGCTTGTTACCGGTGCGCGTCAGATTGGCAAGAGCTATGCGATTCGCGCGTTTGGAAAGAGCAACTACGCTTCGTATTATGAGGTCAATCTGCTACTTGATGCCGAGGCAAGAGACGTACTTGTTGGCGCTAAGAACTCCATTGACTTCATCAACCGTGTGGCCCTTCTTGCGGATGCACCGCTTGTTGAAGGAGACACGCTTATCTTCGTCGATGAGATTCAGGAGTATCCGCAGATCGTTACACTTATGAAGGCGCTGGTCGAGGACGGACGCTTTAGCTATGTCTTCTCGGGGTCTATGCTTGGGACTGAGTTTAAGGGGATCTCTTCTTTCCCGGTGGGGTATGTCGAGCACATTGTTATGCGGCCAATGGATTTTGAAGAGTTTTGTTGGGCAAACAGCATCAGCGAGAATGTGCTTGCAGACATCCGCAGCTGCCTTGTCGAGAGGCGTCCCGTCGAAAATTTTATTCATGAGGCGATGCTCAAAAACTTTAGAGCTTATATCGTTTGCGGCGGCATGCCGGAGGTCGTTCAGAACTATATCGATTCGGGCTATTCGCTCGTGAGAACGCGTGAGCTTCAAATTCAGCTAGTCGATCAGTACAAAAGCGATATCTCTAAATATGCATCGACTCGAGCGTTTAACGTTCGCTCCATTTTCGAGCAAATTCCCGTTCAGCTTGAGGCGGAGTCCCATCGCTTTATCGTCTCGTCTCTAGGCGAGGGAGCTCGTCTTCAAAAATACGAGCAGGATTTCCTATGGCTGGTGAACGCAGGCGTTGGATTGATGGTCCCCCAGGTGACGGAGGCACGAAGTCCTCTCAAGAGGACGGAGAAAACGACGGCCTTTAAACTATACGAGTCCGATACAGGTATGCTCGCATCGCGGTATCCCGGCAGCACGGCACGCGCCGTCTACCTTGACATGAAAACCCCCAACCTCGGCGGCCTCTATGAGAACGTGGTCGCACAGGAACTCGTTGCCCTCGGAGCAGATACGTGGTACTACCAAACGCGTGAGGTCGGTGAAGTCGACTTTGTAATCGAAGGTGCCCGCGGGCATGTTGTCCCAATCGAAGTCAAATCGGGCAAGAAAGTTCGAGCACATGCAGCCCTCGACCGTTTGATGAGTGTGGGCGAGTACAAAATTCCCGAGGCCGTTGTGCTGAGCCACGAAAACCTTTGCAAAGAGGGCAAGATCCTTTACGTTCCAATCTATATGACATTCTGTCTCGATGAGTTTATGGAAAAGGACGACCCCAACAACGATTTCTCGTTTGCACCCATATCTCTCTAGGTCATCTGAGTCCGCAAGCCAGCCCCCACGCCCAAAGTACTGCGCCTTTCGCGCCAAAGGCGCGAAACAGCAAGGGGATAGAAGGCAGCGACAACCAACTCCCCCACTATGCCCAAAGTGCTGCGATGTTTCGCGCAAAGCGCGAAACAGCACTGGGGCAGCAGAAGGCCACAATCAGCTAGCCCTCCATGCCCAAAGTGGCGCGTGGTTTCGCGGCCACGCCGCGAAACAGCGACCGGGACAAGGCACCCCCACAGCCACGTCC
This sequence comes from uncultured Collinsella sp., assembly GCA_959601045.1. Classification (GTDB taxonomy): domain Bacteria; phylum Actinomycetota; class Coriobacteriia; order Coriobacteriales; family Coriobacteriaceae; genus Collinsella. The sequence continues at coordinate 3,741 of CAUGNZ010000023.1, forward strand.
TTCATTCAGCCCCACAATCCGAGGACGTAGTCGTAGCAGGATCTGAGGGCTAACCTTCGCGGACACTCCGCAGGACGAAAGAACCCCCGTCGCACGTTGTGCGCAGCGGGGGTTCTTTCATGTCCGAGGACGTCCGCGAAGGTCAGCCCTCAGATCCTGCGGTGGGAGACTTAAGCCTCGTTGTACACCGTCTTGAGCTTCAGCAGGTGCTGATAGCGGTCCATAGCGGCCTGCTCGTTCTCCTTGAAGAGCTCCTCGGCGCGCTCGGGGAAGGAACGCGTCAGCGAAGCGTAACGGGCCTCGTTCATCAGGAACTCCTGATAACCGCCCGCGGGCTCCTTGGAATCGAGCGAGAACTTCTTGCCGGCAGCAGCCTCGGGGTTGAAGCGGAAGAGGTTCCAGTAACCGCACTCGACAGCCTTCTTCATCTCGGCTTGGCAGTTCTGCATGCCGCCCTTCTTGATGGAGTGCATCTCGCAGGGGCTGTAGCCGATGATGAGGGACGGGCCGTCGTAGGCCTCGGCCTCGTGAATGGCCTTGAGGGTCTGAGCCGGGTTGGCGCCCATGGCAACCTGTGCCACGTAGACGTAGCCGTAGCTCATGGCGATCTCGGCCAGAGACTTCTTCTTGGTCACCTTACCGGCAGCGGCGAACTGAGCGACCTGGCCCAGGTTCGAGGCCTTGGAGGCCTGACCGCCGGTGTTGGAGTAGACCTCGGTGTCGAAGACGAAGACGTTGACGTTGTGGCCGGAAGCCAGGACGTGGTCCAGGCCACCGAAGCCGATGTCGTAGGCCCAGCCGTCGCCGCCGAAGATCCAGAAGGACTTCTTGGTGAGGTAAGCCTTGTCGGCGAGGATTGCCTTGGAAGCGTCGCAGCCGCACTTCTCGAGCTCGGCAACGTAGGCAGCGGCAGCGGTCTTGGAGGCCTCGGCGTCGTTGACGGAGTCGATCCAAGCCTGACCGGCGGCCTTGAGCTCATCGGACGGACCATCGGCAGCGATGATGTCCTGGGTAGCGGCGATCAGCTTGTGCTGAACGGCCTCATAGCCAACGGCCATGCCCAGACCGTGCTCGGCATTGTCCTCGAACAGGGAGTTGTTCCACGCCGGGCCGTGACCGTCCTTGTCCTTGCAGTAAGGAGCGGTGGCAGCGGGGTTACCCCAAATGGAGGAGCAGCCGGTGGCGTTGGAAATGAACATGCGGTCGCCGGCGACCTGGGTCACCAGACGTGCATAGGCGGTCTCGGCACAGCCGGCGCAGGAACCCGAGAACTCCAGGTAGGGCTGCTTAAACTGGCTGCCCTTGACGTTGGCCGCGATGAGCTCCTTCTTCTCGGAGACGTTCTCGACCATGTAGTCCCAAACGGGCTGCTGGTCCATCTCCTGCTCGGTGGGAACCATCTCGAGGGCGCCCTTGGGGCAGACCTTGACGCAGTTGGTGCAACCCATGCAGTCGAGCGGGGACACGGCCATGGTGAACTTCATGCCCTTGGCCTTGGGGCCCATGGCGTCGAGCGTGCGGGTAGCCTCGGGCGCGGCGGCAGCCTCGTCCTCGGTCATCGCGAACGGACGGATGGTGGCATGCGGGCACACGTAGGCGCACTGGTTGCACTGGATGCACTTGGTCTCGTCCCAGTGGGGAACGACCACGGCGACGCCGCGCTTCTCGTATGCGGAGGCGCCCAGCTCAAACTGGCCGTCGGCGCAACCGACGAAGGCGGAAACGGGCAGGCTGTCGCCATCCATGCGATCGATGGGCTCGAGCAGGTTCTTGACCTGCTGGGCGATGGCGGACTTGGTCTCCTCGGAGAGCTCGACGGGAGCGGCGTCCTCGGCGGTAGCCCAGTCGGCCGGAACCTCGAACTTACGGAAAGCAGTAGCGCCGGCATCGATGGCCTTGTGGTTGGCGTCGACGATAGCCTGGCCCTTCTTCATGTAGGACTTGGTAGCCGCGTCCTTCATGTACTGCAGGGCGTTCTCGGCGGGCAGGACCTTGGCCAGCGCGAAGAAGGCGGACTGGAGCACCGTGTTGGTGCGCTTGCCCATGCCGACCTTGGCCGCCAGGTCGATAGCGTCGATCAGGTAGACGTTGACGTTGTTGTTCGCGATGTAGCGCTTGGCCACGGCGGGCATGTGCTCGGCGAACTCCTCGTCGCTCCACTGGCAGTTGACCAGGAAGGTGCCGCCCGGCTTGACGTCGCGGACCATCTTGAAGCCCTTAACGATGTAGCTGGGGTTGTGGCAAGCGACAAAGTCGGCCTTGGTCACGTAGTACGGCGAGCGGATCGGGGAATCACCAAAGCGCAGGTGCGAGACAGTGACGCCGCCGGTCTTCTTGGAGTCGTACTGGAAGTAGGCCTGGACGTACTTGTCGGTGTGGTCGCCGATGATCTTGATCGAGTTCTTGTTGGCGCCGACGGTACCGTCGCCACCCAGACCCCAGAACTTGCACTCGATGGTGCCGGGGGCTGCGGTGTTGGGCGCATCCTCGGCCTCGGGCAGGCTCAGGTTGGTCACGTCATCGACAATGCCGATGGTGAACTCGCGCTTGGGCTCGTCCTTCTTGAGCTCCTCGAAGACAGCGAACGCGGACGCGGGAGGCGTGTCCTTGCTGCCCAGGCCATAACGGCCGCCGACGACCTTGATGCCCGTCTTGCCGGCCTCGTAGAGAGCGGAGACGACGTCCTGGTAGAGCGGCTCGCCGATGGAACCCGGCTCCTTGGTACGGTCCATGACGGCGATCTTCTGGACGGTCTCGGGGAGAACGTCCACAAAGTGCTTGATGGAGAACGGGCGGAACAGGCGAACCTTGACCAGGCCGACCTTCTCGCCGTGAGCATTGAGGTAGTCGATGACTTCCTCGAGCACGTCGCAGAAGGAGCCCATGCACACGACGACGCGATCAGCATCGGGAGCGCCGTAGTAGTTGAACAGGCCGTAATCGGTGCCGAGCTTCTCGTTGATCTTCTTCATGTAGCCCTCGACGACGGCGGGAAGCTCGTCGTAGACCTTGTTGCAGGCCTCACGGTTCTGGAAGAAGATATCGCCGTTCTCGTGGCTGCCGCGGGTGTGCGGGTGCTCAGGGTTGAGCGCGTGGTCGCGGAAAGCCTGGACGGCGTCCATGTCGCACATCTCGGCCAGATCCTTGTAGTCCCACATGGCGACCTTCTGGATCTCGTGGCTGGTGCGGAAGCCGTCGAAGAAGTTAAGGAACGGGGTCTTACCCTCGATGGCGGCAAGGTGAGCCACCGGCGAGAGGTCCATGACCTCCTGGACGTTGCCCTCGGCGAGCATGGCGAAACCGGTCTGGCGGCAGGCCATGACGTCGGAGTGATCGCCAAAGATGTTCAGGGCGTGGGAAGCGACGCAACGCGCGGAGACGTGGAAGACGCCCGGGAGCTGCTCGCCCGCGATCTTGTACATGTTCGGGATCATCAGGAGCAGACCCTGAGAAGCCGTGTAGGTGGTGGTCAGAGCACCGGCGCCCAGCGAACCGTGAACGGTACCGGCTGCACCTGCCTCGGACTCCATCTCGACGACCTTGACCGGGGTGCCGAAGATATTCTTGCGACCCTGGGCCGCCCACTGGTCGACATGGTCGGCCATCGGGCTGGACGGCGTAATGGGATAGATTCCCGCTACCTCGGTGTACGCATACGAAACATATGCGGCCGCCTCGTTGCCGTCCATAGACTTAAACTTACGCGCCATATACCCCTCTCCTCTCATATAGGTATACAGGCCCCGGCGATCGCCGGGATGTTGGCGTGATGGGATTTTCGCTGTTGCTTCCAATCATCTGGCAGGCAGGCTCAGCAGCAGGTACATGGCGTGGAGAGAAGGCATGCCGAGGCGAGGAGGGCTGCACGCGCTCCACAAGCCCAGCTACCCGTCTTGCACATGACCGAGCGCCGCAAAGGCCGCATGCCGGATGCTCCCGGGCACGCCCCGGCGATGGGAAGCGCCCGCAACGGAAATCCGCATGCGGGTTTATTGTACCCCGCCGTCAAGTGTAATTTCGGCAAATATAGGCGGGCGGTAAAGGTTTACCTTGGGTGACCATCAAGGGCAAAATTGATCCTTCCGTCACCGAGGGACCAAATGGCAGCTGCGGTGAAATAGGAACTGTTTTTGCCGGCCGCACCCCCAAACAGCCCCTATTTCACCGCAACTTATTTAGGAGATGAGTCAGAGGGCGCCGAGGAGGATGGCGTAGGTTGTGGATTCTCCGAGCTTGAGCTCGTCACCGGGGTTGAGCTGGGCGGAGCGGCCGGGCTCGACCTGGGTGCAGACGTTCGTCGCGTCGTTTACCACCACGGTTCCGTTGGTGGACGACAGGTCCTCAACGTACCAGACATTTTGGTCATCGCACCACACGTGGGCATGGCGAGCCGAAACGTCATCGCCCACATCGGTGATGCCGCCCTCCCCCGTTGCCAGCGCGCCGATCTCGACGCCTTCCTCACTCGGCTGAATCCAGCGCGGGACGCTCACCGCGTAGCCGTTTTGCACGCGCAGCAGTCCCAGCGGATGCGCCGGCGCGACCTCGTGCTCGCCCGACTTGGAACCAAGGCGGGCGTGAGAGCAAACGGCATAGGGAACGAATCTTGCGGATGTACTCCTCGACGTCAGGCAGGTAAGCCCCACGAAGTCACCGGGGAGGCCCAAGCGGCCCGGCACCACTTCCAGATTCTGACCAGGGCGAGTCGTTCGCCGGTGGCTGAAGGCTCGCTCCCACCCAAAAGGGGAGATTCGCGTTGTTCCCCAATCGCTCTCGCATCTTTCATTTTGCTCGAGGTGGGCTATAAAAACTTTCCTGGTGAAAGGCGGCGATTGGTTTCCTTTCTTTCTAGAGGAGCGCGCCTGTAATCTGTTTTCATCCTAAATCAAGTTGAGATCGGACCTTCCAGAGGCAAGTCGACTCAAACTGCGAGGCTCCATGTTGGAATAAAGAGCGCTGTCGAAGTGCCAACAACACAAAGCTTGCCAGTCTCAAATAGAACCTTTTGGGAGTCCGATTGGGCCGCACACCGAATCCCCGCTGGTGGTTTTTTATAGCTGCGCAACAATAAACAAGGTTAGTGCCAGTCCAGCATGAAATTGAGGAACGTATGCATTTTTTCTCAGTAAGTGATCGTCGTTACTGCTTCGATGAGGTCACTCGCAATTGCTTTCAGGTTGACCAAGCATCAGAAGATGCGCTTCGCATATTTGAAGCATCGGGAAGAACGGTCAACTCGAAGTTGCTAACAAAGTCACTTGCTGCGAAAGGCTACGACCAAACGACCATAGCAGAACTTGAAGACGACATTGATGAGTATCAACGATTGTCTGAGCGGACTTTCTTAACAAAAGACACGCCTCGAAAACTTAGATCCATCGAACTCCACGTTTCACATGCATGCAACCTTGGTTGTAGTTACTGTTTTGCCGGTAAAGGAGATTATGGAACGTCTCCTCTGCTGATGACAGACGAGATAGCCTTCAAGGCGGTCGACTACCTCGTCGCAAGTTCATCGGAAAACGAAACGCTTGCAATCGTCTTTTTTGGTGGGGAACCCATGATTAACGAGCCGCTGATATGGAAAACGGTCGACTATTCAAAAAGAATATACCCCAATAGAAACTTTACCTATTCTATTACGACCAACGGAACGCTTTTGAATGACACTGCTGTGAATTCTTTCAAGGAGCACGGGTTTTCTGTTCTGATTAGTCTCGATGGTACAGGATGCAAGCACGATGCATCGCGCCCGTACAAGACGGGAGGCGGCTCTTTCTCCGATATCGACAAAAACGTTCGTCGTTTTTCCGAGTCGTTCCCCTTCGGCGCAAGAGCGACCTTAACAAATAATAACTGTAACCTTGTTGAAGACTATCTTCAGTTTAAAGAGATGGGCTTCAGAAGGATTTACTTCTCGCCCGTGAGCTCATTCGATGAGAATATCAAACTCGACGAACACTCATTAAACAAAATCAGGGCGGGCCTAATAGATTTGGCGGATCAATATCTCAAACAGATTGATCAAGGGGAAAAGCCCTTGTTTAGAACATTGAAAACTGCAGTTGATTTGATTATGAGCAACAGGATCGCCTTTGTCGGATGCGGGGCTGGCAGGCGTTTTATTTCCGTGACTCCCGAAGGGGACGTATACCCCTGTCACAGGTTTGTCGGGATGATGCGATTCAAAATGGGCAACATCGTCACCGGAATTGACGAAACTAGGTATATTGAAAACTGGAGTCAGGGTGTCGAAAAAAGAATTGACTGTACGGACTGTTGGGCTCGGTCTTTCTGTGGTGGGGGCTGTAGCTGGGAGGCTGCAGGCGAGCACGGCTACTTGCCCAAGAGTCTACACCCTGCATCATGTGAATATAGAAAAATGTGCTACGAGATGGCTTTTGACCTTATTTCCCGCCACTCATCTTCGCAGGAGAAAAATCAACGAGAAGCTACTGTATCGGAATAAGCGGTTCAGCGCATTGCTGTCACCATTGTGGAGGTGTTCGTTCTTCTGATTACCGTCTGCGAAGCTTATTGCTACGTTCGCCGAAACCATTCTAGAAATATGGTGAACTAGACATCTTGGTTTGTTATACACAATATTGAGGTTTTTCTGCACTCAAAGGGAGGTAGTCGTGAAGCATATTCATCCTGTTGGTTCAAATGAACATCCTCCCGTTGAGCCTTGTTGTCTTGGAGTTGATATATGCAATTTTTACGACATCGCCGAGTGCCCTGTTGCGGATTGGTGCTATGTCGATAAAGAATCAAGCTGTGTTTTGCCAGCAGATTGGTGCGATCCAGTTGACGAGTAGTTTTGTGGCTAGGAACTATTTGGTCCAATTCAGAATAAGATGGGAACAAATACCAAAATCTCGTGTCTGGGAGGAGTTATGCCATTATTGCAAGGTCTCGTTGGATTAGCCTTTATACTTGCGTTATATCTGGCACCTTTTTTAATTCTATTCTTCATTATCCGACTCTTTCTTCGGAGAAAATAGGAGTGTCACGCAAACATTAGCGTAGCTTTCTTCCAATATAAGCCGAGCATTGGCAAGTGGAATAAGAAGCCCGACCGTTCGCCACATGAAAGTGATCGGACGGGCTTCTCTATTTAACCCGGGCCGCCACCCATAGCGGCTTTCCAAGCGTATTCTCAGTGCAAAGCAATCGTCAGTTTAATCCTATGCGCTGATACCGCATTTCATTTGTTCGGCTCGAATTCTACGGCCTGGCAACCCTCGCACTCTCCGGCAAATGGATTGAACGCGAAGGCAGAGATGATGTGTGCGTGGACATCGAGGCTGCTGTAGGCAACATACTGGGACATGGACCCCCGCTGCGCGTGGTATGCGGCCCGGCATATTCATTGCCGTCCAACCCCGTGTAGTTGCAGCAAAGGGTGGAACCTCAATGCTCAGCTCATGTTGTCCGTGGGACACGAGAATCGTAAGTACACTTTGGTGCGATTCTCACGCTGATACTGAGCCACCTGGAATAAGATACGTCGCGACAACACTTCGCTTCACCTCTGTCTCGACAAGACAACGTAGACTAAAGTTTCCTTTAGTAAGAGAATGAGAACTATATCTGAAAGCGTTGCGATGGCGTGAAGGCACCGAGTCCGAACCGACTGAATGCTACGTGCATCTGCATCGCTTTTTTGTTATCTCTGTCAGTTGGGTAGCACTACACTTGTCAGCATTTACCCCGGTACATGCTGCCTAAATCCACTACCCCTTCTACCGCGCCGACCATCTCGTCATCGTGAGAGACAATGATGATCAGCTGGCTTTGCTTGTTGCGCTTAACATAGGCCGCAAGCTCGGCGCGGCTTACAGCGTCTAACCCAGTCGTGGGCTCGTCGAGTACCAAAACTGACGACTTGCGTGAAATCGCCGACCATAAGTACACTCGGCGCAGCTCACCGCCCGAAAGCGCGGAGCAACGTTTCCCGAGCAACTCCTTCACGCTGTTTTCCAGCGAAAGTAGGCCATCTACACCCCGGTGATAGGAAGAAAAGGGCGTGTCGAAATACTCTAACAGCTCTTTCACCGTTTCGTCCGGCGCGAAGCACGACTGTGGGCAGCACGATATCTCTCTCGCACGTATGTAATCCAAGTCGCATTCTTCGATTGGCACGCCGTTGTATTTTACTTTGCCTTTCGATGAGTATAGCCCGAGCATCAAGTAAAGAAGTGACGTCTTGCCTCTTCCGTTTTCCCCAACTATGCAATATGTACCAGGACCGGAAAACTTGAAAGAAAACCCGCCGAGGACCTCTCGGACAGATCCGTCTGGAAGGGCAACCGAGAATTCCAAATCAGATACCGAAATGTCATTTATTTCATCGAGTTTAGCTAAATCGGTCCGATTCCACCCCGATCTCTCCTTTTCTCTCGTCGCGATAGCCGTCCTATCCCATGATGCTTTGGCATCTTGATAGGATTTGAACAATGACATCATACTTTTCAAAGTCTTAAAGAGAACCGCGAAGTATGTACCGATGATAGTGTACTCGCCTATTGACATAGTTCCGTTAATGATTCGTACTCCGGAAACAACAAGTATCACCGCTTGAAACAACGCTGCGAAAAGACCATCGAGCGATGTCAGAGAATATGATAGCTTTCCGGAGCGCAAAACTTTGGGAAAATAGCTCTTAAACCCAGCGTCGAGCGCTTGTTCGCTCTTGCCGTACGAAGATGTCAGTTGAATGTTGAGAATCTGATTAAGCTGCGATGCAATTGCGGCGTAAAAGGCGCTGTCCGCCTCTTTCTTCTCATACGTGACCCTATACAAAAGTTTCCTCAACCCAGTAATTACACAGAAATACACGATGAGGAGAATGATGGAAAACACCGCGAGAGTTGAATCAATTGACCATATGATAAGCAATACGATGGGAATGGCTACAATGGACAGCGGCGCACTGATAAAATTCGCCAAAACGAAGGATGAGACCACGCTAGAGTCGGAAATAATCCGTTGCGTTGTATAGGCTGGATCGATGGTCCGACTCACCAAGTAATCGTCTCTTTCAAAACGCAAGACGGCCTCCCTGAGAAGATCAAAGGAAAGTCTCGTGGTTATGCGAATGGAAAGTGTTCCTGCAAAATAAGTAAAGAGGGTGGAGAAAACTCCTATTGACGCAACCAGGAGCGCGAAGAGTACGGCGTCTCTTTCGCTGCGGTTACCGAGAAGAAAATCTAAGAATTTCCCGTTCACGTATGGCATGGCATAGGAGAGAGCGGTTCCAATCACCGTGATAGCAATGAAGACGAAAGCCCCTTTTGCTCTGATGAACCTCGAGAGAACGCATCGAATCAAGGAAGGCCCCAATCTACCCGCCACAAAACATCAATCACTGATACCTTACACCTCAACACAACAGGAGCGAAGATTTGCCAATGAGACTGCTTTAAGATTGCCTTGGGCCAATACGATCTCAAGCTCTTCCTACAAGAGAGTCGGAATCGGACATCTCCTCCGACGAACCTGGCAATCGGGCGGTTGAAATATCTTTTTCAACCGCCCGATTGCCACAATAGATTTGAGCATCCGCCCACAAACGTTCGCGTTTTATACCCATCAAATCCTTTGCCTTTTGTCGTCTAGACTAGAAAAATCGCTCGAAATAACGCAACCGGCCTGCTCGCTTGAAGAAACCTAAGCCCGTAACGTAGATGTGCAAACTTCCGAAACGCCTTGCGCGGCATAGTGCGTATAAACTTCGTCAACCGCCTCAGAAATATCTGAGTATCGCGCCGGGTCAAAAGCATACGATGTCGCAGCTATACCCTGCACCCATTCGGAACGCGGATTAATTGAATAGCCACACAGCATCATCATACATGCATCTAGACCTGATTTCCCAAGTATCCGACGTATTGATGAGAGCATCGCGGGTCGCCCCCGCACCATCGTCGTCACCCCTATTAGCAGTATTTACCGTTTTTCTCTAAATGCGTATCGCCACCCTTAAGAATACGAAGTGTTTTATCCAGACCCGATTGTCCTCCATCTCAAACGAAGGGATAAGGAATCTCATCCGGAATCGGCAGTAACGGAGGATTCACAACGACAAGCGAAAAACATGAGTCATCTCTCAGAGGGGAGTAAAGGCTCCCCTCAAGCACCCTAGTTTCGTCATCCAAAGAGTTGATGGCAGTGTTTTTCTTACAAAGGTCGACAACAAAAGGGTTGATTTCTACAGATGTTACATCCATGCCACAGTTGGTAAGTATCAGGCCCTGTATTCTGGGGCCAGAACACAAATCGAGAGCCTTCCGTGCGCTCTGCGGTGTAAGGCGCCAATCTCAGCAAATCTGTCCCACAATACTGCGCTGAAGAACAACACGGAACCCCTGAGCCAAACTCCCCTATACCTTATTAAGGCTAAGACAGGCAAGTTCACGCACCCGGCATATTCCAGAATAACATCCTATTGTTTTAGATGCTCTACAAGCATGAACAGCCGCGAATCGGAAAGATCTTCTAGTTTCGCCCCGACTGACCGCCAAGGGCCAAAATGGCCTCTCCATCCCCAGGCGACCGGCTCTGGCGCGCCGAGGAGTGTCCCCAAGTGCCGGCAGAAAAGGAACGTCCTTAACTGCCGGCTAGAGGGCACCGAAGAGGATGGCATAGGTAGTGGATTCGCCGAGCTTGAGCTCGTCGCCGGGATTGAGCTGGGCGGAACGGCCGGGCTCGACCTGAATGCAAACGCGCGTGGCCCCGTTTACCACCACGGTTCCGTTGGTGGACGACAAGTCCTCGACGTGCCAGATATTTTGAGCATCGCACCAGATATGGGCATGGCGGGCCGAGACATCGTCGCCGACGTCGGTAATATCGCCCTCACCAGTGGCCAGCGCGCCAATCTCAACACCCTGCTCACTCGGCTGAATCCAGCGCGGGGCGCTCACGACAAAACTGTTTTGCACGCGCAGCAAGCCCAAAGGGTGCGCCGGGGCGGGTTCGCGTTCGCCCGCAGTCAGCGACATGCCAAGCGAACGCGGCGTGGATGTGCCTCCGCCGCAGGTCGCGTTCGCGTAGTCGATGGCATAGTTCACCGAGGACCGCACATCCGCCGAACAACCGACGGCGACAAACAGCACCAGCACGACCTCGGCGCGCTCGGCGGGCATGAGTTCCGCCGCCTGGGACAGGCGATCGAGCGCGTTGCGATAGAGATTCGTGTCCTGGTGGCACTCTTCGAGCGCGCGTACCATCGGTTCACCTGCAGGACCGCACACCATATTGATTACAGCCGTGGAGTCCATGGGATTGCGCTGGCGCAGGGCCAGTTGCGACATAATACGCGCAGCCGAGGTACCGTATTCGGCAAAGTAGCGCTGCTGAAGCGTGCCGACCGGCGCGCGAACGATAAAGCGGGAAACCCAAGAGCGATCGGCGGCTCGGCTCTGCGGGCTGCGGCCGTCGGCGAGCGGACGGGACGAAAGCACCAAGCCGCACAGCTCGATATGGCTCAGATGCGCTGCGCGCTTAAAGATGTCAAACATGGCCCCGCATGGGGTGAGCTCAACTTGAGATGCCATGACCTAGGCCTCCTTGGTCGTAGAAATAGAATCGGACGATACTTCGACAGGTCCGCCAAAAGTACGGACAGCTGCGGCTCCACCGGCAAGCGGAGTCGCCATCTGGGCTTTTGTGCGTCGCGGTGCCGAAACGGGAAGTTCAAAGGCAAAGCCCATCGCAAGCAAAAACCACGTAAGCGTATAGGTTGCAACCAGAGCGGCAACAAGGCCGCCCATCACGGCGCGTTGGGAAAATACGCTACATGCAGCCACAACCAGCACCGGAACCTCGCAGGCAGAAAGCGCAAGCACACCCTGCAGGAAGCCCGAGCGCCGATCGCGCGCAAGTGCCCCCGCGGCAACGCCGGCTATGCCTGGCAGCGCCAACGCCAGTGCGGCAATAATACCCGGTAGCGACCCAGACCACACGAGCGATCCCAAAGTCGCCGTCACGCGAGCGCCCGACGCCAGCAGCGCGGCCGAAACCACGACCACAGCCCAAACCACGCCACAGACGACCGTCGCGCCGACCATCAGCGCGCGACGAACCGCGCGGCCAGACGCATCCATGGGGCACGGCGTGAGCGGCTCGCCGCGGAGCGAACGACCGACATTTTGCGCATAGTGGTCACAAAACGCCGAGAGCGCCGCCTCGACCGCCGCCGGCTCGGGACGATCTTTTTGATGGCTGGACAGACAGGCCATCACCACGTCGAACAGCTGGGCATCGACAAACGCCAGCGCATCGCGTAGCTCCTCGGAATCCGGCTCAAGCCCCAGCTGCTGGGCCTGCTCGGCCGCAGCGAGCGCCACATCGGGCTCACGACGAAGCAGCTGAGTCAAATCGCAACCGGGCGCATGGGCACCAATGGGATAGTCGGGCAGCGTGTCCATCTTGAGACGGTAGGGGCTGGCGATGTCGCGCGTCTTTTTGCGCGAACCCGAGGTGCCCGAAGTGCTCGGCGCGGCTTCGTATGGCGCGGCGCCGGCAATGAGCTCGTAAACCGTGCTTGCTGCGGCATAGACGTCGATCGCCGGCGACATACGCAAAGCGCGCAGGTCGGGAATATCGTCGGTGAGCATCTCGGGCGGGGCATAGGCAACCGTCGCGCGACGCAGCGTGGCATAGCGCTCCGTAAACGACGCCTTGCCGCCGGTACCGGCCACGGCCGACGCAGGCTCAAGCGCCAGCGACGAGCCAAAGTCGATCAGGCACAGGTCAAAGGTGCCCTCGGCAAGCTGCCGGTCAAGCGGTAGACGCGCCGTACGCACCATAATATTAGCGGGCGAGATATCGCGATGGACAAAGCCCTCGCCCACCAGGCTCATACGGCAGAGCAGATCGAACAGGTCGCGACCCAGACGCGCCGCCACAAGCGGCGATAGGCGGCCGGCATCGTCCACGGCAAAGCGCGAGCGCAAGCGGGCGAGCGTCTCGCCCTCGACCCATTCCATGACAATTGCAGGCACACCGTCGACCTCGCCCCAGCCATAGAGGCGGGGAAAGCCCTTAAGGCCCGAAAGGGCGCGATGGCATTCGTATTCCTCGCGAAACGCCGCTTTGAACTTGGCGACCAGCGCCTCATGGGCGGCGGCATCGTCAAACTCATCGCACGTTGGCAAGATGAGCTGCTTGAGTGCCACGGCCTCGCCTTGGGCGTTGACGGCACGCGTCACGCGGCCGATACCGCCACGGCGCATGGTGGCATCGTCGGCAAACAGTATCGTAAAACGACGCAGATAGGCAGGCAGTTCGTCCTGACCGAGCGCAATGGCCGGCTCAAACCCGTCGACACGCGCCAGGCGCAGGCCGACCATGGGATCGCGACCGAGCGATTGTGGTGTGGTGGATGCAAGATCGGTCATCATAGGGCAAGCGCCGCCACGTTATTGTTGAAGTTACCGAGCGCGACGTCATCATCGCCGTAATGGCCGACCCATTGACATAGGTTGGTGTAACAGCCCCACAGATTGGCATACTGCTGATACCACTTTGACCGGGGCGAGAATGTCTGACGACCGAACTCGGCTCGAATGACAAACATCTCCCCGACCAGGCTGTCGCACGGCCTGGGATCTCCCGTAGAGTTATAGGTCGAGACCACGTCATTGGCACGAGAAACATAGCCGTCGAGCATGTTGTACTTGGTCACAAGCCAGCTGTGAATGCTCTCTTCCTCAGCAGCGGAAAGGCCACCGGAGTTTGCATCGTTGTCAGTGTTGCCGCCCGTCGAGCCGCCGTTTCCAGACCCTCCGGCAGAGGAACCCGACCCAGAGCCACCGCCCGAACTCGACGAATCCGAGCCGGAGCCAGAAGTATCCGAGCTACCGGGCTTTCCGGACTGCTGGGCGTCCTGCTCCTTCTGCTGCTCGACCTTATTCACCGTTGCCGCCACGCTATTGTTGGACAACCGATCGATGATCTTGGTGTTGGTGAGCACGATGGTTTTGCCATTGGCAAGCGTGACTTCGTTGTCCGGGGCCTCGGCGCCGTCCGCGTCGCCGGTGCCAAACACAATATGCGCGACCACACTTGCCCAAGCATATCCAGTCGTGGTCCCCAGGTCACTTTTGACCTCATGCCCCACGCGCGGTTCGCGTGCGGCATGTGCCTGCATCATGGACGGCACGGTCATGCCATAGGCAGAAACGCCAGCTATGACCAGCACCAGCGAGCAAGACAGCAGTGCGTACGCCCGCGGCGCCAAGCCCAGTCGGCGTCGCATGCGCACCGCGGCGCCGCGCTTTGTCTGAGTGCCACCGGGCCGCATGCGTTCTCCTCCAACAAAAACACGCCGCTCGGGAGCGGCGCATTCATTCGAATCCATATTTGAGTGTATCAGCGAACCCAAAAGGTTGCGCAACGAATGGGCAAATTAAGGATGCGAGTGGAAGCATCCATGCGATAAGCGGATACAAAGCATCTTTGTTGCACAACAAACTTACAGTCGCACGGGGAAATTATGGCTACCCCGTGCGTCGCGATGAAGACATACGGCAGGAGCAGGCTCGCCACCTAAATCGTGCGACGGGCCTCGATGGCGCGCCCAAGCGTAAGCTCGTCGGCATACTCCAGGTCGCCGCCCACGGGAAGGCCGCTCGCCAGACGCGATACCTCAACGCCCAGCGGCTTGATAGTGCGGGCCAGGTAGCTCGCCGTGGTCTCGCCCTCGATATTGGGGTTGGTGGCGATGATGACCTCGTGGATGTCCTCGTGGCCCAAGCGTGCCAGCAGCTCACGAATGTGCAACTGCTCGGGACCAATCTTGTCCATGGGACTGATCACGCCGCCCAATACGTGGTAGAGACCGTGGTAGCTGCCCGTGCGCTCAATCGCCTGGACATCGCGCGGCTCGCCCACCACGCAAATGCGAGTGGTATCGCGCATCGAATCCTGGCAGATGGAGCACTCGTCGGCCGTGGCGTAGTTAAAGCAGCGGCTGCAAAAGTGAACCTCCTGCTTAACCTCCAGGATAGCCTCGGCCAGGCGGCGCGCCTCCTCGGCATCGGCCTCGAGCAGGTAATAGGCGATGCGCTGGGCCGACTTGGGACCAATGCCCGGCAGACGGCCCAGCTCATCGAACAATTTTTGCAGACTATGGTTGGCACTCATATATATGCGTGTCTTAGAACGGCATGCCCGGGATGTTGAGGCCGCCGGTGATGGCGCCCATCTGCTTGTTGGCGAGCTCGTTGACACCGCGGACGGCCTCGTTGACGGCAGCCATGATCATGTCCTGCAGCATATCGACGTCCTCGGGATCGAGGGCATCGGGGTCGATGGTGAGGTTGACGAGCTCCATCTCGCCGTTAACGGTCACCTTGACCATGCCGCCGCCGGCAGAGGCGTCGACGGTCTGGGACTTAAGGTTTTCCTGCGCGGCGGCAAGCTGCTCCTGCATCTTGCGAGCCTGCTTCATCATTTGCTGCATGTTCATACCGGCCATGATGGCTCCTTTACGTGCGGCCGCGCGACAAGCTGCAAGGGCAGCCGGAGCGCGACGGGACTTTCAAACTCAAATCGTACCACGGCGCGGGGCAAGCAAGCGGGGCGGACACGCTACCTCAGTCGATATACATGTCCTTGAGCGTGACGCACGCCCAAGATTATGCAAGGTCGAATTATGCAAGGTTGCATAATTATCTCAAGCTACATCTAGCAGAGCTGGAACCAGGCAGTTTATGCGTAGGGCTACAAGGCTACATGGCAAAATGCCGAGCCGCTGCTCGAGGCGGCACGCATGGCGGCTGGGTATAATTTGATTGTCATAGATGACGATTTGGAGGTGCCCTCGTGAATGTCCCAGCCGTACTCCAAAACATCCGCTCAAAACACCCCGTTGCATATGTGGTTCTCTATCTCTTTGTCGTCTGGGTATTACTGGTTATCATCACCCATGCCATAGCTTTTGGAGCAGAACTGCTGATAGCCAGCTCGGACCAGCCCGTCGTCAAATGGGAGACGACCGATGAATGCACCGACGGAACCCGAACCATTTACTACAACAGCCCGTCCCTCTACCAAGAGTTCAAGGTCAAGATAAAGGACTCCAAGATTGTCGATGCCGAACTGGGCTCTTTATTTACAATCGGAGCAACCGTCAACGCCGAGCAAGTCGAGTACACGGACAGCCATGCGACGTATCGTATCGACCTCAGCATCCTAGGCCGACCGTCACGCGCCTGTCTGCTCGAATGCGATATACGCGGCACCACGTTGCACATGTCCGAAATACAGATGCGCCCGGGCAAGGGGCTCTCTTCTTGAGCAGTATACCCGCCTGCGCAGCTACTCCACCGGCTTGAAGATGGTGGACTGGCCGAAGACGCTGCGGATGAGGGCTTTGGCCTCGTCCTCGGTCTGCGGGATGCTCGGGGCTGCACCCTGATGGCCGAAGGGGCCGCCCGCACCGGAGTTGGACTCCCAGGGAGCTGCAGGAGCGTCCTCCTCTTTGGGGGCAGTTGCAGCGGACTTGGGCGCGGACGCCGCACCCGGCACGTCGAACGGAGGCAGATCGTCCCCACCAGCATCGGCAACAAAACCGCCAACCATGGCATCGTCGTAGGGAACCTGCTCGGATTCCCATGGCGCAGACGGCGCGGCGGGCTGAGCCTTGGGAGCGGACGCGCGCTCGGGCGCTCGGGGCGCGGGCTCGGTCGGGAGCTTGCCCGTGGCAGGAGCGCCGGCGGGGTTGTCGGAGCGCAGCCAGGGGGCTTTGCCCAGGTCAGACGACTTGGGCGCGGGCGAGGCGGGCTTGGGAGCGGGTGTCGGAGCAGCCGGTTTGGCCATGACGGGCTTAGGCGCCGACGGGGTCGGCGCCGCTATCGGTGCTGCTTTTGGCTGCGTCGCGCTGGCGCTCGAGGATGCAGGGGCCGCCGAGGACACGGGTTGCGGGTCCGCAGATACCGCAGCCCGTGCAGATGGAGAATGCTCCTCATGTTGAGGAGCCGGCGTGCCACCCCCATCCAGGACATAGTCGACGGTACGACGACCGAAGACCGCACTGACTGTCGGCAGGACCACCGACTGCGTGTCGGCGCGTCCAAGCATCTTGATGGCAAAGGTCGAGCCCGCGGGGAACGAGACCGTGAGCCTGGAGCCGTCGTCAGCCGTGGCGCGGGCATTGAGCAAAAGCCCCGCGTAGGAAGCCTGACGCGCCTTGACACGCTCGACAACCTCGGCCCATTTGCGCTGCAGCTCTCCGGCATCCTCGACCGCGGGCGTCTCGGCAGTACCGGCGGCGGCAACCTGGGCGGCATTGTTGGACTGGGGCTTAGGTGCCGGAGCGGTGGCAGGCGCGGGAGCCGCAACGGGCTGAGGCGTCGGAGTCGGCGCAGGCTGAGGTGCAGGCGCTGCAGGCTTGGAAGCTGACACGGACGCAGAACGGGACGCAGGCTGGGCAGCCGGAACAGCAGCACCACGGTCCCAAGGCATACCGCCCTGGCGCGCGGACGTAGCAGCGGGGGCAGCGGATGCCGCCGGAGCGGCAGCACGAGCGCCCGAAATTAGCGTCGGCTGTTGGGCAGCAGCGGGTACGGATGCTGCAGGCGCGGCGGCCTGAGCAGCAGCCACGCTCGCCGGCACGGCGCCGTTGGCAACCATGGCCTCCAAGCGGGCCACGCGCTCGGCCAATGCCTCAATCGTTAAATCGGCCTCGGGACGTGCCAGGCGCGTGCAGGCGATCTCGAGCACCAGGCGCACGTCGCTCGCGCCCCTCATCTCCAGTGCGGCATCGTCGAGCACCGTCAGCACACGGGCCAGGCGGTCGGCAGGATGCTCGCCAAAGGCAGCGGCCTCGGCAGCAAGCGCCTCGGCCTGCTCGGAGCCGCCCTCAAACAGCTCGGCACGGGCACCGGCAACGCAGGCAACGTACACGTCACGCACATGCGCCACCAGGTCGCGCGTCAGCTCCAGCAGGTCGTTTCCTTCCTCGACCTGCGCACGGATCAGTCCATAGAGCTCGGCAACATCGCGATCGGCAATGGCGCGGGAAAACTCGCCCAGAATCTGGTCCGAAACCTCGCCTAAAAGCGAGCGGGCGTCGTCCGCATGCACAGAACCGTTGCCAAAGACGCTCAGCTGCTCCAGCGTGGACAGCGCGTCGCGCATACCGCCCTTGGCATGGCGCGCCACGATAGCCAGCGCCTCATCGTCGTAATCGAAGCCCTCCTGCTCGCACACGTATGCCAGGCGACGCTCGATATCCTCGTTGCCGATGCGATGGAAATCGAAACGCTGGCAGCGCGAGAGGATGGTCTCCAGAATCTTTTGCGGGTCGGTGGTGCACAGCACAAAGATCACGTGTGCCGGCGGCTCCTCGAGCGTCTTGAGCAGCGCGTTGAACGCCGCCGTCGTGAGCATGTGGACCTCGTCGATGATATAGATCTTGTACTTGCCGCGCACCGGGGCAAAGTTGACGGAGTTGATGATTTCCTCGCGCACATTGTCCACGCCCGTGCGGGAGGCGGCATCGAGCTCGTAGACATCGGGGTGGTTACCCTCGGCAATGAGCTCGCACTCCTCGCAAGTACCGTCGGGCATGCAGCCGCTTGCACCCTCGGCGCGCGCCGCCTCGGCATTGCGGCACAGCAGCGCCTTGGCCAGAATGCGCGCCATGGTGGTCTTGCCCGTGCCGCGCGGTCCGCAGAACAGGTAGGCGTGGGACAGGCGCCCCTCGGTGATGGCGTGCTCGAGCGTCGAGACGATATGCTGCTGGCCCACCACGGAGTCAAAGGTGAGCGGGCGATACTTTCGGTACAACGATTCCATGGGTGCTCCCCCGGGTATACTGAGTCTTGTTGCCGCGGCGGCCATGCGGTCGCACGGCATACTGCATTCCATAATAACCCGTACGGCGAGCCCGCCGCGATAGGAGTCCAAAGAGCATGGCAGACGCAGAGAGCAACCTCGTTCCCTCCGAAGCAGCCGACCAGGTCGAGGTCGCGCTCGAGGAGCAGGCCGCAGCCGACGACGGCATCCTGTACCTCAACGAGTACCAATACGAAAACGACCTCGTCACCGACTTCGCCCGCCTGGTCGCCTCGCCCAGGCGTCGCGGCTCGCTGTATGTCGCCGCGGCAATTGCCGCGCTCATCGGCATCGGCATGCTGGTGGCCGGCGGCAACTGGATCAAGTTTGGCGTCGTCTTGATCGTATTCGGCGCCTTTTTGGCCTGGTGGAGCAAAAACCTGCACCACACCCTCGCCCGCGACTTTATCGACGCCGTTGAGGCCGACGAGTCCATGGGTGGCCGCTATCGCCGCGTCGCCGCCAACGAGGACGGCCTGATGGTTTGGGGCACGAGCGGCAAGTCGCAGTTCTTCCCGTTTGAAAAGCTCGACCACGTGCTCGACGGCGAGCGCATCTTTGTGGCCATGTTCGCCGACCAGGGCGTGACGATCCCTAAGGACACCTTTGTCCGCGGCGATGCCGAGCAGTTCGGTCCCTTCCTTAAGGCGCGCATCAACAAAAAACTCCGCATCGAGACCAAACGCAAGAAGATGAAGGCAGAAAAGGCCGCTGCCGAAGCAAAACAGGGCGACAAGCCCCAGGAGACCAAGGGCAAGCAGCGCAAGCAGAAGAAGAGCAAGAAGAAGCGGTAGGCCGGCCGACACCGAAGGCGCCTCGTCCCGCGCCCGATTCCGGGCCGGGGCGCCTGGAATCGGGCGCGCGTACCGCCAATGGACCCGTTTTGCCTTGCTCTCGAGCTATTTCACTTCAAACCTTAAGAGCCTCCGCTCCGGCAGATCGGTCATCTTCATCGTGTAAGTCCCGGGAAATGCTTTCTCAAAACGGACGGTCTCGTAACCTTCGAAATAGTCGTTGGTGTTCTGCATCATAAATGGGACGAGCAACTCGTTTTCTGCCCCAACCTCCACGGCAAACGCAGCAGAGCCGCCAAGGACCGGCATGGCTTGCGTTATCAGATCGGTATTGACTACAAAATCATAGTTTGGCGCAGACTCCGGAACCAGATGCCAAACATACGCTTTGATTCCACCGTCGATATTATCCCTATTTCTGACACGCATCTTTACGGCGATAACGCACGTGATGTCGGCATCCTTCAGTCTCGTTTTCGTATCCACGGTGCCATATTTTGAATAATCGTCATGTGCTCGTTTGAGATACTCGCGCGGCGTGAGCAGCTCCGCCCCGTCTATGCAAAACGAATACCCGTCAGTCGCCACATCCTTCGACCCCAGAAACGCCCCATCCATCGAGAGCCATTCGCCCTCCGCATAGTATTTCTCAGGAATGACCGTCCGGTTCCCGTTAACGG
Source organism: uncultured Collinsella sp. (assembly GCA_959601045.1). Lineage (GTDB taxonomy): Bacteria > Actinomycetota > Coriobacteriia > Coriobacteriales > Coriobacteriaceae > Collinsella. Next base: position 24,064 of record CAUGNZ010000023.1, read on the forward strand.
CGCTCACCCTCATGCCCGCAAGGCCGGCAGCAGCACAGCCGAAAAGCGCGAGCGCCGACCTTCTTGTCCACAGGGTCTTCTTCATCGCGCTCACGACCTTTCCCGAACTTTCACAACGGCACCGTCGCGCATGCAGTAAACCCGATCGGCCAGCTCCTCGAGCACCTCTCCGTCATGGCTGGACAGAAGGACCTCGCGACCCGTTGATGCCGCCATCGCCACAACGCGCTTGAGCATTTCCACGCCCGCTTCGTCGAGGGCATTTGTTGGCTCATCGAGAACGAGTAGCTTCGGCTTTTCCATAATTGCCGCAGCTATCCCCAGACGTTGCTTCATCCCAAGCGAGTATGCTCGGAACTTCTTTTTTTCGTCTGCATCGAGCCCCACGAGCCGCAGGGCAGAGCGAATGTCCTCGGGGGTGGCAACGCCCTTGATCTGGGCGATGAGCTCCAGATTGTCGTAGCCAGACAGATATCCCAAAAAGGAAGGCGCCTCGATCAACATCCCCAGACTCGGCGGGAACGAGATGTCCGCCCCAAGCCTTTGGCCATCGATAGAGATTTCGCCTTCGGTAGGCTTGATCAATCCGCAGACCGCTCGCATGAGCATGGTCTTGCCCGAACCGTTTATCCCCTGAAGTCCGACCACGGTCCCAGGGTCAACCTCGATGGACACGTTGCGCAGGACATCGTTTTTGCCCATGCGCTTCGATACGTCCCTAACGATCACGCTCATATCTTGTCCCCCTTTTCTAAAAGGTCTGCCCTTCGAAACCACAGTCCGCCCAACGATAGGCATAACGACATAAGCCCAATTGATGACAAGACACTCGAGCCCGCCGCGATTCCCTCTTTGACAATTCCACCCCAGCGCAACAGCATCAAGGCGTTACCCAATAGCGCCCAATGTCGTGCATATGCCGAGCAGATCAGGTAGCTCATTAAAACCACAAACGAGACTGACGACCCAAGCACAAACCCAACCGCTGCCTGCGCAAACGCAAGCGCCTCAAAAGCAAATAAGAGACCTATGAAAAACGGCAGCGCATCTGCCTCGGCAGCTTTGAGAAACCACGGCGCCAAATTAGCCAGTTGAAGCGACTCACCATGAATGACCGCGCTGAACGAGGAGCTCACCACCAAGCTCCAAATCACAACAGAGCAAACCACCACGAGCAGTGAAAATGCCGTTACTGCCGCCACCAAGATAAAACGCGAGACCCACCAAAGGGTTCTTGCCCGGCATCGAACAAGCGCTTGCAAACCAAACCCGTGCAACGATTCGGTCGGATAGTCGAGTGTTGTATAGAGAATAAGCAGAATGAGAAATAGCCATCCTAGCGGAGGCACAAACATGACCCCGGGCCTAGGCTCAAACGGAGCAGATCCGGCAAACACGAGCGCAAGATTATCCGCAAACCCCAAGGTATCCGTTCTAACCCCATACACAGAAGACAATCCGTAGGCGTACACCAAGTTCGCAACGGTCACTGCCGCAATTGCAATAAAAGTGATGATGTTCTTCTTCAAAACGGTCCTCAGGTCCGCGGCGACCAGCCTAAACAGCATCAGACCACCTCGCGTCTTTTCCACGCCCCAGAAAAAGCCAACGAAGCAAGGGTCAATAATATGATTTCCGCAAAACCGGCTCGAATGTCTGGCCAGTTATTCAGCGATTCCGACCTGATGCTGTTGAGGATATTGCAGTTAAACCCCACACAAGCCATTACGCCGAAGATCCAGCCATTTGCAAAATGCCACGCAACCATTAGCAGATACGGGACAATTATCGCTTTGATTCTGCTACGAAACAAAATTGAGAAGCCAGTTACAGCCATGGATAAAGTCCCGAGCGTGACAGCATCGAACAGCGTGTATGCGAGCACATATGACAAAGGATGCGAATAAAATAGACCGGAGAAGTAGCTATGCAGGTAAAGTCCTACGTAAGTCGACTCATCGACCCGAGGAAGATACGCAGGAAAAAGCATCGAGACGATCAGGAAATTGACGAGCAGAGGAATGGCAGTCACTGTAAACGCGGAGAGGAAAGCAGACAGCATCTTTACGTTCACGTACGCCTTTCTGGAAACGCGCGTGCATATCTGCATGTCATAACCACTCAAACGCTCAAAGAGACACGACCAAGATCCAGCCAACATTGCAAGCAGGGGCAGTGCATAGAAAAACACCGACGCAGACAGTGGCGCGTTCGCGCTCACAACAATCCAGTTACCGAAGCTGCTTTCACGTGTTTGACCGAGATAATTTTCGGCTTGCACGCCAACGCCGTAACCAAAAGAAAGAAGGTTGTGACGCTCTTTTTCCAAATTTGCCCACGGCTCCAGCGCGGCAGCTATTGCAACTGCGACCGCAATCAAGAGAGCAAGGATAAAAGCTGGACGTCTAATCGTTTTCGACAGTTCGTATCTTGCGAGCTTTTGGTTCATACGTCCTCCTCCCCCTTCCGACCCAGAAAGCCGGAAGGGAGCCATTTCAAACAACTATGCGGGAAGCTTGTGGAAATGCCCGACACAGTCGGGGCTCCATACACCAATAACAGTGCCGTAGCCAGACTCCGCCCATGCAGTCAGTCGCGCCGCAGATCGCCCGTTCTCACGGACGAGGTTATACATTTCCCACTGTCCCTTGTGATTCGAACGATACGTTCCCTGAGTACAATTCATGCTGCCGCTACCGCTTGTGTTATACGCACCGTCTGTATATAACCGAAGCGGATTTCCCGTATGGCCCTGGATATCCAGATAGAGCGATGAGGAATCATCCTTTTGACGGTAGCCAGTTGCACTCGTCCCGGCACATTGAAAACTAAATGCCTTATCGGCATTGTTCGTACAGGTCGTAATTCCCGTATCGGCGTTTTGAGTAATGCTGGAAACCTGAGAGGTGTCAAACTCCTCTTGTGCAAACGATGCAGCGGGAACCCCTAGGGACAGACCAGCTGCAATCACCAAGCCGACTCCGATTCGAGCAATAGCGCTCCTTGGCTTAATCATGGCCTTCTCCAATCAAAAGCGGCTAACAATGCGTCGACGCACGGCAACCTTCGCATGAATAGAGAAAGATGTCTGTAAACACCCGCTATTGAGTTGATTGCTCAGGCGTTTACACGTTATTTACCTGCGATAACAATAAAATTAGCTCCGCCTTATTCTTGATCTTCAACTGGCGGTAAGATGCAGACCGCAGCGCTTGCACCGTAGATGCAGCGTAACCGACATCCTCCGCAATGGCCTTTGTCGTTGCCCCCTCTGCCGTCATCAGCAAAATTTGCGACTGAACATCAGAAAGGGAGCGCGACGTAAGCAGGGCCAGCTGGCGCACGCGGGCCGTTTCGGTGGACCCGTTCGCCCGGTACTCCAAGACGGCCTTCTCGTCCTCAACCGAGCGGGCGAGCGCGATGTGCGTAACGAACATGGGCACAGACCAGCAAACAATCACCGTTGCCACGACGACGTTGACAGCCGAACTTTGCCCCAACAACGACGCGAGGAACAACGGCTCGAAAACCGTCAGATCCTGCACCATATTGAGCAAGACAGCCCAAACAGGAGCCGTCGCCCCGAAGCAAAGCATCCATATCCCAAGCATTTTGCGCTGCGGACAGCTTCGCATCACTATATATGTGAGCAGCACCCCCGTCAGCACCGCAAGTCCATGGATTCGCCCCCTAGCGACCGCATAGATTAAGGCAACCGTGCCCATTGACACCAACGGCACGATAGCCCGAGCATGGGCATGCACCTTAAACGGACGCAGCCCAACAGCGAGCGAAGCCGTAGACGCCACGCCGCAAAACAGGACCGGCACAGCCATCAACGGAACGCGTATGCACATCAATGCCGCGATATAGATAAAAGACCATTCCACAGCAGATAGCACCGCCCATACGTACGGGCTTCCGAGCCAAATCGCTTCACCCGCTCTATCCAGCGCAGCGCCACGATTCGCTTTTCCACCCGCGTAGCGTAGCGACAGAAGCAGTCCGAGACCCAATGCGTAGCTTAAGAGGGAAAAGGCGACAGCCCGCGAAACACCGGACCCCCAATCGCTATCCGCCATTACCAAGGGCCCCGCCGCAAGGAGGATAAAGAATAATGTGAGCAGGTATCGAAACAGCCGGCGCGTTCGAGCTGATGCCACTATATCGTCAGCATGCCGCTGCGGTAGCTCATGCCCTACAGTATCGCCCTCACCCGCAAACAGCGCCACGAGCTCGCGTGAGCCCGCAACCGACGCCTTCCCGTATGCTCGGTGAAGCGTTGTTCTCACCGTCGATGGCTTCGTATCCGTCTCCTTGGCAATTTCCGCCGGCGTTTTCCCTTTGAGCAGCAGTCGAACAAACTGCTCTTCTCTAGGCGACAGGGCAGGGGAAAACACCCCCGCATCGAATGTGTCGGACGCACAGGCGATATCCGAATTGTTGTCCCGTTTCCCCCTTAGCAACATGCATACGAAGGCAGCAGCGATAACGGACCCCATCGCCAGCAATGCAATGACCACGGCATCGCTTGCGAAGTATGCCGCCTCAACAGCCGGAATAAGACCAATAGGAACTGCTACGAGCACAGAACAGGCAAACACGTCGCGCCGCCCATGGCCAAAGGCACGAGGGCGGCAAAACGGCGGGGCCACAGTCAATGCGAGATAGACCAACGGAATTAAAAGCGCAAGGCCAATTGACGCGGCCGTTACAGGGGGCATCCCCCATGGCTCGGGAACGACTCTCCATGAAACTCGACAGCAAAACAGCAGGCAAGACATGACGGCTATTGTTTCTGTAAAAATCGCGTCCTGCGGGTGACGAGTTTCCCTTTCGTCAGTCCGTGTCGACCTCTGCGTCAAAGGAGAGTCCGCCGTGCCCCAAATAACATATGAGAGAAGCAGCGATCCAACAAAGCACGAGACACACGAAACGCCATGTAACAACCAAATCGGTGCAAACACGATTGGAATAGAGTCTCCGCGAGCATAGAAAGCCAGGTCGGCCCATTCGGGAACCGTTGCAATAACACCAAGGAAAACACCGATGGCACCGAGATGCCTCGGCCTTCTCATTCCCCCCTTGCATAGCGCAGCACCATGAACAAACGCCGCGAGGCATGCGCCCAGGATAACGAGCCAGGTCATTGCACCTGACGCTAGGCCGATTGAAGATGAAAACCGGTGATAAGGGGTGACCGCCATTACGACAAGCGCAATGGCGCAGGCAAATGTAGCAGAACGGCGGGAAAAGAGCATACGGCCTCCATAGCGTGTCATTATATCGCTCGAGCCGCTCGTTTATCTCTGTTCTCACACCAGCCAGCATCAATGATTCAGGCGAACTCCAATCCGCGCCAGATCACGGTCCGGCTTTTGTTCGCAGTCCCCACATCAAAGCGGGATGCGGTTTCCTTTTGGACGCCGGTTCGGAAAGCGCATCCCGTTCCAGGGCAATATTCTGGGATGCAGTTTCCGCAGCCCACCCCATTTGGAAAGCGCATCCCATAATTTGGCTGAAAACTGAGATGCGCTTTCCAAACGAGCCGAAACGGGCCGAATCGATCGGGCCACCTCGCATCCCGCTATCCTCGCCATCTGCCCGAGCGTGCTACACTAGCAGCATCTATGCCACCGCGAACGGCTCGGCCCCGCGCCCGCCGCTCGCAAACGAACTTTAAACGCACGAGGGTTGGCCATGCCGCTTTTCTCGCAACATACCGCCCGGTTCTCGCCGGACGTTCCTTTGGAGGGCACCAGCTCTCGCGAGCTGCTCAAGCGGTACCAGCCGCTCGAGACACTTGCGACCGGCGGTTTTGGCTCCATCGAGATCTGCCGCGACACGCACCTGCGCCGCCGCGTCGCCATTAAGCGCATCCCCCTTATCAACGGTGCCGGCATGCCCGCCAGCGACATCATGGATGTCCTGCGCGAGGCGCACACTGCCGCCATGCTTCAACATCCCAATATCGTGCAGGTCATCGACTTTACGCATGACACAGCCTATGCCTACCTGGTTATGGAATATGTCGATGGCATGTCGCTGGCCGAGTTTTTGCATCGCGTGGACGGCCACTCACTTACCTTTGACGAGGCCGCGGCCATTGCCGATGCCCTGGGCCAGGCGCTCACCTTCGCCCACAGTAATGGCGTACTCCACCTGGACATTAAGCCCGCCAACGTGCTCATCGACCACTCGGGCAATGTAAAGCTCACCGACTTTGGCATGGCGCGACTGTCGTCCGCCGGTGGCTTTGGCGGCTCGCGCGGCGGCACCATCGGCTACATGCCGCCCGAGCAGCTCGATATCGAGACCGGCACGGTCGACGAACGCGCCGATGTCTTTGCCCTCGCCTGTGTGATCTACGAGGGCCTGTGCGGCAGCGCTCCTTTTATGGCGGCCACGCCCGCCGACTCGCTCGGCCGCATCATCGGCGGCGCCACCTATCCCAGCGAGCTGATACCACACTTTCCCCCGGGAGCCGAGGCCGCGCTCATGAGCGCGCTCTCCCCCATGCCGCAGGACCGCCCCAACAGCATCGAGGCATTTTGCGACCAACTCCTTGCCGGTCTGGGCAGCGTGCGCGAGGGCCGTCGCAGTCTGGAGCAAATGGTTGGCGAGCTTTCGGATGACGAGCAAGAGCTCGACGATATCGAGCCGTCGTACTACGAGGACGACGCCATCGAGGTCGACCCCGCGCTCGGCTGGGCGGGCACGCGCTGGAGCCATGCGCGCGACTACACCATGCACGCTATCTCGGCGCTAACGTGCGGCACCTTTAGCTTTTTGCTGATGCAAACGGCCGGGGTCGCGGCGCTTCCCGGCCTGGTCATTGCGGCAATCGCGATCGGAGCGGCGGCTGGCCTGGCCCCCCAGATTGGCTCGGCCATCTCGGCTGTGGGCTTTTTGGTGCTCATGGCCAACGCCACCATGCAGGCGCAGGGCATCCTGTCGATGTTGCCCGTCGCGGTGATCTTTGCCGCCGCCATGTCCGGTTGGTGGATCGCCTGGGGTCGCACCGAGGCTGCCGCGAGCGCCGCACTCACCTGCGCGCTTGCGCTTGGCTGTCTGACCGGCAATACCTTCCTGGCAGCTGGGGTCGCCGCCGGCGTCGCGTCATTTTGGCTCGGCCCGGCAAGCGCTGCCGCGGCAACGGGCATGGGCGCGCTTTTTGCCCGTCTGGCCACGGTCGCGCTTTCAGCCGGAGGCGTGCTGGGGCTCGGCAACGTTGCCGCAGCGCTGGAAGACCCGCTCCTTTGGGCTGCCTTTGCGCTGGTCGCGACAACTGCCGCGGCGTCATCTGCGCTGCTCAATGCCCATGCCAAGCGTGCCGATCAGGGCTCAAACCTTGCCGCAATCGCCGCCATCGCTGTCACCGGCATCGGCTGCGCAGCGGCATCCTGTCTTGCACACCATATGGAAATTGCCAGCCTTGCAGCCGCGGTCGCCGCCAAGGCGGCAGTTGCGGGAACCCTATCCTCTATAATCGTTGGGATGTGCCTATATTTGCTCGGATACCAAAGAACCTATACGGAGAGTGATCTTTCGTGAACTTCCTGAACATCTTCGAGGACCACGTGGCCGGCATCTTCGGTGCCACCCGTGCCCCGTTCTCCTTTAAGAAGCTTGCCAAGCAGGCCGCTCGCGACATGGAGGATCAGACTCTGGTGATCAATGGCGTCAACACGGCGCCGGCACTCTATACCATCCTGATCGCCGCCGACGACGATCCCATGCTCGCCCCGTTCTACCCCGAGCTTTCGCGCGAGGTCCGCGAGTTTGTGAAGGCGCAGGCCGAAAAGCGCCGCTATGTCTTTGTCGGCGAGCCCCTCGTGCGCTTTATGATCGATCCGCAGCTGCGCGCCGGCAAGTTCTCGGTCTTTGCCGAGAACGTCGATGCCCCCACGCTCGGTCGCCTGTACGAGGAAGAGCGCGCCTATCAAAACGGCCTGGGCCAGAACAACTCCGCGGCAAGCCGTGCCGCCAGCGCCCCGCGCGCCGGCCAGCAGCAGTTTGCTGCCCCGCAGCAGCAGCGCCCCGCCGCCATGCCCCAGCAGCAGCCGACGCCTCGCGCCGCCGCTCCCGACCCGCTTGCCGTGGCAGATCCCTTCGCGCCTAGCGTCCCCGACCCCGCCGCTCCTATCCCGGTGCCGCAGACCGTCTCGCGCGACGCGCTTGCCGGCATGGGCGGAGCCGCCGCGACCGGTGCCGCCGTGGGCCTAGGCGCCGCAGCCGGTATCGCCTCCAACATGGCGAGCACTCGCGCCCCGCAGCGCCCGCTCGCCCAGCTCGTCGACGTCGTGAGCGGCGAGAGCCATAGCATCACCTCCGCACAGGTGACCATCGGTCGCGAGCGCTCAGTTTCCGACATTGCCCTGCGCGACCCCAACGTGTCGCGCCGCCACGCCCAGCTCACCTTTACGGGCTCGGATTGGTCGATCGAGGACCTCAATTCCACCAACGGCACGCTCGTCAACAACCGCCGCATTACGCGCTGCCCGCTGCGCAACGGCGATCTACTGACGTTTGGCCTGAGCACCTTTGAATTTAGGGGATAGTCGCTTATGAACATCGATATCGTCCTTTTTGCAGGCCGCATCGTCCTGGTCGCCCTGCTTTATATCTTCCTGTTCGCCGTCATGAAGACCGGCGTGGGACTTGTGCGCGGACAACGCCGCGACTCGGCTATCTGGACGATCGATGTGGACAAGGGCCCGCGCGGTATCCGCGGCATCCACGTAGACATGCTCGGCCCCGTCATCGTCGGTCGCTCGCCATCTTCGGACATCTGCATCAACGAACCGTTCGTCTCGGCCTCGCATGCGCGCTTTTCGCTGCAGGGCCCGGCGCTCATCATCGAGGACCTCAACTCGCTTAACGGCACGCTCGTCAACGGCCGCCAGCTCGTGGAGCCCGCGACGCTGCGTGAGGGCGACGAAGTCCAGATTGGCGACGTGGTCATGAAGGTGAACCGTCGATGATCGACGAGGAGAACAAGTCCGCAACCATGACCGAGGCACCGGCTGCCGCCACAGCTGCGCCGGCCCACGCCGCTCCGGCGGGCTCCGCACCCGTGGAACCCGAGGACACCGTGTTCTCCCTGCCTCTTTCGCATGTAACGCATGATATTTCGGATCTCGCCGATAACGAGGACGAAGAGAATGCCGTAGCGGCGCCCATCGGCGCACATGCTGCGGAACAGCCCACAGCGTCCGAAGCAACCCCGGCGCCGGCTCACTTTGCAGAGCCCGTCGCCGCGGCAATCAACGAGAGCGCTGCGGTGTTTGCGGCACCCGAGCCCGCCGCGCCGGCGTTTCCCATAGCCCCGGCATCCGAGGTTGCGCCCGTGTCTACGCCGGCGCCCGAGTCTATAGACGTCAGCCCGCAAGACGACGAGTCGACCGCCCGCGTGTCCGAGGAGCCCGACTCCCCGGACACCGGCGATTCCGAATCAAACGCCGAGACCGACACCGTCTCTCCCGGTGACACAGCCGAAATCGACGTTGCCGCCGTTGAGGCCAAGCTCAAAGACCCCGGGTCGACCATGAGCTTTGAGCCCCTGACCGAGGAGCGCATCGAGACCGACTCGACCTATGATGCCGGCACCACCACGCAACTCATGTGGGGCGCCCGCTCCGACGTTGGCTGCGTGCGCCCGCACAATGAGGATTCCTACCTGGTGCAGTCGCCGCTCTTTTGCGTATGCGACGGCATGGGCGGTCACGCTGCCGGCGAGGTAGCCTCTTCCATCGCCGTTGAGACTATTGCCAAGACGGCCCCGCAGTCCGCCGACGCCGCACGCCTGGCGGCAGCCGTCGAGGCCGCTAACGCCGCCGTAATCGAGGCCGCCTTGAATGGCCTGGGCAAGCCCGGCATGGGCTGCACAGCCACTTGCGCCTATATCGAAAACGACACGCTCGCCATCGCCCACGTGGGCGACTCGCGCGCCTACCTGCTCCACGAGGGCACGCTCATCCGCGTGACCCGCGACCACTCCTATGTGGAAGAACTCGTGGACGCCGGCGAGATCACGGCAGACGAGGCTCGCGTCCACCCCAACCGTTCGGTCATCACCCGTGCGCTGGGCTCGGACCCCGCCATGTATGCCGACCACTTCACTCTGCATATCGAGGAAGGCGACCGCCTGATCCTGTGCTCTGACGGCCTTTCGAGCATGATTCCCGATAGCGATATCGAGAACATCGCCACGCAGTCCTCAACCGCGCAAATCTGCGTCGACAACCTAGTGGACGCTGCGCTTGCCGCCGGCGGCCACGACAACGTGACCGTAGTAGTCGTTGACCTGGTTGACGATGGCGTTATGCGCGAGGCGCAGCGCGTGCGTCGCCGCAACATTACTATCGCCGCCATCCTGGCCCTCGTCTTGGTGCTGGCGGCTGCCATCTGGGCCTACACGGGTGTCACCGGCTCGTACTACCTGGGTACCTACCAGGGCAATGTCGCCGTCTGGCGCGGCCTGCCCGGCAAGCCGCTCGGACTCAAGCTCCACTGGCTCGAAAGCGAAACCAGCATCAAGCTATCCGACCTGCCCGAAGACACGCAAAACCGCCTCAAGGCGGGCATTCCGCAAACAAGTGTTGACGATGCGCAGGACACGATATCCAAGTACCGCCACCAGATCGACGAGGAGCAGACCCGCCAGGTGATCGACGCGCAAACGATTCGCGACAACACCGACCAGGGATCGACCTCCGAATCAGATTCCGAGAAAACCGCCGAACAGTCCGCCGAGGCCGAAGCCTCCGAAAAGAACTAGAAAGGGAGTGCCGCTTATGAGTCGCCGCAACACCGAGCTGCTCTTGCTCATCGCCTCGGCGTTCCCCGTCATCCTGCTGTATGCGATGTACGTCCTCACCGCGGGCGCTGCCATCTCCTTTGAGACGCTCGCCGTACCGATCGGCCTCTTTGCCGCCTTTGCCGCGGCCCACATTGCCGTGCGCATCTTGGCGCCCGGTGCCGACCCCGCCATCCTGCCCATTGTCTTTGTGCTTTCGGGCATCGGCATCACGTTCGTGACGCGTCTCGCCCCCGCTCTCGCCATCTCACAGCTCATCATCCTGTTTGTCTCGGTGGCCCTGATGGTGGGAACGCTCGCGTTGGTTAAGAACCTCGACGTAGTCATGCGCTACAAGTACACCTTTGGCATTATCGGCATCATTCTGTTGATGCTGCCCATCTTTATCGGCACCACGATCTCGGGCTCCAAGCTGTGGATTCGCATCGCGGGCTTTACCATCCAGCCCGGCGAGTTCGCCAAGGTCTTTATCGTGCTGTTCCTGGCCGGGTACCTGGCCGAGAACCGCGAGCTGCTCTCCATCTCCAACCGCAAGATCCTGGGCTTTAAGATCCCTCGCCTGCGACTGCTGCTGCCGCTGTTTGCCGTGTGGGGTGTGTGCCTGCTCGTCGTCGTCTTCGAACGCGATCTGGGTTCGGCCGTGCTGTTCTACACCATCTTCTTGCTGATGCTCTACGTTGCCACGGGACGATTCTCGTATGTCGTTATCGGCCTTGCGCTCTTAGCCGTTGGAGCCGTGGGCGCCTACAAGTTCCTGTCTCACGTTCAGGTGCGTTTCCAGGTTTGGGTCGATCCGTTTAAGGACGCCCAGGGCCAGGGCTACCAGATCGTCCAGTCGCTCTTCTCGCTTGCCGATGGCGGTCTGGTCGGTGTTGGTATCGGCAACGGCATGGCCAACAACATCCCTGTCGTCGAGTCCGACTTTATCTTCTCGGCCATCGGCGAGGAGATGGGCCTTTTGGGCGGCGGCGCCGTGCTCATCCTGTTTATGCTCTTTGCCGTGCGTGGCCTCACCACGGCTGCCCGCGCTAAATCCGACCTCGCCGCCTTTAGTGCCACGGGCCTTACGGCCGCCATCAGCTTCCAGGCCTTTTTAATCGTGGGCGGCGTTACCCGCCTGATCCCGCTGACCGGCGTCACCCTACCCTTTATGAGCCAGGGCGGTTCCTCGCTGCTGGCAAGCTTTATCATCGTCGCGCTCCTGCTGCGCGCCGGTGACGAAGCGACCGGACGCGAGGCCGAGCTTACCGGCACCGGCACTATGGCCGCCATCACCGATGATCAGGTCGCATCTGCCGCCGCCCCGACGGGCACGCGCTTTGCCACCTCGTCTTCCTACGGCAGCGGCAGCCATTCCGTCGGCTCGCGCATGCGCCGTCGCCTGCTCGACACGCCTGAATCCGGTGTGCTCGGCCGCGTCGCGCTCGCCAACCGTCTAACCCGTGCGGTGCTCGCCTTTACGGCGCTGTTCGCCATCCTTATCGGCAACCTCACCTATGTCCAGGTCATCAAGGCCAAGGACTATCAGGACATGCCGACCAACAACCACACCATCGCCCGCTCCAAGTACATCCAGCGCGGTTCCATCATCACGTCCGACGGCGTGACGCTGGCCGAGTCGCTGCAGCAGGAGGACGGCACCTACGTACGCTCCTACCCCAACGGTAACCTGGCAGCGCACGTGGTTGGCTACGTGAGCCAGCAGTATGGCACCACCGCCATCGAGAGCGTCATGAACGACACGCTCACCGGTTCTAAGGACTACTCCAGCTGGAACAACGCCATCGCGTCGCTCGCGGGCCAGACCCAGCCGGGCAACACCGCCAAGCTCACCATCGACTCGCGCATCCAGACGGCGGCCGAGCAGGCACTCAAGGGCTTTAAGGGCGCTGTAGTGGTCATCGACCCGCGTACCGGCGCGGTGCTCGCATGTGCCAGCTCGCCCACCTACGACAACACCAACATCGACGCCCTACTGCAGGCTGGCGGCGGCGAGGACGGCTCTATGTACAATCGCGCCATGGACGCGCTGTACACGCCGGGCTCCACGTTTAAGGTCGTTACGCTTTCCGCGGCACTCGAGACCGGCACCGCCAGCCTTACCAGCACCTACCAGGCGCCCGGCTCCATGGACATCGGCAACGCACCGGTCACCAACTATGCCAACGAGAGCTACGGCACCATCAGCCTGCAGCAGGCCTTTGCCGTGTCCTCCAACGTCGTCTTTGGCCAGGTGGCAAACGAAGTTGGCGCAAACACGCTCGTGCAGTTTGCCAACGCCTTTGGCTACGGCCAAAAGCTCGGCCAGGACCTGACCTCCGCGGCCTCCATCATGGCAGACCCGTCGCTCATGACCGAGTGGGAGACCGCTTGGGCCGGCGCCGGCCAGCCTGTCGGCATGGACCACACGCCCGGCCCGCAGACCACCGTCATGCAAAACGCCGTGATTGCCGCCGCCATCGCTAACAGTGGCGTGGTCATGGACCCGTACTTTGTAGCCCAGGTACTCGCCCCGGACGGAACTGTGGTCAAGACCACGCAGTCCCGCTCGCTGGGTCAGGCCGTCAGCTCCGCCACGGCCGACCAGGTCAAGCAGGCCATGCTCGCCGTCGTCCAGTCCGGTACCGGCACCGATGCCCAGGTCCCCGGCGTCAAGGTCGCCGGCAAGACCGGCTCGGCCGAGACCGGCGGCACCAACGTCAACTCGATGTTCGTTGGCTTTGCACCTTACGATTCACCCACGGTCGCCATCTCGGTGGCCTTGGAGGATTACGACAAACACGACGTCAAGGCGGCCAAGATTGCCGGCATCGTCCTGACCGCAGCGCTCGCCGCACAGGGAGCGTGATGTCCATGATCGAATCGGACACCCGAGGCGCGCCGCGGCCGAAGAGTTAGCGGCAACGCGCCACACGGCCCCAGCGGCCACATCGTATGTACTACACACATCGTTGAGCGAATAGTTATGTTAGGAGCAGGAATGGAACAGAGGGTCCTCGGGGGAAGATACCTCCTCAAGGATAAGGTGGGGACAGGCGGCATGGCGACCGTCTTCCGTGCGCAGGACCAGGTCCTCGACCGCACGGTAGCCGTCAAGATCATGCTGCCGCAGTATGCTGGCGACGCAACCTTCGCCGCACGCTTTAAGCAGGAGGCTCAGGCAGCAGCCGGTCTCTCCTCCCCCTATATCGTGGGCGTCTACGATTGGGGCAAGGACGGCGACACCTATTACATCGTCATGGAGTACCTGCGCGGCACCGACCTTAAGAGCGGCATCAAGAGCCACGGCGCCCTCGACCCCAAGAAGGTCGCCCAGATCGGCTCGCAGATCAGCTCCGCGCTTTCGGTCGCCCACAAGCACGAGATCATCCACCGCGACATCAAGCCGCAGAACATCATGGTGCTGCCCGACGGCAACATCAAGGTGATGGACTTTGGCATCGCGCGCGCCAAGAACAGCCACCTCACGCAAGACAACAACGTGCTGGGAACCGCCCACTACGTCAGTCCCGAGCAGACCCGTGGTCAGGACCTCGGCCCCACCTCGGATATCTACTCGCTGGGCGTCGTGATGTACGAGTGCGCCACCGGCCGCGTGCCCTTTGACGGTGATGACGCCATCTCGGTCGCACTCAAGCAGGTCAACGAGCTGCCTATTCCGCCGAGCCAGATCAACTCCGGTGTCGACGCCGACCTTGAGCGCATCATCCTCAAGTGCATGGAGAAGGACCCGGCAAACCGCTTCCAGACCGCCGACGAGCTGCGTCAGGTGCTCAACAGCTACCTGTCGGGCCGTGCCGTCAACATCTCGGAGCCCACGCGCATCATCGGTGCACCCGGTGAGCTGGGCGCCACCAAGACTCGCGAGCTTTCCGATCAGACGCGCGCCATGGTACGTCCCGTCTCGGGCGTGAGCGGCCAGAATACCGCTCGTAGCTCGGTTTCGGGCTCCACCGGCTCCTACGAGGTCGAAAAGCCCAAATCCAACAAGAACAAGATCATCGCCGCTGTGGTGGCAGCTGTTGCCGTCATCGGCATCGTTGTGGCCTTTGCTACTGGGCTCTTTGGCGGCGAGCAGGTCCCCGTGCCCGACGTGCTGGGCAAGGACCAGCAGACTGCCGTCGAGCTGATCAAGGAAGCCGGCCTCGAGGTCGGCACCATCGACCAAAGCTACAACGACGATGTCGACGAAGGCAAGGTCGCCGAGCAAACGCCCAACGGCCACACCAAGAAGGCCAAGGGCACCAAGGTGAACCTGGTGATCTCCAAGGGCCCCAAGCCCTCCGAGAAGGTTGAGGTTCCCCGGCTTGTCGGCCTGACCAAGGACCAGGCAGAAGCCGCGCTGGCAAGCGTTGGCCTGAAGGGCAACGCCTCCGAGGAGGCCAACGAGGCCGATGAGGGCCAGGTCTTTGAGCAGGGCACCGAAGCCGGTAAGGAAGTCGAGAAGGGCACGACCATCTCGTATAAGGTCTCGAGCGGCCCGGATACCACGTCCGTCCCCGACCTGACCGACATGACCGAGGCCCAGGCGCGCAACGCCCTCGATATGGCAGGCTTTGGCGTCGACGTGAGCTACCAGGAGAACGACTCGGTTACCGAGGGCACCGTGATCAGCTGGAACCCCAGCGGCAAGCAGAAGCCCGGCGCCACGATTACCGTCGTCATTGCCAAGAAGTCCGGCAAGGCCTCCGTCCCGGGCAACCTATACGGCAAGAGCATTTCCGCCGCCGTTACCGCGCTCAACAACGCCGGTTTCTATAACATTGGCTTCTGTGACCAGAACGGCAATCCCGTGAGCGGTAACGAGGATGCCACCGTTACGGGCGTCTCCCCCACCGGCAAGCAGTCCACCGACAGCACGATTACGCTGACGGTTGCACTTTCTGGCTCGGGTTCGGGCACGGGCACGGGCGGCGATTCCGGTACGACCAACTAAGTCGCCCATTACAGTCTGAAATAGGCCATCGATAAATTTCGATGGCGAGCATTCGGCGC
>CAUGNZ010000024.1 GCA_959601045.1 uncultured Collinsella sp.
GTAGCGGGTGGTTTAAAGCTGGCCGCTGCGCGGCCAGCAGACTAAAGTCTTGAAAAAGAAGCCGCCCCAATAAAAAGGGGCGGCATCAAGTAAGTCTATTTATTAGCGTCCCTCAAGACCCAACGAGAACGCAGAAATGTAGCCCGGGGCTTACCCTTTCCCGAACGCGACCCTCGCGAAGCGCGTGAGCGGGCGGGAAAGGGTAAGCCCCGGGCGGACAATTAAGTGCGTTACTCGGCAGCGGCCTTGAACTTGTTGTAGTTGATCAGACAGCCGGCCTTGACGATGGCACGTTCTTCGGCCGTCATATCGGCAATGTAGAGCACAATCTGCTCGACCGCACCATCGGCGCGCACCACGTAGGCGGCGATGTCCTTTAGGTCGCCATCGAGCGCGGCACGGATGCCCGGCACAAAGACGTAGTCGCCCACCTCAAAGCTGGGCTCGGCCTCCATCTGGAAGGGCACCATGCCCCAGTTCATCACGTTGGAGCGATAGCGCTTGGTGGCGTACTCGTGAACGATGTTGGCCAGGCCGCCGATCACGCGCTGGCAGCTCGCGGCCTGCTCGCGGGCAGAACCGTCGCCCGGCTTCTTGGCATAGAGCATGGAGCCGTACTCGGTCGCCTTGGCATCGGCCGCGACACCCGCGCCAGCCAGTGCCTCAAACACGCCGGCAAGCTCGGCATCGAGCGCCGCCAGGTCACCCGCGGCCTCGCCGGCCACGCGACGCTTCTCCACGGCGTCGACCTCCTTGGAACGACCGACGTAGGCCGGATCGCGGCGGCTCAGCGTAAACTCGGCCAGGCCCAGCGGGTTGGAGCGGAAGGAGCTCGTCTCGCCCGAAGGAATGAGCTCGTCGGTCGTAGTGACCGGGTCCATGATCTTGGAGCACACCTTGAGCAGAATGTCGTCGCCGAGAGGCTCCATCGCGGGCCACAGCTTGATGTTGGGGCCTTCGACCAGCTCGTCGGCAGGCTCCGCCTTGCCAAAGCCCCAGTACACGCGCTTCTTGTACGGCGCGTCGTCGAAGGTGTACTCGCAAGCCTCGTCCCAGGTGTCCTCGGGCAGGTCGGTCGCCGGCGTCAGGATGCCGCCGTTGGCAGCCGTCGCCGCAATGGAACGGGCGTCCATCAGAGCCACGGCGCTCAGCTGGCCATTGCCCGGCTTGGAGCCCTCGCGGTTGGGGAAGTTGCGCGTAGTGTGGCGGATCGACAGGCCGTTGTTGGCGGGCGTGTCGCCGGCACCGAAGCACGGGCCGCAGAATGCCGTGCGCACGATCGCGCCGGCCTCCATAAGGTCGTAGATATAGCCGCGGCGTGTAAGCTCGAGTGCCACGGGCTGGCTCGTGGGATAGACCGACAGCGAGAACTCGCCGCAGCCGGTGTTGGCGCCCTTGAGCACGCGGGCAGCCTGGACCACGGAGTCGTAGTTGCCGCCCGAGCAGCCGGCGATAACGCCCTGCTGCACGTGCAGCTTGCCGTCGACAATCTTGTCGAGCAGGCTAAAGTGCGTCTTGCCCTCGCCGATCTTAGCGGCCTCGAGCTCCACCTCGTGAAGGATGTCCTCGAGGTTCTCGTTGAGCTCGTCAATCTCAAAGCCGTTGGAAGGATGGAACGGCAGCGCAATCATGGGCTTGATGCTCGACAGATCGACCTCGACGCAGCCGTCGTAGTAGGCAACATCGGCAGGCTTGAGCTCGCGGTAGTCGTCGCCGCGGCCGTGCATGGCCAGGAATGCGTGCGTGTCCTCGTCGGTGGCCCAGATGCTCGACAGACAGGTGGTCTCGGTGGTCATGACGTCGACGCCGTTGCGGTAGTCGGTCGTCATGCTCGCGATGCCGGGGCCCACAAACTCCATGACCTTGTTCTTGACGTAGCCCTTGGCAAAGACAGCGCGGATGATGGCGAGCGCCACATCGTGCGGGCCGACGCCGGGGCGCGGGGCACCCGTGAGGTAGATGGCGACGACGCCGGGATAGGCGACGTCGTAGGTGTCGCGCAGCAGTTGCTTTGCCAGCTCGCCGCCGCCCTCGCCCACGGCCATAGTGCCCAGAGCGCCGTAGCGGGTGTGCGAGTCGGAACCCAGGATCATCTTGCCGCAGCCCGCGAAGTTCTCACGCATAAAGGAGTGGATAACGGCGATATGCGGCGGAACGAAGATGCCACCGTACTTCTTGGCGGCCGAGAGACCGAAAACGTGGTCGTCCTCGTTGATGGTGCCGCCCACGGCGCACAGCGAATTATGGCAGTTGGTGAGCACGTAAGGCAGCGGGAACTGCTCCATGCCCGAGGCGCGCGCCGTCTGGATGATGCCGACAAAGGTGATGTCGTGGCTCGCCATGGCGTCGAAGCGAATCTTGAGTGCCTCGGGATCTCCGGACGTATTGTGTGCCTGGAGGATCGAATACGCGATGGTGCCGCGCTTGGCATCCTCGGGCGTCTGCGTAATACCGCGCTCGGCAGCCTCGGCCGCAGGCACAACCTCGCTGCCGCCGCGCAGGTAGATGCCGTCCTCGTACAGCTTGACCATACTGTCTCCCACTCTGCCCAAAACGATTTGGGCGCATAGCATACATTCGTTCAATATCGTGCCATAGAACGGTTGCGAGTGGGTTACGAATCTGCACGTTCACTTTATCTCAGTAAAGCAAAGAACGAGTTGGGTGCCGGGGGCAGACTTAGACGCCGAAATGACGAGAGTGGATAATCTCCCACTTTGAGCCTGCAAACAGGCCAAAAACGGGAGATTATCCACTCTCATTCTGCGGGCACTCATTTAAGTCTGTCCCCAATGAGTGCCCGGCAGCGTCGGCGGAGCTATAGGTCGCTACCCGTACCTAGCAGCTTGCGCATGACTTGCTCGGGGTTGACCGAGCCGTCGCGCGGGGCCAGGGCGGTGATCTTCTTCTGCATCTTATACTCGTGCAGCTCGTCCTCGAGCTGGCGCACGCGGGCGCGGAGCTTTTCGTTCTCGCGCTCGCGCTCCTCGGCACGCTCCTTCATATCGAGGATGCGCACCACGCCGGCAAGGTTGATGCCCTCGTCAGTCAGCTGGTTGATGAGCTCCAGGCGCTCGATATCGGCACGCGAATACAGACGCGTGTTGCCGCCCGAGCGCTGGGGGTTCACCAGGCCCTTGGACTCGTAGACGCGCAGAGTCTGCGGATGCATGCCGGTCAACTCGGCCGCCACGCTGATCATGTACAGCGGTTTATTCCTATTGTCCTCGGCCATGCTACCTGACCCCTTTCCGTCTCGTTATCGTCCATCATAAGCCCGCGGGCGCGGGTGTGCGCCACGACCGCCCTAGTACGTCGCCTTGTAACGGTTGACCTTCTCGCGATAATCGCGCGTGTCGACCTCGCGCAGCTTGGTCATGGCATCGCGCTCGTCATCGGATAGGTTCGTGGGGACCTGCACCTTGATCTCGACGAGCAGCGCGCCCGTACGGCCACGGTGCTTAACGTCGGGCGCCCCCATTTCCTTAAAGCGGAACTTCTTGCCCGTCTGGGTACCCGCGGGCACCTTCAGACGAACCGTCGCACCGCCGGGCGTCGGCACGTCCACCGTGCAGCCGAGCGCCGCCTCGTAGACCGAGACCGGTACCTCCATGGTCACGTCGGCACCTTTACGCTTAAACAGCGGATGCTCCTCCACGTGCGTGGTCACGACCAGGTCGCCGCGCTCGCCGCCGGCAACGCCATACTCGCCGCGACGTTTGTAGCGCAGCTTGCCGCCGTCGACCGCGCCCGCGGGCACCGAGACCGTAATGGTCTGCTGTTCGCCCGTCGAGGGAATGCGGTAGGTGACCTTGTGCGTCACGCCGCGAAACGCGTCCTCGGCCGTCACATCGACGGTCAGCGACAGGTCGCCGCCCTTGCGAGCGCGGCTGCGACCCGCGCCGGCACCGGCGTTACCCGCAGCCCCGGCAAAGCCCGAGCCCCAATCGCTGCCCCAGGCGCCGTTGCCGCTAAAGATGCTGTCGAAGATATCGCCCCAGCCGCTGGCGCCCGCGCCGGCACCGTAGCCGCCGCCATACGCGCCGCCCGCGCCCGGCATGCCGCCGAACATGAGCATCTGGTCGTACTCTTTGCGCTTCTTCTCGTCCGAAAGCGTCTCGTAAGCCTCGCTAATCTCCTTGAACTTGGCCTCGTCGCCGCCGGCATCGGGGTGGTATTTTTGCGCGAGCTTGCGAAACGCGCTCTTGATCTCTTTGTCGGAGGCGCTCTTGGATACGCCCAGGATGTCATAGAAGGTCTTGCCTGCAGCCATCGTAGCTCCTCTCCTGTTTCATCCACCGCTCAACGGGCGGCGGCTCATACTGTCATATGGCACTAGGCCAGAAAGGGCCCCGGGTGTTGCCCCGGGGCCCTTCTCAATTACTCCTCGGTGCTCTCAGCCGTATCGGCCGCAGCATCCTCGGGCGCCGCTTCGGGCTCCGGTGCGGGGCGCTTCTCGCCACCGTAGGTCACCGTCACCATCGCGGAGCGCAGGATGCGGTCCGCCATGCGGTAGCCCTTCTGGTACACGTCGTTGACGGTCTCGTCGTACTGCGATGCGTCCTCGACACGCCCCACGGCCTGGTGCTCGAGCGGATCGAACGCCTCGCCCTTGGGGTCGATGGGCTCAACGCCCTCGTGCGCAAACACATCGAGCAGCTTGGCATGCACCGCATCAACGCCATCGACGAACTGCTTAAAGTCGTCGGAAAGCTCCTGGCTACGGGCATGGTCGATTGCACGCTCGATATCGTCAACCACCGGCAACAGCGCGGTGACAAGCTTCTCGGTCGCGCGCTCGCGCTCGGCGATACGCTCGCTGGCGGTGCGGCGACGGAAGTTCTCCCAGTCGGCCTGCAGACGGGCGGTACGCTCGGTGGCGTCCTTTGCCTTGTCCTCGGCGGCCTTCTGAGCCTCTGCCGCAGCATCGAGCTCGCTGCGTACGTCGGCAAGCTCCTTTTGGGCCTGCTCGAACTTGAGCTTAAAGTCGTTGTCGGCGGCTTCCTCACCGGCGCGGATAGCGGCTTCCACCATCTCGTCCTCGGTCATCGTCGCCTCCTTGTTGGAATCCTCTACCTGGTTCTCGGCAGCCTCGGCGGCCTCGGCCTCGTTGGCCTCGGTATCGTCGACGGCCTCTACGGGAATCTTCACGTCCTTCTCCTCAGAGTCAACGGGGGCGGCGCCAGCGGCGGCCGCCTCCGTGCGAGCTTTACGGGCGGACATGATTACTTGTCCTCGTCGTCCACAACCTCGTAGTCGGCGTCGACAACGTCATCGTCGGCAGGCTGGGCACCGGCGGCGCCGTCGGTCTGCTGCTGAGCGTCGGCGTAGACAACCTGAGCCAGCTCGTAGGCTACGGACTGCAGGGATTCGCCAGCGGCCTTGATGGCCTCGACGTCAGAGCCCTCGAGCGCCTTCTTGGCGTCGGCGATAGCGGCCTCGGCCTTGGACTTCACATCGGCGGAAACCTTGTCGCCCAGCTCGTTGAGGGTCTGCTCGGTGGAGTAGCACAGGCTGTCGGTCTGGTTGCGGACCTCGACCTCTTCCTTCTGCTTCTTGTCCTCCTCGGCATGAGCCTCGGCGTCCTTGACCATGCGATCGACTTCGTCGTCGGAAAGCGCGGTGGAGCCGGAAATGGTGATCTGCTGCTCCTTGCCGGTGCCCTTGTCCTTAGCAGAGACCTTGACGATGCCGTTGGCGTCGATGTCGAAGGTGACCTCGATCTGCGGCACACCGCGGCGGGCAGCCGGGATACCGGTCAGCTGGAACTTACCGAGCGACTTGTTATCGCGGGCAAGCTCGCGCTCGCCCTGGAGCACGTTGATCTCGACGCTGGTCTGGTTGTCGGCAGCGGTAGAGTAGACCTCGGTCTTGGAGGTCGGGATCGTGGTGTTGCGGTCGATCATCTTGGTCATGATGCCGCCCATGGTCTCGACGCCCAGCGACAGCGGGGTAACGTCGAGCAGCAGGATGCCCTCGACGTCGCCGGTGAGCACGCCGCCCTGGACGGCAGCGCCGTCGGCAACGACCTCGTCGGGGTTCACGGACATGTTGGGCTGCTTGCCGGTCATGGTCTTGACCAGATCCTGGACGGCGGGCATACGGGTGGAGCCGCCGACGAGGATGACCTCGGTCAGATCGGAGAGCTTAAGCTTGGCGTCGCGCAGGGCGTTGGTGACAGGCTGCTTGCAGCGCTCGAGCAGGTCGCGGGTGATCTTCTCGAACTCGGCGCGGGTCAGCGTGTAGTTGAGGTGCAGCGGGCCAGACTGGTTCATGGTGATGAACGGCAGGTTGATGGTGGACTGCTGGGCTGCGGAGAGCTCCTTCTTGGCGTTCTCGGCGGCCTCCTTCAGACGCTGCAGGGCCATGGGGTCCTGACGCAGGTCGACACCGTTCTCCTGCTGGAACTTATCGGCCATCCAGTCGATGACGCGCTGATCCCAGTCGTCGCCGCCCAGGTGGTTGTCGCCCGAGGTGGACAGAACCTCAAACACGCCGTCAGCGAGGTCGAGGATGGAGACGTCGAAGGTGCCGCCGCCCAGGTCGAAGACCAGAATGCGCTGGTCGGTGCCCTGCTTGTCCAGGCCATAGGCCAGAGCAGCAGCGGTCGGCTCGTTGACGATACGCTTGACGTTGAGGCCGGCGATCTTACCGGCGTCCTTGGTGGCCTGACGCTGGGCGTCGTTGAAGTAGGCCGGGACGGTGATGACGGCGTCGGTGACGGTCTCGCCCAGATACTTCTCGGCGTCGGCCTTCATCTTTGCGAGCGTCATGGCGCTCACCTGCTCGGCGGTATAATCCTTGCCCTCGATATCGACGACGGCACGGCCACCCTGGCCCTCCTTGACCTCATACGGCACGGTCTTGATCTCGGAGGTGCACTCGGAGTACTTGCGGCCCATGAAGCGCTTGATGGAGAACACGGTGTTCTTGGGGTTGGTGACCGCCTGGTTCTTAGCGGCCTTACCCACGACGCGGTCGCCGTCAGCACGGAAGCCCACGACAGACGGGGTGGTGCGGTCGCCCTCGGCGTTCACGATAATGGTCGGAGAACCGCCCTCGAGGACGGCCATTGCGGAGTTAGTAGTACCAAGGTCGATACCAAGAATCTTACTCATTAGAAATTCCCTCTCTCTTTTGCGTTCGCGCCGCCTCGACGATCTGTCGCGCGGCGCTTCGGCTTGTCTTTCAGGATGTAGTGTATCCCCTTATGGGCCGGAATATACAAAATCTAAGTCAATTCATATAAGATTTCTTATTGTTGAGAGTTTAGGTTCTTAAATGCGCAGGTAGATGCGCTGAATGAGTTCTCGGCAAATCTATTGAGATCTATGTAGAGATGGCTGAGGTTTGCGTCCGGGGGTGCCTGGGGGCCGTCTTGCGGCAAGCGCATCCCGGTTTGAGCGTAGATTCCGGGTCGCAGTTTCCGTCTGAAGGCTCAACCGGAAACCGTATCCCGTTTTGAGAGCTGATACCGGGTCGCAGTTTCCGCTAGCGGGCCCAACCGGAAACTGCGACCCGGTTTTCGGCCAAATAACGGGATGCCCTTTCCGCAGGCGCGCTCAATAGGTCAATATTACAAGTCACCTATAGCTAACATTTGCGCAGCTCAACGGCCCCACCTGCGCGTTTTTTAGTAAACCTTGGCATACTCGGCGAACGGTATGAAGATGCCGGCCAGAGGGTATTGCAAACGGTCGCTCCCGTGGTATGTTTTTGCCCGAATCAAACCGGCGCGCATCGCCTGTAGCGTCGGTCAACAGAGAGGAAACTACCATGGCTCATCCCGTAATTGATGCCGACGAGTGCATCGCTTGTGGCGTTTGCGTCGACTCCTGCCCCGCTGGCGTTCTGGAGCTCCAGGACGTCGCTACCGTCGCCGACGAGGACTCCTGCGTCGCCTGTGGCGCTTGCCAGGACGCTTGCCCCGCTGGCGCGATCACCGAGATCGTCGAGGAGTAACAACTCCCCCACTTGCACACTCAAAAGTACACCGTGCACAAAAAAGGAGGCTTCCGCATCGCCGCGGAGGCCTCCTTTTGTTTGTACAGGCAGCTAATTGGGGACGGGGCTACCTTGGCAGTTGCGGTGGAATAGTTCCTGGCTCATTGCTTAGGTGCCGATTGTAGGAACTATTTCACCGCAACTTATATAGACAGTATCGGGTTAGGACAAATCATCCTCGTAGGGCATTAAATCGGCAAGGTAGCCCTTCTCCTTGAGTATGGCCTCGATCTCGTCGAGGGTCTGCTCGTCCTCCGCCGCGATGCGATGGAAGTGGTAGCCGCTCGTCACCGTTAGTAGTGGAAAGCTCTTGCCGCTCTCGATATCGTGCAGGTAGCGCTCAACATCGCGACGATTGCGGATGTCCAGGTCGGCCGTGATCTTGCCGTACACACGATGGTTGACGATCACGTTGAGCACGGCGCCACCCGCGTCGACGATACTCGTAAGCTCGTCGCCCGCCTGCTCCACGCCGTGGCGCACCTTAACAAGACGCGTGGGCACGGCGGGGCTACTCGCGGCTTCCTGCAGCACGTAGCCGCGGTTGGTCGCCACGATATCGTGCCCATCGGCACGCAACAGGGCAATATCCTGAACCACGACCTGACGGCTCACGCCAACCTCGCGGGCAAGTGCGCTGCCCGAAACGGGCTCCTTGGCTCCTTCGAGCACGCCCATGATGGCACGGCGACGCTCGCGGGCGTTCATTATTTACCGTCCAGCAGACGCAGGTGCTTAAGCGAGAGGTCGAGGATCGGCGCAGAGTGCGTCAGGGCGCCCGAGCTAATATAGTCGACACCCAGATCGGCCAGGGCGCGAATGTTGCTGGCGTCCACGTTGCCCGAGCACTCGGTCTTGGCGCGGCCATCGATAAGCTCAATCGCGGCAGCCATGTCGTCGTGGGTCATGTTGTCGAACATGATGATGTCGGCGCCGGCTTCCACGGCCTCGCGCACCATGTCCAGGTTCTCGCACTCGATCTCGACCGTCGTGGTAAACGATGCATGGGCGCGCGCCATCTCGATCGCACGCATCACGCCGCCGGCGGCGTCGATGTGGTTGTCCTTGAGCATGACGGCCGTCGACAGGTTGTAACGGTGGTTGCTGCCGCCGCCGATCTCGACCGCGGCCTTCTCGAAGACGCGCATGCCCGGCGTGGTCTTGCGCGTGTCGACGAGCACGGTCTTGGTTCCCTCGAGCGCCGCGGCCATGCTGTGCGTGTAGGTAGCGATGCCGCTCATGCGCTGCAGGTAGTTGAGCGCCACGCGCTCACCCGAAAGCAGCACGCGCGCATCGCCCCGCACCTGACCCACATGGTCGCCGGCGTGCACCTCCTCGCCATCGGCAACGTCGAGCAGCACCGAGCTCTGCGAATCCAGCAGCTCAAAGGTACGGGCAAACACATCCAAGCCGGCGATGATGCCGTCGGCCTTGGCGATAAGCTCCACCGTGGCGGGACGCGCCGTGGGGCACACGCTCGCCGTGCTCACGTCCTCAAACGTAATGTCCTCGCGCAGAGCCTGTAAAATCAGATCATCGACGACGAGCTTCATGGTA
This sequence comes from uncultured Collinsella sp., assembly GCA_959601045.1. Taxonomy (GTDB): domain Bacteria; phylum Actinomycetota; class Coriobacteriia; order Coriobacteriales; family Coriobacteriaceae; genus Collinsella. Next base: position 9,562 of record CAUGNZ010000024.1, read on the forward strand.
ATGGGATTCATGGTCTACTCCTCTGCGGCCTGCGTGCCGGCGGCACGGGCCAAATCATCGATTGCAAGGGTATCGGAACTCAGGGCGCGATGGCGTCCATCGAGCGCGGGCTCGCCCGCCTGCTCCACGGCCAGCGACTCGCCGGTGCGCATGTACCACGCGGCGCGACGACCCCAGACCAGCGCCTCGAGCAGACTATTTGATGCAAGGCGATTCTTGCCGTGAACGCCGTTGCAAGCCGTCTCGCCCGCAGCGTAGAGCTCGGGCATCGAAGTGCGGCCGTCCTTATCGACCCATACGCCGCCCATAAAGTAGTGCTGCGTGGGCGTAACGGGGATGGGCTCGTCCAAGATGTCGCGACCGTCCTCAAGGCAGCGCGCGCGAATGTTGGCAAAGTGCCCAGTCACCACGTCGCGCTCGACGGGGGCAAAGCTCAGCCACTCGTGCTCGGTGCCGTCCTGCTTCATCTGCTCGCGGATGGCGGCAGCGACAACGTCGCGCGGCTGCAACTCGTCGGTAAAACGCTCGCCGGCGGCATTGAGCAGAATCGCGCCCTCACCGCGGCAGCTCTCGCTGATCAGGAACGTACGGCCTGGCTGCGGCGAGAACAGGCCCGTGGGATGGATCTGCACGTAGTCCAGGTGCTCCATCTTAATGCCGTGCTCCTGCGCGATGTAGCAGGCGTCGCCCGTGAGCTGCGGGTAGTTGGTCGAATGGTCGTATACGCCACCGATGCCGCCCGTCGCCCACAGCGTATGGCGGGCATGGATCTTAAACGGCTTACCGACATGCACGCCCTCAGCGGCATTTGCCAGCTCGTCGGCGGGGCGAGCTGAATCGTCCTCGTCCACGGCAACAGCGACGACACCAGTGCACACCGTGGCCCCATCGCGCTCTGCCGTCAGGATGTCGGTCATGGCAACGTGTTCGAGAATCTGCACGTTATCCAGCTTGCGGACGGCCTGAAGCAGCTTGGTCGTAATCTCCTTGCCCGTAATGTCGGCATGGAAGGCAATGCGCGGACGGCTGTGCGCGCCCTCGCGGGTAAAGTCGAGGCCGCCATCGGCCTTGCGCTCAAAATCCACGCCCATCGCTAGCAGGTCGTTGATGACCGAGCGGCTCGAGCGGATCATGATGTCGACGCTCTCGCGGCGGTTCTCGTAATGGCCGGCGTGCATGGTGTCCTCAAAGAAGGCATCGTAGTCCGAGCCCTCGGGCAGCACGCAGATGCCGCCCTGCGCGAGCATCGAATCGCACTCGTCGACCGCGCCCTTGGAGAGCATGATCACGCGCGTGCTCGTCGGCAGGTTGAGCGCCGCGTACAGGCCCGCTACGCCGCAGCCGGCAATGACGACGTCGCACTCCATATCGGGGTATTGCTTGGTTTCCACAGGAATCCTCTCCCTTGAATGTGACATAAGAAACCGTCCCTCATGCCACATTGTTCTAGCGTGCTGCGTACTCGAGCATGCGGTCGAGCGTAAGTTTGGCCTGGTCGGCAGCCTCGTCCGACACGCCGATCTGCACCTCGCCCTCACCCGTCTCCAGGCAGCGCACGAGCTTTTCGAGCGTGATGAGATCCATGTTGACGCAGGTGGGCTGCACCGCGGGGAAGTAGAACTTCTTACCGGTGCCCTGGCAGCGGCGCTCGAGCTCGTAGAGCACACCGCGGACCGTCACGATAATGAACTCGCTCGCGTCGGACTCCTCGGCATACTTGATGATGCCGGCGGTGGAGCCGATGTAGTCGGCCTCAGCCAGGACGTCAGCCTTGCACTCAGGATGCGCCAGCACGAGCGCGTCGGGGTGGGCCTCCGTCGCGTCAACGATCTGCTCGACGGTGATGATGTGATGGCGCGGGCAGTAGCCGTTGTTGAGGATGACGTGCTTTTGGGGCACCTGCTCGGCTACGAAGCGGCCCAGGTTCTGGTCGGGAATGAACAAGATGTGCTGCTGCGGCAGCTCGGAGACGATCTTGACGGCGTTTGAGCTGGTAACGCACACGTCACTCCAGCTCTTGATCTCGACCGTGGAGTTGACGTAGCAGACCACGGCCAGGTCGTCGCCGTACTCGGCGCGCGCCGCATCGACCGTCTCGCGCTTGACCATGTGCGCCATGGGACAGTCCGCGCCCGGCTCGGGCAGCAGCACGGTCTTGGTGGGATTGAGCAGCTTGGCGCTCTCGCCCATAAACTCAACGCCGCACAGCACGATGGTCTGCTGCGGCAGGCTCTTGGCAAGCTTTGCCAGGTAGAAGCTGTCGCCGACGTAATCGGCCACAGCCTGAACCTCGGGCGCCACGTAATAGTGCGCCAGGATCACCGCGTCGCGTTGGGTTTTAAGTTGCTGAATGGCCTCGACGAGCTCTGCGGGCACCAGTGCCGCGCGCTCCGTTGCCGTCGTTGCCGATGCTAGGCCGGCCGCGATATCGCGTGCAAGCTCCGACGCATCCATGTTCGCGCTCTGTGCCATCAAGGCCCCTCTCTTTTGGCGAATCTTGGGGCTTTAGTATGACACCTAGGTTTACAGCTGACAAGACAGCTGTAAACCTAGGTGTAAAGTTGAAATAAAGATTCAATCATGCGGCAGGTCCATTTTCGAACTGGCAAGCTGAGGACAGCCGAAAATGGACCCGCCCCATGATTCGGGCAGCCCGTTTTGTCCTGGACCAAGGGGCAGTGGTCAAAAAGGGCCAAATATGAGTACTGTCACCAAATTAGTAGCATCGATTTTCCGGTCCAGAGCAGCAAAATCGCCTTGTTTGGAGCCCGATCGCGACTCTGAAGAACGAAAATCGATGCACTTTTGGCCTCTGGCACCGATTTTTGAGGCCATTTGGCTGCCACCAAACTGGTAACAGTACTCATATTTGGCCCTTTTTGACCACCGGGTTTCCGGCAGGCCCCAAAAGCGGGCCCGAATCGCTCGATCCGGGCCCGCTGGGGGTAGCGAGCACAATCGAGGTGTAAGAAGCAAGAGAGGGCCATCGCCTAGAATCGTCAGCGCCTAGATATTCAACGAGAGGAAAGACAATGGTCCGCAGCGACATGCTACCCCAGCCGGACCGGGGGCTCGGCCTCGACCGGCCCCAGACCGAGGCATTTCACCGACGAGTTCAAGAGGAAGATAGTCGATCTCCACAACGCCGGAAAGCCCAGGCGCGAGGCCATGGACGAGTGCGACCTCGACAAGAGCACCGTGGAGAGGCGGGTCAAGTCGATAAACGAGACCGGCTCGCCGCGCGCCGCCGACAACCGCACGCCCGAGTAGAACCGGATCCTGGAGCCCGAGCGCGAGAACCGCAGGCTCCGGATGGAGGTCAACGTCTTAAGACGAGCGGCGCCAGCATACGCTCGGAAGTCAGGGCCATGGCGGCCAACGGGGGGCCGCTGCCCCATATCGGCGCAGCGCTGGCATCGAGGCCTTCTGACCTGTGTCAAGATTTCGGACACGCATGCTCGAGAAATCAAGCGGCCATAGGCATGGCCTCGAGCTTGGGCTCGGTTCTCTCGAAGAAGGCCGCCATGGCCTCGGCCGGCACCTTGTAGCCGATCGTCGAGCGGGGCCTTCGGCGGTTGTAGTACGCCTCGATGAACTCGACCACCGCGTGCTTGGCGGAATCCCTGGTCGGGAAGCTGCGCCTGTAGTACATCTCGTTCTTCAGCGTGGCGAGGAACGACTCGGCCACCGCGTTGTCGTGGCAGTTGCCGGCGCGGCTGCAGGACAGCCGCACGTCGTTGTCGCGCGCCCATTCGGCCAGAAGCCTGCTGGTGTACTGGGCGCCGCGGTCGGCGTGGAATATCGCGTTGCCGGCCACGTAGCCGCGCGATTTGGCCGACGCCAGCGCCGAAACCACGATGTCGGCGGTCATGCGCTCGGAGAGCGACCAGCCCACCACCATGCGGGTGTTGAGGTCGATGACCGTCGACAGGTACAGCCATCCCTCGCCGGTGCGCAGGTAGGTGATGTCGCCCACGAGCTTGCAGGTTGGAACGGGACTGGTGAAGTCGCGGCGCACCAGGTCGGGCCGGGGCCTGGCCTTCGGGTCGGGGATGGTGGTGCGCTTCCTGGCGTTGGGCGTGCAGCCGCGTATTCCCAGCTCGCGCATCAGCTTGCGCACCCTGTACAGGGTCAATCCGGAGAACTCGCCGGGCAGGAAGCATTTCACGAACCGGAAGCCGAACCTGCGGTCCGACTCCAGCCACACGCGCCGGACCGCCTCGCGCTCGGCCGACCAGTCTTCTCGCGGGCAGCCGTTGGAGAGCCACGAGTAGAAGCCCGATCGGCTCACGCCGAGCACGCGGGCCATCATTTTCACCGGGAATTCGGCCTTCTCCGCCAACATCATCCGGTAGCATGCGGCTACGCCTGGCTTTTGGCGAAGAAGGCCGCGGCTTTTTTCAAGAAGGCGTTCTCCATCTCGAGCTCGCGTATGCGCCTTTTCGCCTCGCGAAGCTCGCGGTCCTCGGCCTTGGGGTCGGGCCCGCCGGCAAGCTCGCGCCGGCGGCTCTGCACCCACTTGTTCACGGTCTTGGAATTCAGGCCCAGTTCTGCGCAGCATTCCGTTATCGGCCTGCCCGTCGAGATGATGTAGTCGGCGGTCTCGCGCCTGAACTCGTCGGTGTACTTGGCGGCTGGGTTGGACATAGCATACCGTCCTCTCGGTCGTCGATGAATGCATTCTAAAGGATTGGGCCTCTAGCATGCGTGTCCGAAAAGACGATACAGGTCAGACAACCCAATCAGACGTCGTCTCGAGCACGTCCTCTGCACGGTCGAGCGTGCTTCTGGCCTTGGCACCCTGTTTGAACCACGAGCGCAGGTCCTCGAGCGTGCTGCCCGCTGCGTACACCTTGATTTTGCGACCGCCTTTCGTGGTCACCGTGCAACGGTCGCCGCTCTCGCTATCCTCGTGCGCCGTGACCTTCTTGAGATAATCGCGGCGGAACGCCACGACGCGGGCGTTGCTGATCTCGATGAACCAATCGTCGTCGACAAGCGAGGTGCCCGTGGCACCTCGGCTCGCCATCTCCTCGGCGAAGGAGAAACCGAGTTCGCGCTCCTGTCTGCCGATCTCGTAGATACCACGGGCGGGCATGCTGAGCATGAGCAGAGGCAGGAGTCCCCCTATGAACAGGAAGAGGCATGGGACGAGCAGGAGCAGACGAGCACCGGCGTCGGTGAAAACAGCCATGAAGGCGATCACGAGCGAGAAGACGAGCGCCATACCGTTGAAAACAATCGTCAACGGCTTGATGGCAGACCAACACAGACCCGCCTTGGTCATCGGGCCGTCAACAGCGTCCGAGACCTCGATGCCCTCTTCCTCCAGACGGGCGAGGAGGTTGAGCGAGCACACCCCCTCGAGGCTTATCGAGCAGAACTTCCGGTCGCCCTCGAACAGGTCGATCCTCATCATCTGCGTGTGAAGCGTTGCACGGGTGATGTTGCCAAACGTCGTCTCCTTGCGGATGCCGAAGGCGTTACGCGAGAGAATTCGCTCACCGTCCACGTCGATGCGCGGGATGCTCAGCAGGGCCCAGATGGCCATGCCCGCGAGCGCCATGGCGTGACCGAACCACACAAGTTCGTGGTCCCACTCGCCCAACGAGACGCCCTGCCAGACGTAGACACCCAGCATGAGCAGTTCGAACGCGACGGCGCAGCAGGCGATGATCGTGCGAATGGCAGCGGGCATGCGCACCGTGAAGCGATCGAGGCTGTCCGTCGCCTCACTGCGCTCGCGCGCGCCGCGACGGGCGACCCATGCAGTGAGCGGACCGACGATGAACACCACCATCGCCACGCGCAGGAACGATTCGAGTATGTCGCCCATATTAACCACCATCCCAATAGAAAACGTGAATTTGGGAGACTATAGCAGAGCGAAGCGATCTGCACGGCATCGTCCGGGTGTTTTCAGCATACGGTGGAAGCTGGTGGGGGTCGGCGCCGTAACCGGATGCGCATTCGGCCTCGCCAATGCCGTCGGCGGCGAGCTTTTCGCCCGACAGGCCTATCCACTCGTCGTGCATCTGCCGCTTGTCGTCTACCTGTGCGTACGCTATCGCCTGAGTCCGCTGCTCGCCATCCTGGGCGTTACCAGTGCCTACCTGAGCTGCCAGTTTAGCAACTGGATGGGCATCGCCGCATTCGCTGCCACCGATTCGCAAATCGCATATTACGCGGCGCGCATCATCACGACGCTCGGCGTCTTTGCGATCTTGCTGCATTGGGCCAGAGACATCGGTCCGCGCCTGGCGGCCAAAAGCCCCACCGAGTTGGAGATTCTGCTCATCCTGCCGCTCGTCTACTACATCTTCGACTACGCCACCAACGTCTATACCACGCTCTTCCACTCGGGCTCGGTAGTAACCGTTGAGTTTTTGGCGTTCGCCCTCTGCGCGTTCTACCTTATGTTTCTTGCCGTCTACCTTCGCGAATACGAGGCAAAGGAAATCGCCGAGCGCGAGCGCTGGATGCTCGCGACCCGCGACAGCGCGGCCATCAAAGAGCTCGAAGCCTGGCGCCAGTCCGGACGCGAGCTCTCGGTTCTCCGTCACGACATGCGCCACTACCTGCGCGGTCTAGCGGCCCTGATCGAAGAGGGTCACACCGATGAGGCACTCGAGCGCATCGACGCGCTCTGCGAGACCAACGACCGCACCGCCGTGCGCCGCTACTGCGCCAACGAAACGGTCAACATTGCGCTCTCGTCGCTTTCCGCGGACATCAACGCGCACGGCATCACCGCCGACCTGCACGCCGCCGTGCCCGAAACCGTCCACGTGGGCGATGTCGATCTATTCAGTGTGGTATCGAACGCCCTGGACAATGCCATCGCCGCGGCGAGCGCCGCCCCCGAAGGCAAGCGGTTTGTCGACCTGGACCTTCGCTACGAAGACGGTCAGCTTCTATTGCTGGTTTCCAACACGTTTGGCCGTGCGCCGCACATGGTCGACGGCATGCCCGTGACTCAGCACACTGGGCACGGCTTTGGCACCAAGAGCATTATGCTTGCCGTCGAGCGCATGAACGGCAACTGCCAGTTCCGCATTAACGGCGACCGGTTTGAGCTGCGCGCCGTGATGTAGGGGCTGCCGCCAACCTCGCTACAGCGGTGCAGCCGCCGGGGTCAGCTGCTTAATGTAGGCCCACATGCGCTGCTTGGCGGCCTTGTCGGTGAGCGCCGCCTCAAAACCGTCGAGCGCCAGCACGCGGCGCCCCTGCACATGGGCGACCAGGCCGGGCTTGAGCATGGCGGTGTCAAAGTCATCAATTGCCACAAGCATATCGGCATAGGTCTCGCGCATGACATCGGCCGCACTGTTGTCCAGCAGCAGCACCGCCTCGGGGTCCAAGGTCTCCAGCGCCTCGCGGAACAGGTCGCACGTCAGGGCCTCGCCCGCCGCGACCGCTCCGTCGCCCGCGCCGGCGACGCTTGCCAGCACACAAAAATCCTCGGGGGCATATCCGATGGCACCGAGCGCCTTGCGCAACGCGGCGCCATCCGCGCCGGCGGCCAGCTCGCCGCCCGAGCACTCGGCTTCATCCAAATCGCCTTTGACCAGCACAATCGGCGAGCACGCGTTGCCCGCGATACGCACACCGCGATCTGCAAGCGACGCGAGCTCCTGCTCGGTCGCCTGAGCGATGGCTTCTTTTTTTTGGCTTTGTGACGTGGGCATGCGCTCTCCAATCGTTTGCGTGCCCACCATTATATAAAAGAGCCGCCCGCGAGTGGTTGCTTTGCGGGCCGCTGGGTATAAGCACGGTCGTACTGAGTTTTACGCGGCCGAGCCGCGTCGTATTATGGAGGTCACCATGGCTGACATTAAGCAGATTACCCCCGAGAACTTCGGCGCTGTCGTCAACGATAGCCTGCCCGTACTGGTTGATTTTTGGGCCCCGTGGTGCGGCCCCTGCCGCTCGCTCTCGCCCATCGTAGACGAGGTTGCCGACGAGCTGGCCGGCAAGTTGGCTGTGGCCAAGTGCAACGTCGACGACAACCAGGACCTGGCCATGAAGTTTGGCGTCATGAGCATCCCCACGCTGATCGTCTTTAAGAACGGCGAGGAGGTCGACCGCTCGGTTGGCGCCTTACCCAAGGCAAGACTTCAGGCACTGCTGGAGAAACATCTGTAATACGCTTGTTACTTGTCTGCCGTCCATGAGCGGTTTCGCACCGCTCACCGGAGTGCCAAACGCAAGGCATGCGACCACGGATAGTATGGTAGACACAAACAGCCCCCAGTGAACGGGTGCGGGTCAGACGGACTCGCACCCGTTTTCTTATGCGGCGGCGCTCAAGGCGGGCGTAGTAGAATCTGAACCACCATATCGCCCCGTACAAAAGGAGATTCCCATGCATGACGTCGGAATGAACATGAGCCAGCTTGCCATGAGCGTCAAGCAGGTCGACGACACCATTGAGCTCGCTCACGAGTGGAGCCATCAGCTGCTGCATGCGACCGAGAACTTTGACATGGAACGCATTGGCGCCAAGCTCGAGGCCGCCATGTCTGCGCTGCACGAGGCGCACGATGCGCTCGAGGGCTACGAGGAGGCCATCGAGGCCGACCACAACTCCGTCGGCTCTGTGAAACTGGTGTAACATGGCCGAGCACGAGCACGCGCACAATCACGGTGCGGACGACGACGCGAGCTGCCGCTGCAGCGGCTCCAACTCCGAGCTAGTCCGCTTTTCGGTCACCGCGCCCGACGACCTGCTGCGCCGCTTTGACGAGCAGATCGCACGCCGCGGTGACGTGGCTAACCGATCCGAGGCCGTACGCGATCTGATTCGCGCCTCGATCGCCAAGGAGCAGATGCGCACGCCCGACGAGCAGGTCATCGGTTCGCTCACCATGATCTATGACCACCATACCGGAGATCTGACGCGCCGTCTGGACGAGGTGCAGCACGACTACACCGACGAGATCGTCTCGACCATGCACGTGCATCTGGACCACCACAACTGCCTGGAGATTCTGGCGCTCAAGGGTCGCGGCAAACGCGTCTATGAGCTAGCGGACCGGTTGCTGGGGCTGCGCGGCGTTAAGCACGGCGAGCTCACCTGCGCCGCCACCAAGCAAAGCCTGGGGCTGTAACGGGATTTCCCGCAGCGCACCTGCCAAAAAGGGACAGGTTTATTTTGGTAGGTTTAGAAGTTTTACCGACCAAAATAAACCTGTCCCTTTTTAGTCGGTTTTGACGAGGGGAAGCCACATGCGGCATGTGCATATTCATGTGACGGGCATTGTGCAGGGCGTTGGCATGCGGCCATTTGTGTATCGCGAGGCTATGGCGCATGGCATTTGCGGCTGGGTGCTCAACGCGGGCGATGGCGTGCACATCGAGGCGCATGCTTCGGTCGAGGCACTCGACGGCTTTGTCGCCGCGCTGTCGGAGCACGCGCCTGCCGCGGCCCGCGTTGAGCATGTCGCTGTTGCAGACCTGGAGCCCGACGCTTGGGATGCCGACGATGAGCAGGTCTTTCGCATCGTAGCGTCGCGGGATCAGACCGTGCACACGACGCTCATCTCCCCCGATATCGCCACCTGTGACGACTGCCTGCGCGAACTGTTCGACCCCGCCGACCGACGCTATCACTACCCCTTTATCAACTGCACCAACTGCGGGCCGCGCTTTACCATCATCCGGTCTCTGCCTTATGACCGAGCGGCCACGTCGATGAATTGCTTTCCTATGTGCCCCGAGTGCGCCGCAGAGTATGGCGACCCGCTTGACCGGCGCTTTCATGCGCAGCCCGATGCCTGCTTTGACTGCGGGCCACATATTACCTGGCGCGAGGCGGCGGGCGACATGGAGCTCGAAGGCTCGGGGGCGACGCCAGCCGTCGGCAGCACGCGCGAAACCAGCGATGCCATTATTGACCGCTGTGTCGAGCTGCTGGCCAGCGGCGGTATTGTCGCCATCAAGGGGCTGGGCGGATTCCATCTGGCCTGCAACGCCGCCAATGAGCAGGCGGTGTGCGAGTTGCGCTGTCGCAAGCGTCGCAGCAACAAGCCACTTGCCGTTATGGTGCGCAGCCTTGCCGATACTGAATGCCTGTGCCATGTCGGTGATGCCGAGCACGGCTTGCTGGCCGGTAGCATCCGCCCCATTGTGCTGTTGCGCCGACGTGCTGTTGGCGAGGGAGATTCCCCCGACGGCCTTACACTCGCGCCATCCGTCGCGCACGATCTACCCGAGCTCGGCGTCATGCTCCCCTATACACCGCTTCAACATTTGCTGCTCGCCGCAGCCGCGGCGCGCGGCATGCACGCGCTCGTCATGACCAGCGGAAACCTGAGCGAGGAACCTATCGAAACTGATGACGGCCTTGCTTGGGAACACCTCGTTGCCGCCGGCATTGCCGATGCGCTACTTGGCAACGACCGCGCAATCCTCTCGCGCTATGACGACTCCGTGGTACGTGTGGTCGACGGCACCGTCATGCCTGTGCGTCGCGCACGCGGATATGCGCCGCAACCGTTGTCGTTGCCGGCGCTCAACGGCACTGCACCCTGCGTGCTCGCCTGCGGCCCACAGCAAAAGGCAACGATCGCATTCACACGCGAGGATGCGAACGGCCATGTGGCCTGTTTTGTGTCGCAGCATATCGGCGATGTCGAAAACGGCGCGACCTTCGATGCCTGGAGCGCCGCGAGCACGCGCTTGGAAGACCTTTTTGACTTGACGCCCGCCGCGCTGGCCTGCGACTTGCACCCCAGCTACCTATCGAGTCAGTGGGCGCGCGAACAGGCGCGAAAATGCAATCTGCCGCTCGTCGAGGTACAGCACCATCATGCGCATATCGCGAGCGTAATGGCCGAGGCTATCGCCGCGGGCCAGCTTACAACTGACGCGCGCGTCCTTGGCATCGCCTTTGATGGCACGGGGGCGGGCACCGATGGGACCATTTGGGGCGGCGAGTTCCTTGTCGCCGGCCTTGCCGATTTTGACCGCGCCGCGCACCTGCGCACCTGGGCGCTGCCAGGCGGTGCCGCATCCGTGCGCGATGCCCGGCGCAACGCCTTTGCCCTGCTGAGCGAGCTCGGCCTGCTCGAGCATCCGGGTGCCGCGGGGCTTTTGGGCACCCTCGACGAGCAAACGCGCAGCGTGACAGCCACCATGATCGAGCGCGGCATCAACAGCCCGCGTACCAGCAGCATGGGGCGTCTCTTTGATGCCGCGGCAGCGATTCTGGGCATCTGCGGCAAGGCAACCTACGAGGGCGAACCCGCCATAGAACTCGAAGCCGCCGCCTGGCGCGCGCTTGACGGTAAGACCGTTCGTCTCGACGGCAATCATGCAGGCGTATTCACGCCTGCCGACGACTCCCCCATCTTGGACCCCCAACCGCTCATCGAAGCTCTTCTGAATGGAATCGAGGCAGGCGCGCCGGCCGACCGGCTCGCGCTCGACTTCCATATCGCCATCGCGCGCTCTTCGGCACGAATCGCACGCGAAATCTGCGCGCGCGAGGGCATCGATACCGTCGCGCTCTCGGGCGGTGTGTTCATGAACCGGCTTTTGCTTCAGCTCCTTACCCACGAACTCAAAGACGCCGGTCTTGCCGTCTTGGTCCCCCACGCTGTACCCGCCAACGACGGCTGCATCGCCTACGGTCAGGCCGCCATCGCTCGCGCTCGCCTCGCGCAGACGGCGTTGCGATAGGCTGTTTTGCCAGCCTGCGCGCCGCCGTCTCACAGGTGTAACGCGTTTGCTCGTGACTCCCGCGAGCGCTACCATCAACTGATGGGTAATTAGGCGCCTATCCAGCGCAAAACGTATAAAAGGGGAACATTATGTGCCTTGCCGTTCCCGGTAAAGTGGTCAAACGCGACGACGACCTTAAGGCGACCGTCGACATGATGGGCATCGAGCGCTCCGTTTCGCTGCGCCTCGTGCCGACGGCACAGGTAGGCGACTATATTCTCGTGCACGCCGGCTTTGGCATTCAGATTGTCGACGAGCAGGAAGCCCAAGAGACACTCGAACTCGTCAATACCATGGCCGAGCTGGCCGAAGAGGACCAGCTCGCCACCAACCCGGCCGAGGCATACTAGTGGCGGCGGCGCAGCCGGTTCGCTCCGGTATCGACTTTTCGGCATTTCGCGACCCCAAGCTGGCTCGCGAGCTCATCGATCGTATTCACGAGCTTGTCGGCAACCGCAGCATCAACCTTATGGAAGTCTGCGGTACGCATACCGTGAGCATTGGCCGCTATGGCTTTCGCTCCATTATGCCGACGGGACTCAAACTGCTAAGCGGCCCGGGATGCCCCGTTTGCGTCACCGCCAACCGCGACATCGATCACGCAATCGCGCTTTCCAACATGGACGGCGCCATCATCACCACCTTTGGCGACATGATGCGCGTGCCCGGATCGTCCACCTCGCTAGCTGCGCAAAAGGCGGCAGGGCGCGACATCCGCATCGTCTACTCCCCGCTCGACGCGCTCGACATTGCCGAGCAAAACCCCGATCGTCCAGTCATTTTTATGGGCGTGGGCTTTGAGACCACAACGCCCACCATCGCCGCCGCCATCTTGGAGGCCGAGGCGCGCGGGCTTTTGAACTTTTCGGTCTATTGCGCCCACAAGACCACGCCGCCGGCATTGCGCGCCATCGCCAACGATCCCGAGACCGCCATCGACGGCTTTATCCTGCCGGGCCACGTCGCCACCATCACGGGGTTGGCGCCCTTTAGCTTTTTGGTCGACGAGTTCAATACCCCGGGTGTGGTCACGGGATTTGAACCGGTCGATATCCTGCAGGGCATCTGCATGCTGGTCCAGATGGTTGTCGAGGGCAGACCCGCGATTGGCAACGCCTACCGCCGTGGGGTCAACGCAGACGGCAACCCCGTGGCGCGCCAGCTAGTCGAGCAAGTGTTTGAGCCATGCGACACCACGTGGCGTGGGCTGGGGCCGATTGCCAACTCGGGCCTTTCCATCCGCCACGAGTTCTCGCGCTTTGATGCCCGCGCTCGCTTTGACGTGCCCGCTGAGGCGACGGTCGAGCCGCGTGGGTGCCGCTGCGGCGACGTGCTGCGCGGGGCCATTACGCCGAGCAGCTGCCCCCTGTTCGGCCACGCTTGTACACCGGAGCATCCCGTCGGCCCCTGCATGGTGAGCTCCGAGGGTAGCTGCGCGGCTTACTACCGCTACCGCGACTAACCCGGACGCACCCGCACGCCGGCACCACCCACGATTGGAGTTTTGGATATGTCCCATAGCATCACCGATAGCACCGTCCTGTTGGGCCACGGCTCTGGCGGTCAGATGATGAAACGCATCATCGATGAGGTCTTTTTGGATGCCTTTGGGTCGCCCGAGCTGCTCGAGGGCAACGATGCCGGCGTCGCCGCGCTGCCCGCAAGCGGACGCATCGCCATGTCGACCGACAGCTTTGTAGTCTCGCCGCAGTTCTTCCCCGGTGGCAACATCGGCCGCCTTGCCGTGTGCGGAACCGTCAACGACGTCGCGACCTCAGGCGCCAACGTGCGCTACCTGTCGTGCGGATTTATCCTCGAAGAGGGCTATCCCATGGATAAGCTCCGCCAGATTGTGCAGACGATGGCCGAGACGGCGCGTGAGGCGGGCGTGTCCATAATCACGGGCGACACCAAGGTGGTCGAGCGCGGCGGGGCCGACGGCGTCTACATCAATACCGCCGGCGTGGGCGAGGTTCTCGCGGGCGTGGCGCTCAGCGGTGCCAACTGCCAGCCCGGCGATGTCATTCTGGTATCGGGTACGCTGGGCGACCACGGTATCGCCATCATGAGCCAACGCGAGGGCTTGGCGTTTTCGAGCACGATCGAAAGCGACGCCGCGCCGCTCAACCACCTGATTGCCGACGTTTTGGCCGCAGTGCCCGGCACGCGTTGCTTTCGCGACCCCACGCGCGGTGGCCTGGCGTCCACGCTCAACGAGTTTGCCCAGGCCAGCGGTGTTGCCATGGAGGTCGACGAAGATGCCCTGCCCGTGCGTCCCGACGTGCAGGCCGCCTGCGAAATGCTCGGCTACGATGTGCTGCAGGTGGCAAACGAGGGCAAGATGGTTGCCGTCGTGCCGGCCGAGCAAGCCGATGCCGCACTGAGCGCCATGCGCGCCGCCCGCTACGGCGAGAACGCCGCCATCATCGGCCGCGTGCTACCGCTTGCCGAGGGCACCCGTCCCGCCGTGCGCGTACGCACCGGCTGGGGCTCGACCCGCATCCTCGACATGCTCGTAGGAGAACAGCTGCCGAGAATTTGCTAGCGGCTGCTCTGCAAGCTGCTCAGCATCCGGCCACAATCGGCCCGCCCATTTTCACTGGGACGTTGGCCCACTCAAACCGCGAGGAGATGGAAGGGCCCTCCTGCCGAGCTGATCGGCAGGAGGGCCCTTCGCTTTGCAAGGCCATACTCCTTGCAGTATTTACCTGGTAGGCAGAGGGTCGCTACGCCGCGCGGCGCTTGGTGTAGACAAACCAGCCGCCGACGGCCGCGATACCGACGATGCCCACGGCAACACCGGCGATGGCAAAGCCGTTCGAGCCCGTGTCCGCAGCCTTGTTGGCAGCATCGGCGCTCAACGCGGCGGTCTTGCCGGACGTGCCCGACTTTTTGCCGCTCTTGTCTGTCTTGCCGGCGACGGAAGACTCCATCGAATCCTTCTTGCCGGATTCAGCCTCGACTTTGGTATCGCCGGTGGCCTTGGCGGCCACAGGAGCCATCACGGCCGCAAAACCGCCGGTTCCGTTGCCTGCACCGCTGTCCGACCCGGTACCCGGCGTCAGAACGCCCGGCGCCACCGTGGGCTTCTGCGGGTCGTTGCTGCTCGAGCCCTTGCCCGCCATCACGGCCGTCTTCCAGGCAATCGTCTCTCCCGAGGAGACACGATACGTCGTGAGCGCGCGGAGCGATTGCTCGGTCGCCATGGCGTTGGCCGCGCCGCCCTTGCTGTGCGCATAGCCGTTGCCGCCGTCCACGCGGTACAGGTCCAGCGCACACACCACGTTGGTCGCGGCATTTGCAAACCCGTTGACGGGGTTGGCCGGGTCACGGTCGAGCGAAAGCAGTGCGAGGATCACCTGGGCATTGGCCTCGGCAGAACCGAAGTCACAGGTACCGGCGTTCATCTTGCCCTTGAGGTAGGAGAGGCCGTTCTCGATGGCAGCATCGACCTTGGTGTCGCCCGCATAGGGCGCCACGGCCTGGATCGCCATAGCCGTCAGGTCCACGTCGCCCAGTCGCGTACCTTCCACAGCGTCGTCGCTGCCGAGGAGCTCACAGACGGCGTCCACGAGGCTCGCGCGCGTCCAGGCGGAACCGGCGGGCGCATCCGAGCCGCTCGCATTGAGCGCCATCAGTGCGAAGATCTTCTCGTTGGCGCGCGTCATATCGGTGCGGCCGCAGATGAGCTCGACCAGGTTGACGCCGTCATAGTCGGTGATGTCCTCGCCGATGGCGGAGAGAGCAAGCGCCACACGCTCGGTCTCAGTCAGAGCGCAGGTCGCACTCCCCCACTCGGCCTTGTGCTCGGCCAGCGAGGCGCGGTAGTTATCGAGCAGTTTGGAATCGATCTTGCGGCCCGCCTTGGCAAAGTCGTAGATCTCCCACTCGTCGCCATACTGGAAGGCGTCGGAGCTGCGGCGCGCGTCGATGAACGCAGCGGCAGCATCGATGCCCGCCGAGGCGGACTCACTCGTGGCGGGGCTCGCGGCCACACCGGCCACGGTGATGGTAAGCGTCACGGGCTCGGCACCGGCAGTCGTGTCCACCGGCGTACCTGTCGCGATCACCGTGCCGGCCGAAAGCGCCGTCACCGTGTAGTCACTCGAGGCCACGTACAGGCCGTCATCGGGAGCGCCGTCAACGTGCTTCCAGGCGCCCTTCTCGTTGCGGTCGATGCCCACGATACCCGAGGCGTCCTTGCCGTCGAGTGTCTTGAACGTCCAGGTGAGGCCGGGTTCGGTCACGCTCCAGCCGTCCGCGTCGTTCTTGCCGGTAAAGGCCAGGTCGAGCTTTTGCGCCGAGCCGGCCTTGAGGTAGAGGCTGTCCGTGCCGGCCGTCACGCTCGCAAGCGGATTTTGGTAAGCATAAGTCACGTCGCACGACGCGCTGATGACCTTGCCATCGGCGTCCGTGTCGGGCAGCGTCGCGGTAAACGTGGTGGTGCCAGCCTTGTACGCCGTGTAGCCGATCTCGCCCGCGGTGGTGTAGGCCGCCACGGCAGGATCGCTGCTCGTCACGGTAAAGTTGTCGCGGTTGGTGGCGTTGTCGGGCGCCACCACCGGGCGTGCGTGATCGGTCAAAAACGCGCCGCGCTCGGAGAGTGGGCTGCGGCCCTGCAGGTAGACGGTGGCGCCGTCCTCGTTATAGCCCATCGAGATGGACGTGGCGGCCACGGCTTCGGACGTCAGCGTCACGCTCTTGGAGCCGGCGCCCGCAGATGCGGCGTCGCGCGGGGTAACGGTAATCGTGGCACTGCCGGCATGCTTGAAGTAAAAGCAGGCCGAGTAGTCGTTGCTGTAGATGGTCGTAGGATCGCTCGAGGCAAAGTGGAAGCGGCTGAACGAGACGGGCACGTACTCGCCCTTATCGGCATCGACGTAATGCACGCGAATCTCGAGGTTGCGCACCTCGGAGCCCTGGACGGTAGCCGTACCATCGGTCACGTTGCTCACGGTGCCGTCGGAGGCACGATACCACAGCTCAAAGTCGTCGAACTGCTTGGCTTTGGCCTTGATCTTGATGGTAGCCACGGTCTGCTCGGAGCCATCGGCCTTGCGCTCGGTGGCGGTCACCGTGCCGGTAGCGTTGTCGTAGACGTAGAGCTCTCCCGTGGACTCGTTGATGCCGATGTTGCCGCGGTTGGCGTCATCGGTGCCCCAGGTGATGGTGCTCGTGGCCGGGACGCCCTTAAGTGCAAAGACGCCAAGTTTGCGGTAGGCGTCCACAGCATCAGGCGAAACCTCGAGCATATGGCCGGCAACCGTCTGGCTGGTGCCGTCGTTGGCCGTGAAGCTCACGGTGTAGGCGTCGTCGGGCGTGGTGTCCTCGGGCGCCTGGTAGCTGTTGCCCGAGCCAAAGACCGGCGTGCCATTTTTATCGATACCCCAGCTGCTGCCGTTGGCGCCGCAGTTGGCGTTGATAAGATCGGCGAAGGCATCGGTGGCCATGTCGGCGGGGTCGACGGCATAGGAGTTGACGAATGCCGAGGCGGGAGCGTCCATCTTGTTGGTGAGGAATGCGCCCCAGTAGGTGTTGACGAGCTGGCCCGCGCTATAGGTCGCGAACAGCGCGCCCGCTGTGCCCTCGGAGGTCGACACGCAGTTGGACACGATGCCGCCGTCGAGCGTACGCGCAAAGCCCGCAACGCCCTTGCCGGTCACACTCGTGGAGCAGTTGAGCACGGCACCCTGAACCTTGTTGCCCAGGGGGCCGAACGCCTTACCGTCCGTCGCCTGCTTGAGTTCACCGGAAAACGAGATGTTCTGCACCACGCCCGTGGAGGCAACGCCGTCCATGAGCGACTTCACGCCACCGCCGTTGGCGAAGGTGATGGTGTGGCCCTGGCCGTCGAGCGTGCCCGCGAGCATGCCCATGGGGGCAAAGAACCAGCTGTCATCGATGGTGATGTCGTTGTCGAGAACGTAGTAGGCGTCGGCGTCGGCGGGCTTGAACTTGTTTTCGAGGTCGCTCTGCGAGCTCAGGCGCACTACGTTCTGCGGCCGAGCCACGGGCTCGGTGGGCTTGGGCTTCTCGAGTGCGGCAATGGCATCGGTAAGCGTCTTGGTTGCAGCGTTGACCTCGGCCTGCTTGGCGTCATCGTTTGCGTAGACGTCTTGAGCGCTCACAAGGGCCTCGGCGAGCTTCGACCAGCTCTCGGCCGTGTAGTCGTTCTCGACCTTGGCGCTGGCATCGTCAATCGCGGCCTTGAGGGCATCCTTGTTCACAACGACCGCAGCGCCGCCCGAGATCAGTACGGGCAAACCGCCCTGCGCAGACCAGATAAAGCCGGTGGCAGGGGCATCGGTGCTGAGCTTATCGACCGAGGCCTGGGTCTTGAGCTCGCCGGTTGAGATTTTGCTGCCGAAGGAAGCATCAACCTTGTAGCCGCACGCCTGATCGCCCGCAGTGAACAGATTGTTGGCCACGGTGCCAGACTTATACCAGGCAACGAGGCCGTAGCCGCCAAGGGGCATGCCGCTGAGGCTGCCGGCGTAATACGAGTTGAGCACCGAACCGCCATCGAGCGTGCCTACGAGACCGGCAGCGTCAGCGAAAGTCCAATTGTCGTCAGAGGGGCTTGCCGTCGACCAGCACATTTGCACGGTACCCGAGCATGTGGTGGCGATAGGACCGTCGGTGCCAGAAATCGACATCGAACCCGTCACGCCCAGATTCTGCACTGTACCGGTCACACTCTTCGCCAACGCCTTGCCGTTGAGCACGATGCTATGGCCCTGGCCATCGAGCGTACCGGCCACGGTCTCGATCTGTTGGTCAGCCTCAAGGCTGATATTCGCCGCGAGCTTCACGACAACCCCGGCCTCGATGGTGGTGGGCAGCTCATCGGCAGAAGAGACCATCACCGTCTCGCCGGCCTTGGCGACACGCACGTCACGTGCCTGCTGAACATCGGCGTCGTCATCGTCGACGTTCACCGCGGCGGCGTTCTGCCCGTCCGCACTCAGCATGGCGGAAAGCCCCTCATCGGCAGACGGAGCAACGTCGGATCTTGCCTCGCCCGCCGACGCCTCGGCGCCTTCAGCACCCGTCTGCTCGTCCGCAGTGAAACTCGACTCGTCGGCATTCTCGGCAGCATCCGCCTGCTGCGAGGCCTGGGCCTGCGCCTGCACAGCGATCTCTGCCACGCCCTCGGCAAATGCTGACGTACCCGGCATCGACCAGACGAGTAGCACCGAGAAAGCAGCGGCTCCCAGGCGCTTGAGCATAATGTTGTTTCGCGTCACCCGTTCTCCTTCTTTCGCGAACTTGCAATAGAGCCGTGGCGAAGAAGGCGGGGCAGGCGATGCCCCGGCAGCACAAAGGCGCACGTCAGCCACCCTATCGGCAGCAAAACGTACGCTCAGCAGCACCCCTTGTAGACCGGAATCCAGCGGCAAACAGAGAGGCCCTCGGTTTCGAGAAGAGCGCGGGCAGGTAATCTGGCTCGCGGGCGCGCCCGCACACAGTAACCGCCTTGCTCGGGATTCTCACCCGATTCCCCTTTATGCGCTCGCGCGCACCCGTGCTCCGGCTTCTATTTTTTAACGGAGGAAGTGTACGTTACCGCAGGTAAATCGGTCAATGCACTACACAAAAACCGCCATATCCGAGCCATATGGCTCCCGGATAACCGCCTATAGGCAACCTCTATCGCCACCAGGCCGCTGACGAACCAAACCCGCCCACAAGATTGAGCGGCCCGAATGCCCCGCGGGACTTTTGACCCGCCCATTCCCGGCTGGGCGGCACGCGCTATTATGGTTGCCGTTTGCGTGAGCTATATAGATGGGAGCGTACCTATGGCAGCTTTTTCCACCGTGATCTTTGACCTTGACGGCACCATCCTCAACACGCTCGAGGACCTGGCGGCCGCCGGCAACCACACCTGCGAGATGCACGGCTGGCCCACGTTTGCCGTGGACGAGTACCGCTACAAGGTGGGAAACGGCATGCTTAAGCTGGTCGAGCGCTTTATGCCCGCCGAGTACGCGGGCGACGGCCGTATGTTTGAGCAGACGCTTGCCGAGTTTAGGGCCTATTACGGCGAGCACAAGGAGGACCACACCTCACCCTACGCCGGCACGATTGAGATGCTCGACCGTCTGCGCACAGCGGGCGTTCAGCTTGCCGTGCTCACCAACAAGGATCATATTTCGGCAGCCCCGCTTATCGAGAAATACTTTGGTTCCGAGCGCTTTGCGCTGGTGCAAGGCCGTGTCGATGCGTTTCCGCCTAAGCCCGAAGCGCCCGTCACGCTGCACGTGATGAAGGAGCTGGGCACCAATCCGGCAACCACGCTCTATGTGGGCGATTCGAATGTCGATGTTCTGACCGGCCACAACGCCAGCCTTAAGAGCGCCGGCGTCAGCTGGGGCTTCCGCGGCCGCGCAGAGCTGGAGGCCGCCGGCGCCGACTACGTGGTGGACACCCAGGCAGAGCTCACGACGCTGATTCTGGGCGAGTAACGAAGCCGCCGCTCAACGCGGCTGCGACAATTCTTCTGCGCGGAAAGCGCGTCCCGTTTTGGAGCTCTGGAATGGGATGCGCTTTCCGTTTGGGGCCTGTTGGGGAAACGGCATCCCGTTTCAGAGCGATTTTCCGGGTCGCACTTTCCGCAACCCACCCCATCCGGAAACCGCAACCCACTATTCGGCCAAAAATCGGGTCGCGCTTTCCCGAGCATTCGATGCAGCGCTGGCGCAAGGAGTGTCCCCAACTGCCGGCAGAAAAGGAACGTCCCCAACTGCCACCTTCGGCAGCGATGGCAACGCCGTTGTTCGAAGAGTGTCCCCAACGACTAGTCGTTTAAGAACGTCCCCAATGACTACGTCGCGGGTAGAGGACGGACAGCGAAAACGCCCCTAAGCGAGCAAGGTGACGTGAAATGAAAGGGCGCTGACCTTCTGGTCGCGCCCTTGAAATTGAACGTCAGATTGCCGCTTAGGGGCGTTTGCAGCGTCGAGCAGTTACGCGGTTTGGCAAAACCGCGTAACCCCCTCCCTAGCTCATCATGGCATTCATCATCTCGTTGGTTGCGGAATCGTCGGCAGACCACTCGCCGTCGTCATTGCAGGAATACTTGAAGGTGACCTTGGTGTCCTTGGTCTTAGCAGCCTTGGTCACATCGACCATAACCTGACCGGCCATCTTGTACAGCTCGTCATCGGAAGGCATCGAATCGAGCGCGGCGACCTTCTCCTGGTACTGGGTGGCAAAATCCTCAACGATCTGGTTCATGGACTTGCAGGTAATGGTGACCTCGGCAGTTGCGGTACCCTTGTCCTCGTCGACCGTCACGTCGCCGATCTTGTAGTCAAAGCCCTCGAGATAGCTCTTGGCGTACTCCTTGGGATCGATGCCCAGCTGCTCGAACTCGTCACCCGAGGCCTCTTCCAGGCCGGCGAGGAAGTCGTCGCCACCGTTCTTGACCTCGTCAAACTGCGTCGTAAGATCATCGGTGATGAGCTCCTCAACCGAAGGGCCTCCGCAGCCGGAAAGCACAACTACGCACGCGACCAGAACAGCCATCAGGGGCGCAAGCAGCAGCTTCTTCTTCATGACATTCCTCCCAACAAGCGGCACCGCGCTTCCCGACGCGGTGCACGTCGTAACAATAAGGCCATTATAGCCGCTAACGAACACCCCCGGCAAAGCAAAGGCGCAGTCGGCTCGATTTAACGTCCGAACGGTTTACCGTTCCGCCCAACGCGCAATAAAACGTTCCGCCGCATTGTAATAAAAAAGGGCGGCCGGATAACCCGACCACCCTTGCGCATCCTTATGTTGCCGCAGTTTACTTGCGGACGACCTTGACGATGACATCGCCGGCGGCGACAGCGGAGTCAGCCTCGACGGCGAGCTCGACGTCGGCGAACTCGGCAGTGTTGGACACAGCCACGACGACGCAGTCCTTGTAGCCGGCAGCGGCGATCTTGGCGCGGTCGATCTTGAGCATGGGCTGGCCAGCCTTGACGACGTCGTCGGCCTTGACGAAGCCCTCGAAGCCGTCGCCGTTCATGTTGACGGTATCGACGCCAACGTGCACCAGAACCTCGATGCCGCTATCGGACTGCAGGCCCACGGCGTGACCCATGGTGACGGTCACCTTGCCGTCGCAGGGAGCGTAGACCAGATCGTCCTCGGGCCACACGGCGCAGCCCTTGCCCAGGACCTCGCCGCCAAAGACGGGATCGGGCACGTCGGCCATCTTGATGACCTTGCCCTTGACGGGCGAGCACAGCACGTCGGCGCCGGCAGAAGCAGAGATGGAGGACGGAGCAGCGGCAGTCGCGGGCTCAGCCTTCTTCTTGAACATGTCAAACAGACCCATACGTTTTCTCCTCTTGATTAAGCGCAACGTTGTGCGCATGCCTATGGTGATTATAGTGCCAAATGGTTCAAATGCTAAGGTGGGGACTCGAATCGCGAGCCCATCCCAACGCTTTTCCCCGGTGGCACTCATATTGTCGATTAATCCAGGCCCTCGGCACCGTTGGACTTGATGATCTTCTGGTAGGCGTAGAAGCTGTCCTTGCGGCGGCGCTCGTAGGTACCGGTGCCGTCATCGTACTTATCGACGTGGATAAAGCCGTAGCGCTTGCGCATCTCGCCGGTGCCGGCGGAAACCAGGTCGATGGGGCCCCACCAGGTGTAGGCGATCAGGTCGACGCCGTCGGCAATGGCCTCGCCCATGGCCTTGACGTGGCTGCGCAAGTAGGCGATACGATACGGGTCGTGGATGGAGCCGTCCTCCTCGACCTCATCGTAGGCGCCCATGCCATTCTCGACCACCATCAGCGGAATCTCGTAGCGGGCGTAAATCTCGTTGAGGGCGATGCGCAGACCCAGCGGATCGATCTGCCAGCCCCAGTCTGTGGACTCCAGATAGGGATTCTTGCCGCCAAAGGTCATGTTGCCCTCGGTCATCTCGTGATCCTTGTGGGTGCCCACGGTGCCGGACATGTAGTAGCTAAAGGTGTAGAAATCGACCTTGCCGTCGGCGATATCCTGCAGGTCGCCGTCCTCCATCACAAGCTCGACATCGTTCTCGGCCCAGAAGCGCTTGGCATAGAACGGATACTTGCCGCGCACCTGCACGTCGGAGCAGTACCAGTTCATGGTATTCATCTCCTGCTGCGCGGCGAACACGTCGGCCGGATCGCACGTGGCGGCATAGGAAAGGATGAAGCAGTCCATGTTGCCCATCTTAAACTGCGGGTAATGCTCGTGGGCATAGCGCACGACGCGGCCGCTGGCGACAAACTGGTGATGCAGCGCCTGCATACGAGCCTGCGGCGTAGCATGGACCGCCGAAGCCGGGCCCTCAAAGCCCTGAATCATGCTGGTCTCAAAGAGGTTGCCCATGTCCTGAGTGCCGCAGTTGATCTCGTTGAAGGTGAGCCAGAACTTGACCTTGTCCTGATAGCGGTCGAAGACGGTCTGGCAGTACTTCTCAAAGAAGCCGATGAGCTCGCGGCTCGCCCAGCCGTTGTATTTCTCGACCAGGTGATAGGGCATCTCGTAGTGCGACAGGGTCACGAGCGGCTCGATATTGTGAGCGCGCAGGCAGTCGAAGACGCGGTCGTAGAAGGCGAGGCCGGCCTCGTTGGGCTCGGCGTCGTCACCGTTGGGGAAGATGCGGCTCCAAGAGATGGACATGCGGAACATGGTAAAGCCCATCTCGGCGAACAGCGCGATGTCCTCCTCGTAGTGATGGTAAAAGTCGATACCGTCATGGTTGGGGTAGAAGCGGTTAGGGTCGATGTCGATCGTAATCTGGCGCGGCTCCTTGTAGCTGCCACCCAAGAAGTGGTCGTCGACCGACGGACCGCGGCCGTCAACGTTCCAAGCGCCCTCAAACTGATTGGCGGCCGTGGCGCCGCCCCAATAGAAACCCTCGGGGAACTTGATGTTTGCCATGAGCATCTCCTTTGCATTGCGGGTCGATAGGCCGAGTATCGCCCACGCACGCGACAGGCAGGGGCAGGGGTGCCAAACCCGACACTTCTTTTCGCAGACGCGCGCTGCAACAGCGCTGCAGCTGAAACTTTTTGACACCGAAGGAGCGAAGACGATCCGCCCCGCGCTTACCGGCGGTATGCCGCGGGGGTGCAGCCATACTTGTCGTGAAACTTACGGTAGAAGAAGCTCATGTTTTCATAGCCCACCGCATGCGCAGCCGCCCCGGCCGTGGCGCCGCCGCGCAGAAGCTCGGCCGCACGTACCAGGCGTCGTTCCTGCACAAGCTGCCTAAAGGTCTTGCCCACATGGCGCTTGAGAAGCGCCGTCGCATAATTAGGGCTCAAGCCAAACTCCGCCGCCATCCCCTCGAGGGAGCATGCAGCGAATTCACAATCGATATAGCCAAGCATTCCCGTCACCAGGGCAGTGGGCCCCGCCGTGCCGTCCGCCGCGCCGCGCACCAGCTCGCGCTCGTAGCAATCCATGAGCTCGGCCAAAAACAGCTGAAACAGACGCAAGACGATCTCGGGACCGTTGGGGCTCGGGTCGTACAGCTCGCAGAGCATCTCCTGCATGTAGCGCCGAATCCGACGGCTCTCGCCGCAGTAAAAACGGACATGGCCCCGATGGTCCGTCTCGCTGTTGAGCGCGTTGAACAAAAACCGCGAGACCGCGCTCTCGCGCGAGAGGCTCGACTCGAGACTCCGGCGCAAAAAAGAGCGTGAAACGGTCATGCTCAGCATGATGTCGTCCTCGCCGAGCGCCGCCACGGCATGAGGGCAAAGGGCGTCGAGCAAAAGCACCTCGTTGCGGCGCAACTCGAGCCTCTCCCCCGCCACCGTCTGCGGGCAGCGCCCGCGATACACATAGCTCATCTCCACGTAATCATGCACGTGCTCGGGAACTGCATTAAAGCGCGAGTTTTTCCTTATCGTCAGGCCACGCGGCATGCCGGGCTGGGCATAGGCAAACCCTGGCTGCCCAATCTTGCGCACTGGGCATCCGTCGATTTCGACATGCTCGGTCATAATCGACCAATCAAATGCCATGCCGTCTTTATAAGCGATCTCACTGGCGCTCAGTTCGCTGAGCCTACGCTCGAGCTCGTCGATCTCCATGGCTTGCCAATCGTTGATTTAGTCATAGTTCGTCGTGATTCAGATATTAGCAGAACGCGCCGACGCGTCCATAATCTGTGCTATGCAGCAGATCGATCGAGCCAAGGAGGATCCATGACCGCGCACTATCAGCAGGTGCTCGAGGGTACATACGACAACCATGTGCTTCCGTTTTTGTGGATGAAGGGCGAGAGCCATAAGACCATTGCCGAGTATCTGGAGAAGATCGCCGGCGCCGACATCCACGAGGTCTGTCTCGAAAGCCGCCCACACCCCGATTTTTGCGGCGAGGGCTGGTGGCGCAACTTGCGCTTTGTCATTGACGAGTGCAAGCAGCTGGGCCTTAAGCTCTGGATCTTGGACGACGCGCACTTCCCCACGGGCTTTGCCAACGGCGCCGTCAAGGAGGCCGTGCCCGAGCTCCGCAAGATCGTGCTCACGCACCGCACGTTCGACATCGTGGGCCCCACGTCCGCCGCGAGCATCGCGCTCGCCAACATGCTCGACAAAACGGAGCGCTTCTACGGCGTGACATTTATGCAGGACGGCAGCCCCGTCGACGTCGCTTACCGAGTAATCGACGATGCAGACGGCAACCCCAGCCGCCTGGTCTTCGATGCACCTGCGGGCCTCACGCAGGCATGCGTGATGTTCACGAGCGGCAAGACCTCCTACAACGAGGACTACATCAATATGGTCGACCGCACCTCGGTGGCGCAGCTCATCGATGCTGTCTACGAGCCGCATTTTGAGCATCTGGGCGATGAGTTTGGCAAGACGATCCTGGGCTTTTTCTCCGATGAGCCCGGATTTGCCAACGAGAAGGGCACCACGGGCCCCGATGGCATCTCGGACACGCTCATCGGCAAGGCCACCGCGCCCCTACCCTGGTCGGCCGAGCTTGAGCGTCGCCTACGCGCGGCACTGGGCGAGCGCTACCTGGCCGAGCTCCCGCACCTGTGGGACCGCGAGCCGGCCGGCGCGCACGTACGCCACGTCTATATGGACATCGCGAGCACCCTCTATAAGGAGTGCTTCTGCGACCAGCTCGGAGACTGGTGCCGCGCGCGCGGCGTGCAGTACATCGGCCACGTTATCGAGGACAAGGACTGCCACGCGCGCCTGGGCGTGGGCGCCGGGCACTACTTCCGCGCCGTGGGCGGTCAGGACATGGCGGGCGTCGACATCGTGATCAACCAGCTGGTACCCGGCATGGACCGCGGCCTTCACAGCTACGGACGCGGCGTGTGGGACCTCGAGTTCTATAACTACGTGCTGCCCAAGCTGGGCTCCTCGGCAGCACACCTCGATCCCAAAAAGCAGGGGCGCTGCATGGCCGAGGTCTTTGGCGCATTTGGATGGCACGAAGGCCTACGCGAGATGAAGTGGATCGCCGATCATTTTTTGGTGCGCGGCGTCAATTGGTTTGTGCCGCATGCCTTTAGCATGGCCGCCTTCCCCGACTGGGACTGCCCGCCGCATTTCTATGCGCATGGCCAAAACCCCCAGTTTGCACACTTTGGGCAGCTCATGAGCTACATGAACCGTACGGCGAGCCTGCTGAGCGGCGGGCGCGCAACGACCCCGGTGGCGCTTCTCTACCATGCGGACGCCGAGTGGACAGGCGAGGCGAACTTTATGCAGCATGCCGCCTCCGAGCTTATGCGCGCGCAGGTCGACTTTGACATCGTGCCGGCAGAGGCATTTGAGGACGCAGGGCGCTATGCCGTTGAAATTGCCGCAGACGGTAGCGGCTTTGGCGTGAACGGCCAGGCATACCGCTGCCTGGTGATGCCCGGAGCCGAGTTTGTCGGCGGAGCCGTGCTCGACTTTGCCGCGCGCGCCGCAGCCGCAGGTGTTGCCGTGTACGCGCTGGATGAGTTGCCGAGCAAGCGCTACGACGGTGATATTGCAGCCCGCGAGGGCTTTGCCTCCGTGGATGCAGCCGCGGTCGCCGGCATCAAGCTCCTGGCAACCGCCGAGCTCGCAGGCACGCTTGCCGACGCCGGTATGCAGACCGTGGTTTGTGCCGAGTCCCAGCCCTGGCTGCGCGCACTGCGCTACGAGCGGGCGGGCGAGACCTATCTGATGCTCGTCAACGAGCATCCCAAGCAGGGTATCTCCACTCAGATTGCGCTTGCCGACGGCATACCCGTTGCAGGCGCGCGCCTCGACCTGCTCAACGGCACCGATCCCGCCGCCTTTGACGGCACGCTCGAGCTGGCTCCCTACGAGAGCTGCATCGTGGTCCTTGGGGCTACAGGTTCCGCCGGCGCGGCAACTGCTGGAGACGAAGCCACATGCGTCGACGGGCCCTGGGCGGTTGCCTTCTCTGCCCCTGGTACCGATGCCTTTGGCGAGTCTGTTGAGCTTGCAGACCTGCACGACCTTTCCTCGGCCGAGTTCCCCGGCAAGGCCGGCACGTTCCGCTACCAGGCCTCCTTTGTCCTGGGCGAAGCGGCCAGCCGCGCTGTCATCGACCTTGGGGAGGTCTTTGAGACCGCAACCGTCACCCTCGACGGCAAATCCCTCGGCACCCGCATCTGTCCGCCTTACCGCTTTGAGGCCGCCGCACTTTTAGCCGGTGAGCACGCGCTCACGATTGACATCATCAACACCCTCGACCACGCCGTCCCCGACGTGTTCGGCATGACCGAGCCCTCCGAGCCCAGCGGTCTCTTGGGGCCCGTACGCGTGCTCGGGTAACGCCCCGGGCGCAAACGGCCCAACAAGGACAGCGCCCTATGTTGAGCCCACAACAGCGAGCGGGCCCCTGGTGCGGCAAATTGGGCCGAAAGAGGAGGGATGTGTGCTTCCGCACGCGCCCGACGATTGAAGCCCAAGGTGCCGTGCCAAGGGCCCGCACAGCGTCGAGCGGTCCGTCGTTCATAGACCGGCGGACCAAAACTCCCAGCCAAGCCGAACGTTTTATTTATCGCTATGATTGGTTTATCGCGACGCAAACGCATAGGAGCCATATGGATATCAGGCGGAAGATCACGCAGGGCAAAAGCCTCACCCCCACCGAGCAACAACTTGGGCGAACGGCCCTTGCCATGGGCGAAGACGTCCGCGGGCTCTCTATTAAGGAATTTGCCGCGCGCACCAACGTTTCCGTTGCGAGCGTGCACCGTTTTTGCAAAAAGCTCGGCCTCGAGGGATTCAAAGACCTCAAGGTCGAGCTCATCCGTCAGGCAGCCGAGACGGGTAACCGGCGCGACGTGGACATCAACTTTCCCTTCGATGCCACCTCCACTCCTGCGCAGGTGATGGAGCGTATGGAGGGGCTCTATCAGACCACTTTGGCCGAAACGCAGGAGCTGCTCGACCCCACACAGCTCGACCAGGCCGCCAAGCTAATCGTGCGCGCCGGCACCGTGGACATCTACACGGGCTCGCATAATCTGTATCCAGCGGGAATGTTCCGCGATCGTCTACTTTCCGCCGGCAAAAGCGCGACGTGCCACGACAGTGTCGAGACGCAGGTGCGTACGGCGCTCGCCTCGGGCCCCGACCATGTGGCAATCGTTATCTCCTACAGCGGCCTTGCCCCCAACCTCAGGGAGATCTTGCCAATCCTCAGCAGTCGGCATGTCCCGGTCATCGTCATCGGCACACCGCACTGCGCCCGCATTCACCCCGGCTTTGCCGCCTATCTCACGGTGAGCGATCACGAGAGCATGACGCATCGCATCACACAGTTCGCCAGCCACATCGCCGTGCAATACGTGCTCGATTCGCTCTACAGCAGCTACTTTGCCAAAGATTACGCCCGCTGCTCCGAGTTCTTAGAGCGGTCGTTTCCCTACACCCGCCTGCCCGGGCTCAAGTAGCGACGAGCGTGGATAATCTCCCACTTTGAGCCCGCGCACAGGCCAAAACCGGTAGATTATCCACGCTCATTTTGGGTCCCCTGGGAACGCATGAGGAGGGCGGATAGACAGCCGTTATTTGCGAGGCGTCAGCGACGTAAAGAGTCCGTGTTGGTTGCAGTAAAGATATATCCTGCCGCGCCCGGTAATATGGAAGCGCGGCTGCACCGATTGCTCTGGATAGAGCTTCTTAAAGCAGATGCCATCCATAGTCGCATATGCCACAAAGCTAATGTAGTGATCCTTGGTCATGGGATGATCGAGCGTGACGTACCAATCGTCCTCGATGCGCTCGATGGAAAAGGCGTGATCCGCGTCCGGCTCTTCGGCCTCCTGGGGAAACATCGTGGAGCCACAGCAGCTAAAGCTGCCTTCTCCGAGCGCGTGCACAACGTTTCCGCAGATAGGACAAACGTAAAAGACGCCTTTGAGCATATTGCCTGCACGGTTGGCGTTGGCCCGAATGTCACCAGCCAAAAGCTCAGTCACGCTTATGCCGAGTCTCTGGGCCAAAGGCTCAACGAGGGAAATGTCGGGAAGGCCGCGGCCGGATTCCCACTTGCTGACGGCTTTATCGGTCACGCCAAGGCTTTCCGCCAGGGCGCGCTGGGTGAGGCCGCGCTCTTCGCGCAGCCGCTTGATGACATGCGCTGCCAAAAAAGTATGGGAAGCATTGATTTGCCGTGTCTGGTTCATGGGCTGTCCAATCAAATTGAAGAAATGGAGTGAACCGGTTCGACAGTCAGTATCCATTTGAAGGCCAGGCTCGACAACCTACGCTGCGTAGACATGCGCCAATCGAACGAGCGCGGATTTTTGGACGCTCATCCTGAGTAGTCATTTAAGAACGTCCCCAATGACTACTCATTTATGTCTGTCCCCAATGACTACCAAGGCAACGCCGATGTTTTGGTAGCGACAGACACTATGACCCAATCCGAGGGCACTGAAAAGATAGGAGCCCCCGCTCGTGACCGCGGGTCGGGGCTGCGACAATGATGTTG